>JBCCDA010000129.1:0-9569 GCA_039033215.1 Pseudomonadota bacterium | reverse complement strand
CTCGATCGATACGGCGGGGAAACCGTATTCGGCGCCGTGCTTGTTGAGCGCGAAATAGGTGATGTTCGTGGGCACATGGTAGGCGCCCTTCGAAGCCATCAGGTCGGCGGTGGGCTTGTCGATCAGGTTGCAGTGCTCGCAGGTCAGCACACCGGCGTTGACGGACATGGCGATTGCCTCGGGCGTGTAGGTGTGCGCCATGGCATAGGTCTGCCAGGCGGCTGCTTCCTCGCAGATCGCTCGAAGCTCATCCATGGAATACTGCGTGTTTTCGATCGGGTCCGACGGGGAGGAGACGCCGCCGCCCGCCATGATCTTGACGTGGTGCGCGCCCTTGCGCAGCTCGTCGCGCGCGGCCCGGCGGCATTCGTCCACGCCGTCCGCGATGCGGCCGAACTGGGCGCCTAAGTTGTGGATCTCGTTGACTGTCGGCTGGCTCATCACGGTGAAGGGCCGCTGATCGGAATGCCCGCCGGTCTGGCTGAGCGCGAGGCCCGGCACCCGCATCCGCGGGCCTTCGAGAAGCCCGTGGTCAACGGCATCGGCCAGGCCGCGATCCGCCCCGGCAGCATCACGCACCGTGGTGAAACCGCGGTGCAGCATCGCCTTCATGATCTGTGCCGACTGGCCGAGGAGATAGCTGACGGGCGTGCGCTCCATCGCGGCGAAGTCCAGCGACGCCGCCTTCACATGGACGTGCGCGTCGATCAGGCCGGGCATCAGGGTCTTGCCGCCGACGTCCACGATGCGCGCGGCCAGGGAGGTCAGGCCCGGCCCAATCTCCTTGATCCGGCCGTCCTCGACCAGCAGGGCCCCTTCCAGCGGCGCGTCCGAGCGGGCATCCAGCATCATCGCATTGGTGAAAAGGGTCGTGGTCATCGTGGTCTCCTCGCCGCGGTGAGCCCGACCGTAGACCGACGCCGAAAGCGTGTCACGCAGCGTTGCCCAGGCGAGGCGGCTCGGGCTACTCTCATCACAAGGAGGACGCTGCCATGACCGTAACACTCGAGGCGCTTGCCGCCGAACTGTCTGACATTTTGCGTGCGGGCGAGGTCTCGGATGTCGCCGCGACGCTCTGTGCCTCGGTGTCCAAGGCGCTCGGCGACGAGGCGTTCGTGGCCCGCCACCTGCCGGACAGGGCCGAGGGCGAGCACCCGCGCGAGGTGCTCTACGAGGACCCCGATCTGGGTTTTTGCATCTGCGGGCACGTCTACGAGGGCGCGGCAGAGAGCGGTCCCCACGACCACGGGGCAAGCTGGGCGATTTACGGCCAGGCGACAGGGACCACGGCGATGACGGACTGGAAGATCGTCTCCGGCGACGGCGAGGGGCCTTTCCTGGTTGAGCCGGTAAAGACTTACACGCTCGTCCCGGGAGATGCCCATTTCTACGGTATCGGTGCGGTCCATTCCCCGACCCGCGAGGATTCGACCCGGCTGATTCGCGTGGAAGGGGCCAACCTCGACCACATCCAGCGCTCAAACATCAAAGCCGCCTGAGCGGTCGTCACTCCCGGTCGTCGGACCCGCAGAGGCGGATCTGCAAACCTTGCGGCAGCCTTGTCTCCGCATCGCCGCAGGCCAGCGCAAGTTGCTGAGGTTCGAGCCCGCGCGCGCCACGCAGATCGGCGCCCGACAGGTTCGTGCGCCGCATCAGCGCGTCCTCCAGATCTGCCCCGCGCAGGTCGGCTCCGACCAAGCTCGTGCTGGAGAGGCGGGCGCGGCGCAGATCCGCTTCCCGGAATGAGGCGCCTTGCGCATTGGCGCGGTCGAGATCGGCGCCCTGGAGCCGGGCCTCGATGAAGTTGGCATTGATGATCACGGCGCGCTCTAGATCGGTCCCGTCAAGCAGCGCCTTGAAGAAGTCGGCGTCCCCCGCGTTGACGCGGCGCAGGTAGGCGCCGCGCAGATCGGCGTTGGCCAGTCTGGCGCCCTGCAGATCGGCGTTGGCGAGATCCGCGTCCCGAAGATCGGCGTTCTCGAAGATGGCCTCGGCAAGTCCCGCCTTCTCGAGATCGGAATCGCGCAGACGTGCATTGCTGAAGTCGGCGCGGGCGAGCTGTGCGCGCTCCATCTCGACGCGCTGCATCCGGGCGCCCGTGAAGACCGCGTCCTCAAGGACAGCGCCCTTGAGGTCGGCCTCCACCAAATCGGCGCCCGAGAAATCGGCTCCGGCAATCTCGATCGCGCGCAGGCTGGCACGGGCCAGATCACACTTCGGGCAGCCTGCCTTGGCGACGATTTCGGCAATGTCGGGCGTCTCGGCCTGGGCGGGGAGTGCCGCGAGGACCGCTACGAGGGCGAGACGATGGAGCATGTAGGGGCTCTTCCTTATGGTTCCGTCTGGTGCCAATGCGCATGGTCACGAAGGCTTGCCAACCCGGAATGTGGCCTTAATGATGCAGTGCAGGATACGCCGTCGGCAGGGGCCGCGGCAACCAGGGAGAGAGAAACATGACATTCAAGCGACTTTCGTGCGCGGTAGCTGTGTCAGCGCTGATCGCAGGCTCGGCCAGCGCCGAGACGTTCCGATGGGGCTTCCAGGGCGATGTGCAGACCATGGACCCGCACGGGCTGTTCGAGACGATGACGCTGGGCTTCCAGCGCAACATCTACGAAGGCCTGGTCATCCGCAACGAGAACATGGAGACCGTCGGCGCGCTGGCCGAGTACTGGGAGAACATCTCGCCGACCGTCTGGCGCTTCAAGCTGAGGGAAGGCGTGAAGTTCCACAACGGCAACCCGCTGACCTCGGCTGATGTGGCCTTCTCGATCGACCGGATCGCCACCGAAGGCTCGGACATGAAGGTCGTCGCCGGGCTGATCGAGAAGTACGAGATCGTCGATGAGCTTACCATCGACATCCACACCCCCGCCCCCGATCCGATCCTGGTGAACCAGCTCGAGATCTTCTACATCATGGACAAGGAGTGGGCCGAGGAAGTCGGCGCGCTGGAGGCGACCAACGTCAAGGGTGGCGACGAGGGCAACCCGGCCAACCTGGCCGCCAACGGCACAGGTCCCTTCATGCTCTCCGAGCGTCAGACCGGTGTGAAGACCGTGTTGACCCGCAACCCCGACTACTGGGGTGAGATGCCCGGCAACGTGACCGAGGCGATCTTCACGCCGATCAGCCAGGACGCGACCCGCGTCGCGGCCCTGATCTCGGGCGATGTCGACATGGTCTACCCGGTGCCGGTTCAGGATTGGGACCGTCTTGAAGGTGCCTCCGGCGTGAAGCCGCTGGCAGGCCCTGAGGCCCGGACGATCTTTCTGGGCTTCGACCAGGACCGTGACGAGCTGCTCTATTCCAACATCAAGGGGGCCAACCCGTTCAAGGACGTGCGTGTCCGCCAGGCTTTCATGATGGCGATCAACATCGACGCCATCAAAGAGAAGGTCATGCGTGGCTCGTCCCAGCCGACGGGCCTGATGGTCGCGCCTGCTGTGAACGGCTTCGATTCAGGGCTGAATACGGCCCGGCCCGGCTATGACGTCGAGAAGGCCAAGGCCCTGATGGCCGAGGCGGGCTACGCGGACGGCTTCGAAGTCACGATGGACTGCCCCAACGACCGCTACGTCAACGACGAGAAGATCTGCCAGGCGGCAGCCTCGATGCTGGCGCGGATCGGCGTGAAGGTGGATCTGCTGGCTCAGACCAAGTCCAAGTACTTCGGCAAGGTGCTGGCCCAGAACAACTATGACACCTCGTTCTTCCTGCTGGGCTGGACGCCGTCGACCTTCGACAGCCACAACCCGCTGAGCGCGCTGATGTCCTGCCGTGTCGACGGCATGGGCGCCTTCAACCTTGGTGGCTACTGCAACGAGCGCGTCACCGAGCTGACCAAGTTGATCCAGGGCGAGACCGATCAGGCCAAGCGCCAGGCGATGATCAACGAGGCCTTCGAGATCCACGCCAAGGAAGTGGGCCACATCCCGCTGCACCAGCAGCCGCTGAGCTGGGGCGTGTCCGAGAAAGTCAGCGTCGTGCAGCGCCCGGACAACGTGCTCGACCTGCGCTACGTAATGGTCAACAACTGACCTGACGAGAAACGCCGGGGGGCGGGCCGCGCGCCCGCCCTTCGTGCTTTGGGGGCGCCATGATCGGTTTCATTGCCATGCGGCTGGTGCAGTCGGTCGTCGTCATGCTGACGGTCGCCCTGATTGCCTTTGCCTTGTTTCGTTTCGTCGGTGATCCGATCAACAACATGGTTGGCCAGGACACTTCTTTAGAAGACCGAGCCAAGCTTCGTGAAGATCTGGGCCTGAACGACCCGTTCCTGGTCCAGTTCGGGGTGTTCGCGGCGAACGCCGCCCAGGGCGAGTTCGGCTACAGCTATCAGCACCGCCGGCCTGTCAGCGATCTGATCGCCGAGCGTCTGCCCGCCACCATGGAACTGGCGCTGGTGTCGGCCATCCTCGCCATCGCCGTCGGCATTCCGATGGGCGTCTACACGGCGCTCCGACGATACGGCATGCTCAGTCGGGCCTTCATGACCCTGTCGCTGATGGGGATATCCCTGCCGACGTTTCTGATCGGCATTCTTTTGATCCTGCTCTTCGGCGTGATCCTGCGCTGGCTGCCGACGTTTGGACGCGGCGACGTGGTCGAGGTCGGGTGGTGGACCACCGGTCTTGTCACCTGGGACGGTCTGCGCAGTCTGATCATGCCCGCGATCACACTCGCGCTCTTTCAGATGACGCTGATCATGCGGCTGGTCCGGGCCGAGATGCTCGAGGTCCTGCGCACCGATTTCGTCAAGTTCGGCCGCGCGCGCGGTCTCCCGGACCGCTATGTGCACTTCCAGATCGCGCTCAAGAACACGCTGGTGCCGGTGATCACGATCACCGGGCTGCAGTTGGGCAGCATCATTGCCTTCGCCATCATCACGGAGTCGGTCTTCCAGTGGCCCGGAATGGGACTGATGTTCATCCAGGCGGTGGGTGAGGTCGATATCCCTGTCATGGCCGCGTACCTCGTGCTGATTGCGTTCTTCTTCGTGGTCATCAACCTGGTCGTGGATCTTCTCTACTTCGCGGTCGACCCGAGGCTGCGGACCGACCGGGCGGGGGGGCACTGAGATGGCTGACACCTCCGCGTCCGAGACCCGTACGAGCCGCCTGAAGCAGTTCTTCCAGGGCGACATCTGGTATTCGTTCACCCGCTCGCCCGTTGTCGTTCTGTCTGCGATCTTCCTGATCGCGACGTTCTTTGCGGCCGTCTTCGCCCCGTGGGTGGCCCCTCACGACCCGTTCGATCTGGCCTCTTTGGACATCATGAACTCGTTCATGGCACCGGGAGAGGAGAGTTTCGGGGGCGAGGTCTTCTGGCTCGGCACCGACGACCAGGGCCGGGACGTGCTGTCGACGATCATCTACGGCGCGCGCATCTCCTTGATCGTCGCCATTGCATCTGTCCTGTTCAGCCTGGTCCTGGGGATCGGCCTCGGCCTGATTTCCGGCTATGTCGGCGGACGGCTGGACGCGTTCATCATGCGGGTCGCCGACATTCAGCTGACGTTCCCCGCCATTCTGATTGCGCTGCTGATCGATGGGGTGGCGCGTGCGATCATCGACCGCCAGCACCACGACGAGATCGCCTTCTATGTCCTGATCTTCGCAATCGGGATCTCGGGCTGGGTGCAATACGCCCGGACGGTGCGCGGCTCGACCATGGTGGAACGCGACAAGGAGTATGTGCAGGCCGCCCGTGTCATCGGCATGGGCCCTGGGCTGATCCTGTGGCGCCACGTGCTGCCGAATGTCACCGGCCCGGTTCTGGTCATTGCGACGATCCACCTGGCAATTGCGATCATTACCGAGGCGACGCTGTCGTTCCTGGGGGTTGGTGTGCCGCCCACGACGCCCAGTCTCGGGACGCTGATCAACGTCGGCAACGACTATCTCTTCAGCGGTGAGTGGTGGATCACGATCTTCCCCGGCATCGCACTGGTGCTGCTGGTGCTGGCGATCAACCTTCTGGGCGACTGGTTGCGCGACGCCCTGAACCCGAAGCTGCGATGAGGAACCTGCGATGAGCCTCCTCGATGTACGCGGCCTGAAGGTCGAGTTTCCCTCACGCCGCGGTCATGTGGTCGCCGTCAAGGACCTGACCATCACCGTGGAACCTGGCGAGATCCTCGGCATCGTGGGGGAATCCGGCGCGGGAAAATCCACCATCGGCAATGCGGTGATCGGGCTTCTGGAGCCGCCGGGACGCGTTGCGGGCGGCGAGATCTACCTCAGGGGCGAGCGGATCGATGATCTGCCGGACGGCCTGAAACGCGCGCTCAGGGGCCGCAAGATCGGGATGATCTTCCAGGACCCGCTGACCTCGCTGGACCCGCTGAAGACGGTGGAACGCCAGCTCGTCGACACGATCGATTTCCACCTCAAGTGCGGGGAGGCGGAGGCCTCCCGGCGTGCCGTCGAGCTCCTGGATGCGGTGGGCATCCCCGACCCGTCGATCCGTATCAAGCAGTACCCTCACCAGTTCTCCGGGGGCATGCGCCAGCGGGTGGTGATCGCCCTCGCGCTCTGTGCCGAACCCGAGATGGTGATCGCCGACGAGCCGACGACGGCGCTGGATGTCAGCGTCCAGGCGCAGATCCTTGATCTGATGAAGGGTCTCTGCCGCGACCGTCAGGTGGGGATGATCCTGATCACCCACGATATGGGCGTGATTGCGGACACCGCCGACCGCGTGGCCGTGATGTACCGTGGACGCGTCGTCGAGACGGGGGCGACCGCCCAGATCATGGGTGCGCCGCAGCATGAGTACACGCGCTCGCTGATCTCGGCCGTGCCGCGTCCCGACCGCAAGGTCGACCGCTTCCCGCTGGTCACCTACATCGAGGACGCGACCGAGCTGGGCGAGGATTTCGATCTCTCGCAGCACTGGCTGGGGCAGGCCCGCGACTTTGGGCAGGGCCACGCCGAACTGGTGCGGCTGGAAGCGGCCGCGATGCGGTTCACCACCCAGCGCAGCATGTGGAAATCCAAGCGTCGCTACCTCGATGCCGTCGACAAGGTGAGCTTCGGGATCAACACGGGCGAGGTCTTCGGGCTGGTGGGCGAGTCGGGTTCGGGCAAGTCCACGGTCGCGCGGATGGTCACGGGGATCTATCAGCCGACGGGGGGCAGGATCTGGTTCGGCGACACGGACCTGACGTCGCTCCGGACCCGCAAGGAGGCAGCACCCTATCGCCGTCAGATGCAGATGGTGTTTCAGGATCCGTTCTCGAGCCTCAACGGGCGGATGCGGGTGCGCGACATCGTGGCCGAGCCCATCCATTTTCACGGGCTCGCGTCCTCGAAGGCCGAGGCGACCAGCATCGTCGAGGATCTGTTGGAGGTGGTCGGGTTGGGGGCGGCGGCGGCGCAGCGCTTTCCGCACGAATTCTCGGGCGGGCAACGCCAGCGCATCTCGATCGCGCGGGCCCTGGCGACCCGGCCGCGGTTCCTGATCTGTGACGAGCCGACCTCGGCGCTGGATGTCTCGATCCAGGCGCAGATCCTGAACCTGCTGAAGGACCTGCAGCAGCAGTTGGGGCTGACGATGCTGTTCATCAGCCACGATCTGCCGGTGATCCGCCAGATGTGCGACCGGGTGGGGGTGATGCGCCACGGCAAACTGCTGGAAGTGGCCGCGACCGAGGATTTGTTCGAGCGGCCCGAGCATCCCTACACGCAGGAGCTGTTGTCGCTGATGCCGAAGCTGGAGGGTATCATGGTGACCGAGGCGGCGGAGTAGGCGAGGTCAATGGACCTCGGGCTGGCGCCCTCGGATTCCTGTGCATCTACCCCTCCTGGCCTCCCTGTCAGGGAGGGACGCCTATGGCGGATGTTTGCACCATGGCGGATAGGCGGAAGCACGGGTTTGCGCCGCCGTGGCCGTGGAGGCCGGGCTGGGACTTGAATGGCTCGGTCAGGGAAGTGCCTGGCATCGGGATGCCGCTGGCGGTGGTCTTGTGCCCCTGTGACAAGAGGCAGACGGGCGCCCGGTTGAAGGGCCAGTGCAACAGCGCCAGTGGCATGAGACCGCCGTCGCGGCCCAGGCGCCATGAAGTCCAAGGACAGGCGCGGGTCTAATCCCGTTTTCCTAACATTCGATGAAAATGCGAACGATCAGAGACGAGGATCCGGATGCAGCCCCGCCCAGTGCCGGGCGAGGTCCCCGCGCCGGCAGATCCAGACGCCCTCGCGTGCCATCAGATCATCAAGAATTCGGTGGAGCGCCCCGATGCGTCCGGGGCGACCCAGCAGCCGGGCATGAAGCCCCACGGTCATCATGCGGGGGCTGGGTCCTGACGTTGCTTCAGCCAACAGGACATTCGCGCTGTCGAGGATGTACTCGACGAATTCCGAACCGACCTGATAGGCGGCCTCGGCTCTGCCGAAGCGGGAATCGTTTGTGTCCAGTGAGTAGGGGATCAGCAGGAGGCCCGGGTAGTCCGGCGACCAGTAGGGCAGATCGTCGTTGTAGACATCCGAGTCGTAGAGAAAACCACCCGCCTCGACGATCAGGCGCCGGGTGTTTCGCGAGGGCAGGCCCGCGTAGTAGCCCAATGGGTGCTGGCCCGTGAGTGCCTCGACCTGGGAGATCTCGGCGGCGATGGCCTCTCGTTCGTCCTCCTCGGAGAGCGTATCCTGATTGATCCAGCGCCAGCCGTGCGGCTGAAGGTCAAACCCGGCATCGATCATGGCGCGCAGAGCCTGCGCGTTCTTCTGCGCCGCGAGGCCGACAAGGTTGACGGTCGCTGGAAGGTTGCGGTCCGTGAAAGCGCTTAACAGCCGCCAGTAGCCGACGCGGGCGCCATATTCGTAGCTGGACTCGGCGTTGAGGTCGCGCGCGCCGATCCGGCGGATGACACGGGCGTCCGACAGGCGGTCTTCGGACCCGTCATCGCCGTTGAGAACCGAACGTTCACCGCCTTCCTCGTAGTTGATGCAGAAGTTGACAGCGAGCCGGGCACCGCCAGGCCATTCACCTGCTGGGGGGGTGCCGCCGTAGCCGATAAAATCGCGGGTGGGTTGCGACATCAGTATCCTGCCTCGCGATCAACTTCGTTCAGGAGCGGCTGGTTTGCGGCCAGGCGCTGGTAGTTGCGGGCAACGTCCTCGATCGAATCGTCGATCCGCCATCCCGATACATGCGGCGTGACCGTGACGCCCGGGTGCGCCCAGAAGGGGTGCTCGGAAGGTAGCGGCTCCTGGCGGAAGACGTCCAGAACGGCATGCGCAGGTTGTCCCCGATCGAGGGCTGCGAGAAGCGCTGTATCGTCGATCAAGTCGCCACGGCCCACGTTGATCAGTGTCGCACCGGGCTTCATCTGAGCCAGTCGCTCGGCGTTGAAGAGCCCCGCCGTCGCCGATGTGGACGGCAAAATCGAGCAGACATAGTCGGCGTTGGCCAGCACCCGTTCGAGAGCCTGGTGCCCATGGTGGCAATCGACCTTGGGGATGTTCTTGGGCGATCGCGCCCATCCTGAGACGAGAAAACCGGTCCGGACCAGTGCTTCGGCCGTCAGGGTGCCGATGACGCCGAGGCCCAGAACCGCCACCTGTGTT
>JBCCDA010000128.1:0-9570 GCA_039033215.1 Pseudomonadota bacterium | reverse complement strand
TTTTGGCACCGGGGTCTCGCCACCTCGGATATCGCGCTCGGGGCCTATATGCTGGAGAAGGCCAAGACCCTCGGCATCAACCAACGCCTGCGCTACGCCTGAGGATACGAGAGATCCAGCAAGGCGCTAGACCAAAATCGTTTCAACCTGACTCAGGTTGAAAAAGAATCTTGGTCCAGACTCATATGTTTGAGCAAAATCCTGGGATCTGATTGATCCAATCAGATCCGTTTTTGCTCTAGTCCGGGATCACGGCTGTTGCGTCGATCTCGACCAGCCATTCCGGCCGCGCCAGCGCCACGACCACCAGCCCCGTACAAACGGGGTGGACGCCGCGGATGTATTCGCCCATCACGCGGTAGACCGTCTCGCGGTGACGAACGTCGGTCAAATAGACCACCAGCTTGACCAGATGGGCCATCTCGCCGCCCGCCTCCTCGATCAGCTGGCGGATGTTCTGCATGACCTTGTGCGCCTGCGCCTCGGCATCCCCGATGCCGACGTTTGCGCCGCCGTCAAGCTCCTGCGGGCACTGGCCGCGCAACCAGACTGTCTGTCCCCGCGTGACGACCGCCTGCGCCAGATCGTTGTCGAGCCGCTGTTCGGGATAGGTCTCGCGCGTGTTGAATGGACGTATCCGCTGGTGTGCCATGGTTCCCCTCACCCGATGTCGATGCCGAATTCTGCCCCGCAGACCTGCCGGAACTGCTGCGCCGCGCGCCCCAACGTCTCGCCCGAGCGATGCACCAGCACCAGGTGGCTGGGCCTCACCGGACCCGAGAGGGGCCGGGCCGCCAGACCCGCGCCCGCATAGCTGATATCGCTCGCAGGGCGGCTGGCGAGGATGGAATAGCCGAGCCTCGCGGCGACGAGACCGCGCACGGTCTCGATAACCCCCGAGCGCCAGGCCACGCGGGGTTCGACCCCCTGATCCCGCAGGACGGACAGAAAGTAGTCTGGGCTGGGCGGCGTTGACAGCAGGACCATAGGCTGGTCGGCCAGGTCAGATGCGGACACGGTGTCCTGCGCGGCAAGCGAATGCTCGGCCGGGAGCAGCACGTAGGGCACACGCTCGGCCAGCCGGATGGCCTCCAGCCCGGAGAGCTGCGCGCCCTCGGCATACATGAGACCCAGATCCGCCTCGCCCGCCAGAAGCGCGCCCGCGATGCGGGACTGATCGCCTTCGATCAATTCGACCTCGACGTCCGGGGCAGTATCCACCAGGCGTCGGAAGAGCCCTGGCAGGTTGAAGGCGCTGATCGTGTAGAAGCAAGCGAGCGTGAACCGGTTGGCAGCACGGTCACGCCCCGCGCCAATGGTCTCCGGTGTCTCGATTGGGGCCGCCTGGCCATAGGCGCGCCGCGCATAGATCAGCGGTGAGCCGCGCTCGGCAATGAAAACATCCTCGACCTCGCCGAAGAAGACATGGTGCGTGCCCACCATATCGGTCGAAACGATGCGGCAATCAAAGGCGACCAGCGGATCCCGGACGCGGGGTGCGCCAGTCACCATAGGAGCCCATGGCGCGCAATCGAACTTGTCGGCAAGATGCTCGCGGAACCGTCCGGCAAATGCATCGGAGATGTAGCTCTGGTCATCGCGAAGCACGTTCACGCAAAAAACCCCGTTCTCCACGATGAAGGGCGCCGCACTGGCGTTGCTGTTGACGCAGACCAGCAGCGTCGGCTTCGGCGCGTCGGCGCTGACCGATGACATGGCCGAGACCGTGACGCCCGCACGCCCGGCCGGCCCATCAGTTGTGACGACGTTCACCGTGGCAGCAAGGTGGCTCATCCCCGCAAGGAAACGCGCGCGCAGATCCGGGGCGTCGTCTGTCATTGGGCCTTGATCACTCCGGGGCGTTGGCCGCCCGCCCGCAGGCTTGCCCCGCAGCAGCCGGGGGGTCAACCCGGGCACGTGGTCGCCTGTGCATTCGCCCCCGCGGGCGTCGGGCAGCGGTCAGGATCAGCCGCCCAGTCGCCCAGCGAGATAGGTTGCGAAGTCGTAGATTGGGCGTTCCAGATGGCTGAGGTGTCCCGGCCGGGCCAGATCCGACGACAGCCCCTTGTAGACCTTTTCCGTACAGCCCTTGTCCTCGACCTGCACGTCGTCCAGCAGGGCCTTGGCATTGCGGAACATCTCGGCCGCTTCGGGATCGCCCATGAAGTCGGGGCTGAGCCCGCCGCCATAGGTGATGTGCACCCGACCCGGCGCCAGCGGGTGCAGGCTGAGGTACCAGAAATAGCCCGGGGTCAGCGTGACGAGCAGGCAGGGGTAGATCGCCATCAGGATGGTCGTGCGGCGCCAGTCGCCCGTGAGCCGCGTGTTCGACGGGTGTGCAACGGCCAGCCTGAAGCTCTCGTCCTTCAGGATGTAGTGGTAGTTGAAGCTGGGCAGGCCCGGCGGGCAGTCCATCTCCTCGAGCTTCGAGACGTGCCCGATCGTGCCCGCGTGGCAGACCGGCAGGTGGTAGCTTTCCATGAAGTTCTCAGCCAGCACCTTCCAGTTGGTGTCCCAGACATGGGTCTCGTGGAACAATCCGGTGTACGCGCCCATGTCAAAGTCGCCGATCATGTCGCTGACCTCGGCATAGTGCTCGGCCGGGTCGGGGGCGTCTTGGGAGAGCGTGATCATCACGAACCCCTGCCAGACAGCGCAGCGGATCTGCGGCAGGCAGTAGTCGCCGCGCCTGAACTCGGCGTTCTGGCTCATTGCCGGTGCGCCACGGAGCGCGCCATCCAAGTTGTAGGTCCAGGCGTGATACGGGCAGACGATGGATTTGACGTTGCCCGCGCCTTCCAGCAGCGTCGACATTCGGTGGAGGCAGACATTCGACATGGCCCGGACGGCGCCCTCCGCATCGCGCAGCACGATCACCGGCTGGCCCGCGAGTTCATAGGTCAGGAAATCGCCTGGTTTCGCCAGCTGGTCGGCACGCCCGACGGCAATCCACTCGCGCTCGAACAGATGCTCGATCTCCGCGTCCATGAAAGCCTGGCTGGTATAGGCCGACTTCGGAATGGCCTGAGCGCTCTCGAACGGGACCGAGACCATCGCCTGCAACTCGGCAATTGGATCTAGGGGGCGTTGGACGTTCATAATCTGTCTCCCGGCGCACCTGATGGATGTACTCTGGGTCCAAGCTACCGCGTTGCGGCGCGGTGGCAAGCCCCGGGGACGCTCAGATCAGCAGGCTGTAGGCCCCTTCATGGCGCAGCAGGGCGATCTTGGTCTCGACCCCGCCGCGGGCCGAGAAGCCGCCCAGACCTGTCGCACCGACGACACGGTGGCATGGGATGATGATCGGGATCGAGTTGCCGCCGCAGGCCTGACCGATTGCTTGAGGCGGGACGCCAAGGTCGCGGGCCATTTCTCCATACTCCCGCGTCTGGCCAAACGGGATTGCCGACATCGCGGCGCAGACTTGTTGCTGCAGCTGCCCTCCGGCAGGGGCCAGCGGCAGATCGAACACTTGGAGCGTGCCTTGGCAGTAGGCCTCGAGTTGGCGCTTGGCCTCCGCCAGCAAAGGGGTATCGTCCGTGCCGGCACCGCCCCAGTTTACCGCGGTGATGGCGCCATCGCGCTCGGAGATCGTGATCCGCCCGAACGGCGAGTCCATTGAGGCGGCGGCGTCTTGCTGGTGCGCTTGTCCCATCAGTCGAACGCGGTGCCCCCATCCACGTTGAGTGTTTGCCCGGTGATGTAGGAGGAGCCGGGCGACAGGAGAAACAGGATCGGATGCGCCACCTCCTCGGGTTGGCCAAAACGCTGCAGGATCGCACGCTTGCGCGAGACCTCGCCGCGTGTCGCGATCACATGGGCGGGCATGGGTGTCTCGATGATGCCGGGTGCGAGCGCGTTCACATTGGCACGCCCCGCAAACCGCCGTGCAAGAGCCCGGGTCAGCCCGATCAGCCCGCCCTTGGCGGCGGAATAGGCCACGTGATCCCCAGCCCCGAACCGGAACGCGAGCGAGGAGATGAAGACCACTCGGCCGGATCCGTCCTCGGGCAGACGGCTCTCCAAAGCCGTCGCGTAATTATAGGCGTTGTCGAGGTTGTTCTGCAGGGTGCGTGTCCAATTCGAAGGCTCGTCCTGATCGAAACCCATGGCCGGGTCCGGCTCGAACGTCCCTGCCAGATGGACGAAGGCATCGATCTGCCCCGGCACAGCCTCCAGCGCCGTTCGGCACTCGCCCGCCGTGAGGGGCATGCCCTCGACGGCAGTGGCGCCGACGTCGGAGGCCAGCTCCTTCACGCCGCTCTCGGCGCGGTCGATCAGCAGCAGTTGTCCTTCGACCAGCGGCACGAGAGCACGTCCAATACCCCCTGCTGCTCCGGTTATCACCGTCGTTGTCATCGCACTCCCTCCCGCATCAGGGCCCGCATGGCCAGCACGCCAAGGACGGGGCCAACCCCCATGAACGTCATGACCGCGGGCCATCCGACCAAATCGACCATCCATGGGGTCGCCTGCACGGTGACCGCCGTCAACAGAAACCCGATGGACGTCTGAAGCGTCATGAGCGATCCGGCTCGCTCGGGCGGCGCCGCGTCGGCCACCAATGCCGAAAAGAGCGGGCTGTCCGGTACCACCAGGATGCCCCAGACGATCAGGAGGAACATAACCAGCCAGGGCGGACCGCCCCAGGCAAGGGCCGACGCCACCGCCACCGCGGCGGACAGCCCCAGGATCCAGGCAGAAACCACGGCCTTGCCCACACGATCGGCGATCCTCCCGCAGGCGACGCAGGCGATGCCCCCCAGCCCGACGGCCAGAAACGCTGTAAGCTTCGCCAGATCCGAGCTGTCGGACAGCCCGGCGACCGTGTAGGAGCTTCCGGCAATGACCCCGATCCAGGCCCAGAAGACATAGAGCTCCCACATGTGGCCAAGGTAGCCGAGGATCGCGAGCCGGATCCGCCGATCGGTCCAGGCCAGGGCGATGACAGACATCTGCAGGCGCGGTGCCTTGGCATGGTGTGGACCGAGCGCGGTGGCCAGGATCGAAAGCCCGCCAATGACGGTGATCGCCGTGGTCGTCCAGATGGTCAGACGCCAGTCCGCGCCCCCGAGATAGGCAAAGAGATGCGGGCTGGCCGAGCCGACTGTCAGCGCCCCTACCAGGGCGCCGACCAGCAGGCCGCGGTTCGTCTTGCTCCAGCCGACAGCGATCTTCATGCCCACCGGATAGACGCCGGCCAATGCCGCCCCGGTGATCGCCCGGAGCACCAGCGCCGCCTCCCCGCCGATGGGCACCGCGAGCTGACCCAGGTTGGCAGCCGCCGCTACGACCGCGGACATGCAAAAGACGCGCCGCGGGTCGAACCGGTCGGCGATCCCGAGTGCGGCAAAGCCGAGCGCGCCCATGGCAAAACCGAGCTGAACGGCGGTGGTCAGCCAGGCGAGGTCGGTTGTCGTGAGCCCCGCCTCGGCCTTCATTTCGGCCAGGACGGCGGCGGACGAGAACCACACCGACAGGACGGACACCTGCGCGAGAACTAGAACCGCGATGGAGAAGCGCTTGGAAGGCATGTGCATACCGAGTGGCGGGCCGCGCCTCCCTCGCTATGGGACAGGTGCGCCGGTGTCCAGCGACGCGCCAGCCACCCACGCACATGTGTGCAAGGCCGGAGACCCTACCCCGGAGGGCGGGGCGTCCTGGGTCAGGCCACCCTGTCCGGCATTTCTTCGCCTGCGAAGTGCGCAGTCAGGTTATCGACCACCTTCATGCCCATGGCCTCGCGCGTCTCGGTTGTGGCCGAGCCCAGATGCGGCAGCAGGCAGACGTTCTGCATGTCCATAAGCGCCGGCGTGATCTGCGGCTCCTTCTCGAACACATCGAGGCCCGCGCCCGCGATCTGACCTGCGTTCAGCGCGGCAACCAGCGCGGCCTCGTCAATAATGTCGCCGCGGGCCGAGTTCACGATGAAGGCGGTCGTCTTCATCTTCGCAAAGCGATCGGCGTTGATCAGGTGCGTGTTCGCGCCACCGCCCGGGCAGTGCAGCGACACGAAATCCGCCACGGCCAGCACGTCATCCACGGTCTCGAGTTGCTCCGCCGGCACACCTGCATCAGCGACGGGGAAGGCATCGTAGAAGACCACCTTCATATCCAGCGCCGCATGGCATCGACGTGCCATCGCCCGCCCGATCCGCCCCATGCCGATGATCCCCAACACCTTGCCCTGCGGCGAGGTGCCCATGAGCTGTGTTGGCCGCCAGCCGCTCCACTGCCCGCCGCGCAGCATGTGCTCGCCCTCGTAGGTGCGGCGCGCCACATTCAAAAGCAGCGTCAGCGCGATGTCCGCTGTCGCGTCCGTCAGAACGTCCGGCGTGTTGGTGACCTTGATCCCCGCAGACTTCGCGGCATCGACATCAATGTTGTTGAACCCGACCCCGAAGTTCGAACACAGCTTCGCCCGACCGGGGCTTGCCAAGACCTCCGCCGTGATCTTGTCGGTCACCGTGGGGCACACGGCATCGTAATCGTCGAACGCCTGCTTGAGCTCGGCTGCGTTCATCGCCTTGTCTGCAGTGTTCAACGTCACGTCGAACCGCTCGGTCAGAACGGCCTCGACCGCCGCCGGCCACTTTCGCGTGCAGATCACCCTGGGTTTCGCCATAGTCTCTCTCCCTCGTGTCCGGCGCTGCGTCCGGTCTGGTTGGGCCTGCGCGCCTGACTGGGGCGTTGGCCGAATTGCCTGTGATAGGCCATCGCGAAATGTGAGCTGGAGGCAAACCCCGTCAAGCAGGCGACCTCCAGCATGGGCAGATTGGTGTGCAACAGCAGATCTCGCGCACGTTCCAGCCGAAGCTTGCGGTAGTACTTCGCAGGCGAGGCGCCAAGGTGGGCATTGAACATCCGCTCGAGCCGCCGGACATTCAGATCCAGCATCTCGGCCAGCTCTTCCATCTTCAGCGGCACCTCGACGTTCTTCAGCATCAGATCCACGGCCCGCTGCAGGGGAGCCGGCAAGGTGGCGAGGCGGTCGATCTGCCCGGGGCGCTGGTTGGTCGATGGGGTGCGGATCTGGTCGATCTGAAATTGATTGCCAACCGACCTCGACAGCCCGTCCCCGTGGTCCCGCGCGAGGAGCCCCAGCATCATGTCAAGAGCCGAGATCCCACCCGATCCTGTCCAGCGGTCGCGATCAATGACGTAGAGCGCGGGACTGGTTTCAAGCTCCGGGAACTCTTCCTGAAAAGCCGGCTGCCATTCCCAGTGGATCGTCGATAGATATCCATCAAGCAGCCCCGCCCGGGCAAGAATGAAGGCACCGGCCGAGAGGCCGCCGACCACCGTCCCGCCCCGCGCCAGGCGGCGCAGCCCCGCGTTAAGCCGCGCGCGATAGGGGGGATCGGCCTCCAGCCCCGCACAGACGAACACGAAATCCGAGACCGGCGCTTCGCCCAGCACGGCTTCAACCGCGACCGTCATGCCGTTCGAGGATGGCACCGGCTGGCCATCATGGCTCATCAGCACCCAGCGATAGGCCTGCCGACCCAAAAGCCTGTTGGCCTGACGGAGCGGCTCGATGGCGGCATCGACCGACAGCATCGAAAACTGCTCGATCAGCAGGAACGTCACGATGGTGGGCCGAGTCTCCATCCGCCGACTGTCGCATCTTCGTCAGAAAAAGCGACAAGGAATTGGGCCGTTGATCAGAGCCCGTTCACAGGCACCTTAAGCATCGGGTTGCCGTCCTTGTCAGTGGGCACATGACCGGCGCGCATATTCACCTGCAGGGAGGGAATGATCAGTTTGGGCATCGAGAGCTGCTTGTCTCGCTCGGTTCGGAACTTGATGAAGTCCTCGCGGGTCTTGCCACCCCCCACGTGGATGTTCTTGGCCTTCTGTTCGGCAACCGTGGTTTCCCAGGCGATCGCCCGTCCGCCGGGGCCGTAGTCGTGGCAGATGAAAAGCCGCATCGCGTCGGGAAGGCTCAGCACCTTCTGGATAGAATCGTAGAGCTCTCCGGCGCAACCGCCCGGGAAATCGGCGCGTGCCGACCCGCCGTCCGGCATGAACAGCGTATCGCCCACGAAGCAGGCATCGCCCATGACATGGACCATGCACGCAGGCGTGTGGCCGGGGGTCGCCATAGCAAAGCAGGTCATGCCGCCGACCTGATAGGTGTCCCCATCTTCGAAGAGCGCGTCGAACTGGGACCCGTCGCGCTGGAATTCGGTGCCTTCGTTGAAGATCTTCCCGAAGGTCTCCTGGATCTCCATGATCTTGGCGCCAACGCCGATCTTGCCGCCAAGCCTCTCCTGCAGGTATGGCGCTGCCGACAGGTGATCGGCGTGGACGTGGGTCTCGATAATCCACTGGAGCTCGAGCCCGCGCTCCCGGATGACCTCGATCAGCTTGTCCGCATGGTCCGCGGTGATGCGCCCGGCGGCGTAGTCGATGTCCATCACACTGTCGACGATGGCACAGGCCGCAGAGCCCGGATCCTTCACGATGTAGGTGATGGTGTTCGTCGCCTCGTCGAAGAACGCTTCGATCTCGGGCCGTACGCTCAGATCGACCGGGTATGTCATCGCCACCTCCATCTGCCTGACACCCTGACTATAAGCACTCCGCATGGCTCCGCGAAGGGGCACAAGGTCACCCGGGCGCAATCCGACCCCTGTTCGTGCGCCCAATTAATAGGCAGCCTCCGCCAGCGCTGGCGATCCCGGCGACAACTTCGAACAAAATGCCGCAAGAGCCGCCAATTTCACTGGCCAATCCCCGGGGGCAGCAGACACTCAGCCGCACAGACGTGCGGTGGGGGCCGCGACGTCAAAAGAATGAGAGTGAGACGCACGGGAGAGAGACAATGAAACTGCGCAATCTGCTTGCGACGGCAATGATGGGGCTGGCATTGGCCGCCGGGCCGCTCCAGGCCGAGGAGAAGACCGACTTCAAGGTCGCCTGGTCGATCTATGTCGGCTGGATGCCGTGGGGCTACCTCGAAGACAGCGGCATCATGGACAAGTGGGCCGACAAGTACGGCATCGATATCGAGATCGTGCAGATCAACGATTACGTCGAATCCATCAACCTCTACACCGCAGGCCAGTTTGATGGCGTTAGCGCCACCAACATGGACACGCTGTCGATCCCGGCGGGTGGCGGCGTCGACACGACCGCTCTGATCGTCGGCGACTTCTCGAATGGCAATGACGCGGTTATCCTGAAGGGATCGGGCGGTTTGGCCGACCTGAAGGACAAGCCGGTGAATCTGGTGGAGCTTAGCGTCAGCCACTATCTGCTGGCCCGCGCGCTCGACAGCGCAGGGCTGAGGGAGGCCGATCTCGAGGCGGTGATCAACACTTCTGACGCGGACATGATCGCGGCCTTCGCAACGGATGACGTCCAGGCTGTCGTCACCTGGAACCCGCTGGTGTCGACGATCCTGGAAGATCCAAGCGCCACAAGCCTTTTCACCAGCGCGGATATACCCGGCGAGATCATCGACATGATGGTCGTCAACACCGAGGTGCTGGCAGCCAACCCCAACTTCGGCAAGGCAATGGTCGGCGCCTGGTACGAGGTGATGGCGCTGATGGCGGCCGGTGA
>JBCCDA010000127.1:0-9572 GCA_039033215.1 Pseudomonadota bacterium | reverse complement strand
TGGCGCGCCGGGGAGGATTCGAACCCCCGACCCCCAGATTCGTAGTCTGGTGCTCTATCCAGCTGAGCTACCGGCGCCGTTCCACGTCGTGCGGCTGCGGGATAGCCGTGCGTCCGGCTGATTGCAAGCGGGAATGAGGGCGGCACCTCAGCCACATGCGATCAGGTGGCGACGAGCCGACGCGAGCCAGGCAGCGCAAGCCGAAACACGGTACCCTGCGATGTGCTGGAGATCAGGCGCAGCTCGCCGCGGTTCGCCCGTGTGAGCTCATGGGCGATCGCGAGCCCAAGACCGGTTCCACCGCGGCGTGCACCACCCTTGAACGGCTTGAAGAGGTTGTCCAGCGCATGTGACGGCATGCCGGGACCGGTATCAGCAACTTCCAGCTCGATCAGCGATCCGTTCTCGATGATGGCCAGCCGAACCGTCCCTGGCCGGCCGGCGCTTCGGATCGCCTCGGCGGCATTTCGGACCAGATTGATCAGCACCCGGTAGAGTTGTTCAGGATCGGCTTCCACCACGGCCTCTTCGGGGATCGCGATCTCGCAGTCGATATCGGAGTCCTCGGCCAGAAGACCAAGCGACTCCACCACGTCACATGCGAGAAGATTGAGCTCGATCGGGCGCGGGTCAGGGGGGGCTTCCTCGGCCTTGCCAAAAGCCAGCGTGGACTGGCAGAGCCGAATGGCCCTGTCCAGCGACGCAAGCAACTTCGGGGCCGTGCGGCCGACGATGGGGTCGCTGCTGGTCTCCAGCCGGTCCGCCATAAGCTGGGTTTTCGCGAGGATATTGCGCAGATCGTGGCTGATCTTCGCAACTGCCTCCCCCAACGCCGCCAACCGTGCCTTGGCGGAGAGTGCGCTCTGCACCTCGCGCTGCATGTCGGCCACGGCGCGCTCGGCCTCGGCGATCTCACCCACGCGGCTCTTCGGTTCAATGATCCGCTGGGTGTCCTCCGGGTTCTCGGCGAACTTCTTGAGGTTTTCGATCACGATCGTTACCGGGCGCACCACGGCGCGGCGCATCGCGAAGAACACCATGATCGCCGTGCTCAGCGCGATCGCGAGGCTGAGGAACAGGATGTTGAGACCGTAGGCACGTACCGCCTCGGCCAACCCGGCCGAGCGTACGGTAATCTCCAGCTCGCGGCCCATGTCTTCGGGTGCGAACGCGCGAATGCGGATTATTCCCTCATCGCCGGCATAGAGCCGCCAGAGGGCGTCGCGCACCAGCAGCAGTGGTTGCCGTTCGCGGAGATCGTACGTGGCGCCGACAGGGCCCAGATCCGGGCTCATCAGCACCATCTCCCGCATCCCCTCGCGCCGCACAACGACATTCAGGACCTCGGCGTTCTCGATGAGAAGCTGTTCGAGCTTCGGGCTGACCATCCGGTCGGGGGCCGCCAGGACCGTCAGAGCGGCAATCTCGGCGCGGCGAACACGCTCGATCAACCAGGCCTCGCGGAACCGCGACACCGAGGGGACAAAGATTGCGACCTCCGCCAGCATCACGACGATCATCGTGACCAGCAGCAGTCGTCCAGAGAGGCTTCTTATCAGGCCCATTACCCAATCCGCAGAACCGGTTAGCCGGTGTCATTAGATCGGATCAGCCAAGCCGCGCAAGCAGCCTCACGATCCACTTCACCCGATCGCTCTGGAAGAGACGTGGGGTGTAGTAGGCGCCGGCCGTCCGTTTCGAGACTTCACCCAGTGTCGGATACGCCGCCACATGTCCTGCCATCGTGCCGATTTTCATGCCCGCCGAGACCGCAAGCGCCCAGACTTGGATGAGCTCGCCCGCGCTTGCACCGACGATGGAGCAGCCGAGGATCTTGCCCTTTCTGCCGATGACGGCCTTTGCGATGCCGTCCGTCTTCAGCTCGGCGCGGGCCCGGTCGTTTTCGGCGTACTCGAAGCGGGCGATCTCGACAGCATCGCCGAATTTTTCCCGTGCCTGCATCTCGGTCAATCCAACATGGGCGACTTCCGGGTCCGTATAGGTGACCCACGGGATGATGTCCTCGCGGTTGGTCACAGGCAGCCGGAACAGGGCCGAACGAATGACGAGACCCGCGTGATAGCCAGCGACGTGGGTAAACTGCAGTCCTCCCGCCACATCGCCAATGGCGTAGACCTTGCGGTTTGAGACCGAGCGAAGCCCCTTGTCGACCTTCACGCCGCGGCGGTCATAGTCCACGCCCGCGGCCTCGAGATCCAGCTTGTCGACGTTGGCCGCCCGGCCCACCGCGACGAGGACATGGGTGCCCGAGACAGTCTCGCCACCTTCCAGCGTCAGGGTGATCGCTCCGTCCGTGCCGCTGACGGCTTCGACCTTGGCCCCCTCGCGGATCTCGATGCCCTCGCCGCGCAGTTTCTCGAGCGCGATGGCCGCGATCTCCGGGTCGTCCTTGCCAAGCGCCTTCATCCCTTCCAGCACGACGACTTCGGAGCCGAGACGCCGGTGCGCTTGCGCCATCTCCAACCCGATCGGGCCACCGCCGATGACCAGTAGTCGTTGGGGCCGCTCGCGCAGTGACCAGAGCGTCTCGTTCGTCAGATGCGGAGTTTCGGCCAGACCGGGGATCGGTGGCACCATCGGGGAAGAGCCGGTGGCGATGATCACCCGCCGGGCATCGATCGTCTGGCCGCCCGCTTCGACCGTTGTCGGCCCCGTGAACCGGGCCCAGTCTCGGATTACCGTGACGCCCAGGCCCTCGAACCGCTCCTCGCTGTCATGGGGGGCTATTCCGGCAATCACTTCCTCCACATGGGTCATGGCCCGGGCGTAGTCGATCTGGGGCTCGTTCGCGGCCACCCCGAACGGCGCGGAGGACCGGTGAGCGTGCGCGGCCTTTCCTGCGGCGATCAGCGCCTTCGAGGGGACACACCCGTAGTTCAGGCAATCACCGCCCATCTTGTGGCCTTCGATCAGCACGACCGAGGCGCCCATCTGCACGGCGCCCGCCGCGACCGAGAGCCCGCCGGAGCCCGCCCCGATGACGCAGAGATCGGGCGTCAGGGTGGCGGTCATGACGCCCCCCCGTCCCGGCGCTTCAGCACACCGAGCTTCTTGAGGATCACCGGCAAGGCAGCCAGCACGGCAAGGCCCAGGAGAGGGCCGAGGACATGTGGTTCGAATATGATGCCGAGATCGGGCGCCTCGCCGCGCTCAAGCTGCTCGCCCAGGCCAGCACCGATCGAGATGTAGACTACCGTGCCGGGGATGATGCCGACGAAGGTGGTCCAAAGATAGGTCCAAGCGCGAACCCCAAGGAAGGCGGGTGCGAGGTTTGCGATGAAGAAGGGCACGGCCGGGACGAGGCGCATGATGAGCATGTAGCTGATCTCTCCGTCGCGGAAGCCTGCCTCCATCTTGGACAGCCAGCCCGACGCACGTTCCCGGAGCGCGTTCCCGAGCGCCGTTCGGGCCGCAGTGTAGATGAGAAAGGCACCTGCCGTCGCTGCCGAGACCACGACCACCGCGCCGAGCACTGTCCCGAACAGGAACCCGCCGATCAGGGTCAACCACAGCGCGCCGGGGATCGAGAAGGCCACCGCCACTATGTACACGGCGGCAAACGCAGCCACGGCCAGCACGAAGTTCGAGTCCCGCCAGGTAATGAGTGTCTGGTAGTTCTCGGAGATCGCCGAGAAGCTGAGGTAGTCGCGGAAGAAGATGATCCCGCCGATGGCGCCGAGCGCGATCAGGGCGATGGGCAGATACCGCACCCATCCGCGGGCGGTTGAGCCATTCTTCGCTGTCATGTCGGCTGTCCTGATTGTTGTCATGCTAGGCGCTCCGCGATCCGGTTGTAGCTTGGGTCGCACAGACATATTGACCGCATGGGTGCGCGGGGCTACCCGTCTCACGCGTGCTTGATCGTGCGTGTCTGGACTGAAATATCCGAGCCAGCGTTGACTCAGCCCCGCTTGCGAGGTATCCGCGCGCTTCCGTTGGACAATCCGGCGACGCACGCAGTGTGCGCCGACACGTTAAGGCCCTGAAAAGCCTAGGAGAACTGCGATGAAGCGCACATTCCAGCCGTCGAACCGCGTGCGCAAGGCCCGCCACGGCTTCCGGTCGCGCATGGCGACAAAGAACGGACGGAAGATCCTGAACCGTCGCCGTGTGAAGGGCCGCAAGAGCCTCAGCGCGTGACGCCAAGGGGACAACCCCCTGGAAACGCTCAAGAAACGTCGAGACTTTCTGGCCTGCGCGCGCGCCCGTAGATGGGCGACGCCCGGGTTCGTACTGCAAGCCCGTCAACGTGGTGACGCGGACGGACCCCGCGTGGGCTTCACGTGCTCAAAGAAGATTGGCAACGCCGTAACCCGCAACAGGGCAAAGCGCCGATTGCGCGAAATTGCCCGTGTGCTCTTGCCTCTGCGAGGCCAGGCGGGATGGGATTATGTGCTCATTGGTCGGCCAGCCAGCACGGTCTCTCGCCCTTTCGCGGCATTGCTGGATGACTTGCACACCGCGCTGACGCGGGTTCATGCGACACGCAAGGCCAGGGAATGACAGCCCTGCGCTCCTTTGCGGTCTGGCTGATCTGCCTTCCGATCCGTCTCTACCGGTTGGTCGGAAGCCCCTGGGTCGGACGCAACTGCCGCTTTCTACCGACGTGTTCCGAGTACGCTCTGGAAGCCCTACAACGCCACGGGCCGGTTCGGGGGCTGGCCCTGACATTCAGGCGGATCGGGCGTTGCCGGCCGGGAGGCGGATCGGGTTATGACCCCGTCCCACCGGAATAGCCGGGACTTGCGCGATTATCACAACGTCTGGCACCCTCTAACCGCGTAGCGGAATTGGGGGTCCGATGTTTGGGAGATACCTGAGGTGCCTGTCCTGTCTCGCGCTGTTGGCGCTGCTTGCACCCGAAGCCCGTGCAGAGCCGCTCAGTGCGAAGTTCTTCTGCAAAGATGGGCAGGGAGGCAAGTACCTCGCAGTGCTCGCATCGGACGGAACGCTTCAGGTGTCGGAGGGCACTGATGGCGCCCCCGTTTTGGGGCAATACGCCTACGACAACGGGATGATGCGGTTCGGACTGCCCCCGATAGGCTTCGACGAGACGTCGACGCAGCTGTACGCTGACAAGGGACTTGTCCTCGCGTTCCAGATGCCCAGCGTCTACTGTGGGCTGATCGGACATGAGAAGGGACGTGCCGTAGCCGGCTATGCCCGGTGCCCCAAGGTTGGCTACGTCCCGTCCGTTGGATGGCAGGAAAACGCGTTCGAGTTCTACGCTGATCGCAGCGTGAAGTGGCGCCAATGGGACGAACTGGTTGCTGCTGCCGATACGCTCTATTCTGAACATTACGGGGTCTATCTTCTTGAGGGAAACCAATTCTGGATGGTCTTCCCGTTCAAGGACGAGAAGCAGATCCTGTCCGGTACCATCGGCCAGGATGCCTCGATCCTGATCAACGAGCTCGAGCCCGACAAAGGTGCGTGCAACCCTTCGTAGCCGGGACGGCGCGACGCGGCGACGAATCCCCTTGACCTGACGGCGCCCACCCGGTTGAACCCGGGGCTCACGGTGAGAGGATCGGGAGCCCGACAATGCAGAAACAAGGTGGCGGCGACGACACCAGGAACCTGATATTGGCAGCAGTGCTGTCAATGCTGGTTGTTGTTGGCTGGTTCGCGATCTTCCCGCCGACGCCTCCGCAGGACACGGTGCCGGAAGGGACCAGCACGGAAGGCCAGGCGGCACCGGTGCCGGGAGCGCCTCCGGCGCAGGAGCCCCTGTTGGTTCGCAGCCGCGATCAGGCGCTGGAGCTTGATGAGCGTGTGCCAATCCAAACGGACATCGTCTGGGGCTCGATCAGGCTCGAGGGCGGTCGGATCGATGATCTGCATCTCTCCAAGTACTTCGTGACGCAAGAGCCGGGCTCGGACACTGTGGTGCTGCTGAACCCGGAAGGCGGTCCGGATCCCTACCACATCGACTATGGTTGGTCGCGCACGCAGCAATCCTCCACGGATCTGGTGCTGCCGGATCCCGAGACAGTCTGGTCCGTCGAGAGCGGTAACGAGCTGACACCGTCCACACCGATTGTTCTGGTCTGGGACAATGGGAAGGGGCTCATCTTCCGGCGCAAGGTCGAGATCGATGAACAGTACATGTTCACCGTCACGCAAAGCGTCGAGAACACGGGGACGGAAGAGGTCGCTCTGGCTCCATTCGGCAAGGTCTCGCGTCGCGAGGGGCTGTCCACAACGGCGCTCTGGATCCTGCATGAAGGTGCCGTGGCTCAGGTTGACGACGAACTGCAAGAGATTGACTATGACGATCTGCTCGAAATAGCGCCCAATCCGGAGACAGGCGCCCGTTTCCAGTACTTCCAAGTGCAGGCGAACGGTTGGCTGGGGTTCACCGACAAATACTGGATGACCACGCTGATACCGACGCCGGGCACAGCCTTCGACGCCTTTTACCTCGTGGACACCCGGAGCGGACAACCCGAGTTCGAAGCGATGATGCGCCAGAAGGTCGTGACGATTGCCCCGGGATCCACTGAAGAAGCCGTGAGCCATGTCTTCGCCGGCGCCAAGGAGTTTGCAACGCTCGAGAGCTACCAGGAGGAGATGGGGGTCTACCGGTTCATCGACTCCATCGACTGGGGCTGGTTCTATTGGCTGACGAAGCCGATCTTCCGTTTGCTGGCGTTCGTGCAGAGCTTCATCGGCAACATGGGCTGGTCTATCATCGTGCTGACGCTGATCGTCAAGGCGGTGCTCTTCCCGCTTGCCTACAAGTCCTACGTCTCCATGTCGAAGATGAAGAAGCTCCAGCCGGAGATGGAGAAGATCAAGGAACGCACCGGCGACGATCGCCAGAAGCTCCAGCAGGAGATGATGGCGCTCTACAAGAAAGAGAAGGTCAATCCCGCCGCAGGTTGCCTACCTATTCTACTACAGATCCCGATCTTCTTCTCGCTCTACAAAGTGCTTTTCGTCACGATCGAGATGCGGCATGCGCCGTTCACCCTGTGGATCACGGACCTCTCGGCACCAGACCCGACATCAATCCTGAACGTCTTCGGGCTGATGCCGTGGGACGTCCCGGATCCTACGTCGATCTTCGCAATCTTCTCGATCGGGGTCTTCCCGATCCTGATGGGCGTCACGATGTGGCTTCAGCAGAAGCTCAATCCAGCACCGACCGACCCGACACAAGCCATGATCTTCGCCTGGATGCCCTGGGTCTTCATGTTCATGCTGGGCAGCTTCGCAAGCGGACTGGTGATCTACTGGGTGGCGAACAACACCATCACGTTTATCCAGCAGTACATCATCATGCGCAGCCAGGGAGTCGACGTCGATATCTTCGGGAACATCAAGTCGAGCTTCAAGAAACGAAAACCCGAGCCCGAGAAGAAATGAACGCGGCGGGTCTGCCCGATCCGACCGTCGTTCGGCCAGTGGAGGGCGTGGCCTCGATCGCGTACCTTGCCCCTCTGGCAGAGGGGCGTCCGAACGTGTCGGTCGGCGCGTTCACCTATGTGCATGACCCCGTCGATCCAACCAGGTTCTTCGAGGATCGGGTGCGACACCACTATCCGCACATGGGTGACCGGCTCGAGATTGGCCGGTTCTGCGCCATCGCGGAGGGGGCACTCTTCGTGATGAACGGAGCAAACCACCTGCGGGGTGGTACCACCTACCCCTTCGAGATCTTCCCTGGGTGGGATGCAGAGGATGACCGGAGCCAGTGGGCCGACGTCTCCAAGGGCGACACGGCCGTCGGCCATGACGTCTGGATCGGCGCGTGGGCAACGATCCTTCCCGGCGTCACTATCGGCCCGGGTGCGATCGTCGGCGCACACGCCGTGGTGGGGGCGGACGTACCACCCTATGCAGTGGTGGCCGGAAACCCCGCTCGCCGGGTCCGGCAGCGCTTTGGTACGGGCAGCGTTGAGCGGCTGCTGGCGATTGCGTGGTGGGACTGGCCAGTCGATCGGATCCGGGCCAATCTGCCCGCCATCCGCGCCGCGGACCTGGAAGTACTGGAGGCCGCCGCATGAGCTGGACGCTGGCCGAGATCTACCGCCATCCCGTCAAGTCGCTGGGGGAGGAGGCATTGCAATCTGTTGCCCTGTCGCCCGGCAAACCCATGCCGTTCGACCGGGCCTGGGCGGTGGCGCATGGCGGCTCGGATTGGGATCCCGAGGCCCCGCAGTGGCTGAACTGCCGTCAGTTCGTCACCCAACGCCACGTGGCGGAAATGGCGCGCACCCAGAGCAGCTATGACGAGGCCACCGGTTTCCTGACACTGAGCCACCCGTCACGGCCCGATCTCGTGGTGGATCCCTCCGATCCAGGCGATGCCCAGGCGCTGACCGAGTGGTTGGCCCCCCTCGCCGAGGGACGACAAAACGGCCCCTACACCCTGGCTGCGGCCCCCGGTGTCGCCTTCACCGACGGCGACGTCTGCCACCTGTCCTTTGCCTCGGTCGCTTCGCGTGAGGACCTCGGGGTGCGCATTGGCCAGCCCCTTGCGCCGATCCGCTTTCGCATGAACCTCTGGGTCGAGGGCATGGACGCCTGGGAGGAGTTTACACTTCAGGACCGGGAGATCGCCGTGGGCGAGGCGCATCTGAAGGTCTTGTTCCCCTGCGAACGCTGCAATGCCACCAATGCGAACCCTGAAACCGGAACCTACGACACTCAGATCCCGCCGCTCCTGCGCAAGACCTTCGGCCATATGGACTTCGGGATGAACGCCCAGGTCACGCGAAGCGGGACCGTGCGTCTCGGTGACCAGGTCCAAGTGCTCTGATGGAGCTCCAGTTCACCGTTGACCCGGAGGTGCCGCAGCATGCACTCGAAACCGGGCACAAGCTGTTTGCCGGCCCATGCGATTTCGTCAAAGGCGTCGTCGCGATGGCGGGTCTGCCGCCCGCGGACCGGCCCGAGGTCTGCTTTGCCGGGCGCTCCAATGTCGGCAAGTCCTCGCTGATCAACGCGCTGACCGGTCGCAAGGCGCTTGCAAGGGCCTCGAACACGCCGGGCCGTACGCAGGAAGTGAACTTCTTCGACCTCGGCGGCCACGGGTATCTGGTGGATCTGCCGGGATATGGCTTCGCCGAAGCGCCTAAAAAGAAAGTCGAAGCATGGCAAGGCCTGATCCGAGACTACCTTGCGGGTCGGACGACGCTTGCCCGGGCTTTCGTACTGATCGATGGTCGCCACGGTTTGAAGGCGGTCGATCATGAGTACATGGAGTTGCTGGACAGGGCGGCGGTCGTTTTCCAGGTCGTGCTGACCAAGGCCGACAAACCGAAAGCGGGCACTTTTCAGGAATCGATCGAGAACACCGCAAAGGGCCTTCAACGGCATCCGGCGGCGTTCCCCGAGATCTTGACCACATCGTCTCAGACCGGTCACGGGATTGCTCAACTCCGGGGAGCAATCTCTGCCCTTTGGTCCTGACGTCCTCGCACATCGACCTTGTCGAACGCCAAGCGTTCCGTGTCTCGCAGTACCTCGCTGCGCGAGCCACAGCTCCCTCGTCCGAGCCCGCCACCACCCCCACCGGCCACCAAAGTCGCGTTGCGACTTTG
>JBCCDA010000126.1:0-9576 GCA_039033215.1 Pseudomonadota bacterium | reverse complement strand
TATCTGCCGTCGAAACACCGCCCTCATGCTGCTTCAGGATCGCGATGATCTGGTGTCCGGGGCTTACGCGGCCCCACTGGGGCCACGGTCCCCTACCACTCGCTGAACCTCGATCTCTTCATAACCCGTCTCCTTCGTTGGGACGGATTCTACCTCAAAATGGAGGAGGAAACCGGGCTCAGGACAGTGGGTCACGCTCCCTGATCAGAGACGAAACCATCATTGGTAGAGGTACTGTGGGCAAGAACAGTATCGTTGAGACCACGGGGCGAGACAGCGGCGGAATGAACGGCAACACTTCGATCATCCGTCCCACCCACTCCATCACATTGTTCCAACCGATGATCAGCGCATAAAGAGCGCGGAGTACCTCGATCTGTTCGAGCTCGGTAATCTGCGGGATCAGCGCCACCAGGGCAATCGTGCCCACTCGACGGCTGACCGAACTGCAGGAAAGTCCGCGTTGTGCTCCTCCAGCGACTGAAAATGCCGTGCGATGCACGAATGGCCGCAAGGCGTAAAGCTGCGCCGCGGCAAGAGTTGACCCATCGAATGTCTCCTGTGCGCCGTCCGCTCATTCGTCATTTCCCGGCATAGCGCTGAAACACTATGGCCAGCCGGTGAGCAGCATCAGTGGACGTTCAATTGGCTCATCGCATCGGGGCTTCTGGTACGCCGCAGAAGGATTGCGGCATCCGGCGTGTCCGATTGTCCCTCGAGGTGTTCTTGGTCCGCGCCCTGTCGTGGTAGGGGGTGCATCTATGTGGCTAGAGGAAGTCGCTGGCGTCGACATCCGTCGTCGCAACTCCCTCGAAGAACACGACGTAGCCGCCGCCGACGATCTTGGCGCCCGCGCCGCCGCCGAAAGTGGACACCGCGAAATCTCCGAAACCAAGCCCGTCCGCGGTGAAGTCCAGCAGATCGATCCCGTTCTGCCAATCGGTGATCCGGTCGATCCCGCCCGTCACCGTGAACTGGAACGTGTCTGCGCCCCCTCCGCCGGTGAGCTGATCCGAGCTCGCGCCGCCGTTCAGGACGTCCTCGCCACCCCCGCCAAACAGGACATCCAGGCCCGAGCCGCCGTTCAGTGTGTCATCTTGGGCACCACCGTAGAGCTGATCTGCGAACTCGTTGCCGTTGACGGTGTCGTCGCCGTTCCCGCCGTAGAGGATGTCAGCACCGGTGTTCCCCGCGATCAGGTCCCCGCCATCGCCGCCGTATATCAGATCGGCACCGAGCGTGCCGAAGAGGTCATCGTCGCCAGTACCGCCCTCGATCGTGTCGTTATCACCACCCCCGAAGATGCGATCAGCGTCGGCGCCGCCAAAAATTAAGTCTTCCTCGCCATCGCCAATCAGATCGTCCCGCCCATCGCCGCCGTAGAGCACGTCGTCTCCGTCGTTGCCCCGCACCCGGTCGCCACCCGTATTGCCGTAGAGCACGTCTATGTCGGCCGAACCGATAATCGAATCGGCGGCTCCCAACCCGTCGATGGTGTTGCCCAGGCCATCGCCAATCAGTGTATCCTGAAAGGCCGACCCAATGATGTTCTCCACCCCGTTCAGGCGGTCTCCCTGCGCTTCGCCGCCGGACCCGGGCGCACCACTCAGGAGCACCGTAACCCCGGCCCCTGATCCCGAATAGTCTGCGGTGTCGATCCCGTCGCCACCGAAGAGTTGGTCGGAGCCGGCCCCCCCGATCAGGGTGTTCTCACCCTCATTGCCAATCAGAACGTTGTTGAGCGAATTGCCCGTCAGCGCCAGATCTGAGGCCCCGAGAAGGGTGATTGAGGTCACCCCCGCATCCAGCACCAGACTACCGGCAAGCGGGGATGCAGCTTCAACCAAGAGATCGTCTGCAGCCACGTTCTGCACCCCGATGTCGCTCAAGGTAACGCTCGCGGTCGAACCAACGCGGACGAGATTGCCGGACGTCGCTTCTGCGAGCGCCCGCTCGACTGTGTCGAAGACAGCGACTGGCGACACATCGATGGGATCATCGAACAATGCCACAGTGTCGGCCAGGGTGTCCTCTACCTGAGGAGCCGCGAGGAACATCGCCGTGTCCAGGAGACCGTCGCCACGATCCTCCACCTCTATCCGGATCGAGTTGATCTCACCTACTATCATTGGCGCGCGAACCGTCAGGACCGCCGTGAAGGCATCGGCCCGCAGACTGTTGGCCATGGGTCCGTCGCCAACCGGATTCTGGATAAGATCAGGGTGGAAATCGCCGAATGGCGACAGTGCAAGGTTCTCGAGCATTGCCGCACTGCCATCGCGCAGGACGAGGGCGTCGAACCCGTTAACGGTGACGCGGAAGCGGTCCTGCAGATCGGGACCAGCCAACTCAAGCAGCGACTCGAAGGCAACTACGATCTGGAACAGCTCGACCTCGACAATTGTCCCTGTTGGTGCGTCGAGCGGGAAAGAAACGTCGATCTCGAAGCCTAGATGATCACCCTGCACTCCTGGCAGGCCGAAGTCTGTGCTGAGATCACCTGCAGCGGATGTATCCTGATCTGCCGGATCCGTAGCCACCTGCAGAAACAGCCCTTCGAAGGCGCCCGTCTCAGCGACGTAGAGATACGTGGGTGTATCGCTCCCGGAGATCGGCTGATCCAGAAGAAAGGTCGCCTCCCCACCATCGCCCATGCTGAACGAATTCGTTGTCGCGGCGCCGGTGCCGTCGCGCTCGTCCAGCGTGGCGATGGGGTTGTTCAGAAAGCCCGACTGGATCCCCACAAGTTCGTCGCCTGCGCCTGCACCCAGCCGGATCGCACCTGGCTCGAGCACCGATCCGGCCGGAGTGAAATTCAGGACATCAAGCTTTGACAGACTGGAGAACGTGCCAGAGTCGTTACCCGCGAACAGCTCGCTGCTGAAGAAGACCGTGTCGATATCCGATCCGGTGACCCGTCCGAACCCTCCTTGCAGAATGTTCGCATCGGAGAGGGTAAACCGGGTGATGTCCAACCCCGTCACGTCCGCGCGGAAGATCTGGCTGTTGCCAATGACGCCCACCGCCTCGAGATCGACAAGTTGCTCATCGAACTCGAAGGTCCGGGCAGAACCATCAACCAAGTTGGGCCCAGCCACTGCCTCGGCGATCCCCGTGGACAGGACGATTCCGCCCTCTAAACCGAAGCCTTCGCGCAACAGTCCAAACCCGGTCGGGTCTCCGAACCGTGAGATCTGGATGTCAGGCTCAGTCAGGAGTTCGCCCGGAACGGCCAGGATCTGCTGGCGGATGATGTCCCGCAGGACGTCTGCCTCGCTTCCGGTGGTGACGACCGAAAGTGGTTCGTCCGACAGCACGGCGGGCTGAACATCGGGCACAGGGTTTGCTGAAGACGCCCGGAACGCGTCGAACAACGCGGGGCCGCTCAGCGTTCCGTCCCGAACTTGACGTGCGAGCTCTATGGGATCGGGCATTGCCCCCTCCACAAGCTCGGTAGTTGAAGGGAGAGCCAGACCGGCATCGGCCAACAGAATTTCCAGCCGTTCCAAGGTCTCCGCGACCGAAGCGACGTCTGTGAGTTCGCTCGATGCGAAACTGTCTGCTGCGACCGGTGCCTCTTGCACGTAGGTGACGTACGCAGCTTCCAGGTCGAAACCCGTGACCCCGGTAAAGATGGCATCCACGAACGGGTCGCCGAGCGACCCGCGCAGCAGCAAGGTGGAACCAAAGAACTCCGTCACGGCGTAATCAGACGCTTCGCCAACCAGCTGGAGCGTGTCGCCCTCGGTGATGCTGAAGTCCTGAATGAACACGCCATCCCGGTTGTCCGGCGGGTTGACTGACGTTTCGCCGTAGAAGTACCCGGTCTCGTCGCCCAGCACGAACAGATCCGCACCCGCACCACCGTAGACGACATCGATGATGTCATCTCCACCCGCGACGCCCGCGATCAGCGTGTCGCCACTGTCGCCGCCATAAAGGGTGTCGCCGCCTGCAAGTCCGACAAGCAGATCGCCGGGCCCGTTATAGAGAGGGTCACTGGCTCCGAACATGAGATCGCTGCCATTCGTTCCGGTGGCAAAGATCCGCTCGACATTCTGGAAGAATATGCTGTCCGAAGTCTGTTGGCCTGCTTCGTCGAACGCCTGATAGCTCGCGAAGGTCTCATCGAGGTCGATGGCAAAGAAGCTCTCGACATGGTCGGCCACAGCGTTGGAGTAGTCGAGGATCAACAGATCCACATCCGTATCGCGGACGCCGTCGGGTCGCTCACCCGCGAGGACCGTGTCAGAACCGAGCCCGGGTGCGATCAGGTCGTCACCATCGTTCGTGATGAAGACGTTGTCTATCTGTCCGGGCTGGATCAGGGTATCGTTGAAACGTCCATCCCCGGTCGTAATGTTCTCAATGATCTCGAAGCGCGTGATCGCCACCACACCGTCGATGTAGTCGGCTTGAGATGTGTTCTCGGCAAAGGGCGAACTCATCGCCAGGGTCACTGAATCTGTCGCCAGTGAGAGATCTATGTTCAGCGTGTCTATATCTTCGCCGCCATCCAGCCAAAGCGGCGCCAACGCCGTCGCCGTACCTGTTGACCGTCCGGAATGGGTGACGTCGTCATCGCCTGAGCCTGCGAGGATGATGTCCTCGCCGCCCCCGTCGTCGATGCTGTCGTCACCGCCGCGCAGGTAGTACACATCGTTCGCAAAGGCTTCAGACGTCACCGTGTCGTTTGACGACGTCGCATCGAGATCGATTTCGTCGATGCTGCTGAACGTCAGCGCCGTGCCGCCGGAGACCGAGCCGAAATCGGCTACCCGGCTGAGCGTAATCCCTGTGGTCAGGTCGCCGTAGCGAAGCTCCAGCACATCCTTATCGCCGCCAAAGCCATCCACGGTGTCGGTGCCGAACAGGGCGACACCGGGGTTGATCCGGTTGTTGTCGAGGTTTCCGCGCAGATTGTCGTTGAACCTCGAGCCAAAGAGGTTCTCGATGTCTCCGTCCAGCGTGTCGCCTTGGGCCCACCCGCCGAGACCCGTGCCAGCGATCAAAGATACCGTGACCGCCCCGAAGCTGTTGCGGTAATCCGCCCAATCCTGACCGGCACCACCAAAGAGCGCGTCCGCGCCGGAACCGCCGTCAATCGAATCCGCCCCACCACCGCCATAGATGACATCGTTGCCACCGAGGCCGTCGATCGAGTTGCCCCGGTCGTCGCCTGTTAGCGAGTCGTTGCCGGTTGAGCCCTGCAGATCCTCAAAGCTGCTGTAACCGGAGGCTGCCCCTATGACCTCACCGAACTCGCCCGGAGCGGCGTCAACGATCTCAGTCCCGACGATTGAATCAGAACTCGCGAATGGGATGTTCAGTGCTGTCGCCATTCCGGCGCTCAGATCGACTTCTACGGGGTTGTTAGAGAAACGGTAGCTCAACAAATCCCTGCCAGGGCGGACGTTGTAGAACCCGCCACCGTCCAGGACATCGCCAAACGCATCGCCATCGGCGTAGACAGTGTCATCGCCCAGGCCGCCGAACAGGCTGACGCTTCCGCCCATGCTGCGCAGTTCGTCGTCGCCGTTCGAGGCTTGCAGCGCACCCCCATTGCCTGACGTTACGAGCACGTCGGAGTAGAACGTCCCCTGGACGCTTTCGATGCTTTCCAGAACATCACCGGTGGCTTCACCGCCAAAGGCAAGGCCGGAACTCAGGTCGACGAAGACGCCACCGAGCGAGAAGATGTATGAGGTCTGGTCGCTGCCCGCACCTCCTCTGATCGTATCCCCGCCGCGGCCTCCGATGAGCAGGTCGTCCTGTAGGCCGCCGTCGATGGTGTCGTCGCCGCGACCGCCCTCGATGATGTTCGCAGCGTTCTGATTGCCGGTGAACCGGTCGTCCAAGTCCGATCCAATCAGGACCTCAATCGAACTCAGAATGTCCCCATCGGCGTCGCCACCGACACCCTGGAAACCGGGCTGGCCGTCAATGTCGATAGGCGTGAACGTCACCCCAACGGACGAGTTCGCATACGAGACCTGGTCCTGTCCGTCGCCGCCGAACAAGCTGTCTGCGCCCGCGCCGCCGTCCAGGATGTCATTGTCGTCCCCGCCATAGATCACGTCGGCTTCTTCGCTGCCGGATAGATCGTCGTTGCCTGCACCGCCGTACATGGTGCTGGCGAGCAGCCCGACCGAAAGTAGATCGTTGCCCTCTCCACCATTGAGCAGGAAGCTGAGATCAACGGAGTCGTCGGCGATGATCACATCGTCGCCCGCGCCTGCGTCGGCGGTAATTGTGCTGACGCTTTCGCCCGCTGCCTCGCCGATGATCTGAGTGATCCCGAACGCCTCCACCGCGTAGCCGGGGCGGAACACCTCGCCTTCCTGCAAGGCCGGGAAGCCGATGCGGAAGACTTCGCGCACGGCCGGGGTTGCCGTGACGTTGCCTTGGGCATCGACGTCGCGGTCGATGTCTTCCGAGAGCTCCCGATCAGAGGCGAAACTGCCGACGTTTAACCGCCAGGTATCGGAGCCTGGGGCGACCTCGGCCGCTAGCCCAGCCGTGTCCACCTCGATGTCGGGGCTGGCGGACCCGTGCGGACCTTCGCACGGCTCGAATGTGAACTGCGCAAGGACCGCGTCCGCAAGCGTCGCGCTGCGCTCAACCGAGAACGGACCAAATCCGACACGAATGAAAGCCCGCACGAAGGCTTCGATCGCCCCACTGATGTCATCGAACAGGCAGGGGAAGTTCAGATCGCCGATATGGCTGCGGCCCTGAGTGTCCTGACCCGCAAGGTTGATCTCCAGCGTGCCCGTCACCCCGCCCTCGACCCCCGCGCGCGCGATGACCGCATCCAGCGCGGCGCCGGCCGCGAGGGTCAGCGACGTCATGGCTATCGGTTCGAACCCACCGCCTGCCTCTGGGTCAGCGCCAAGGAAGAAACCGTCGAAGAAGTTGGGGTCTTCGGCGAAGATTCCGCGGGTGGAGTACCCGACCTCGATGTTCGCCGCCGCCGAGAATCCGCCGCCGATCGTCACCACAAGCGGTCCGAAGACCCGAAAAGCGATCTCCTTGTCCACAGAGAATTCGAGGTTCGGGACGTCGAACGTGATGAGCGAGATCCCCTCCTCGGCCACCGAGACCCCGTTCAGCAGGATCTGAGCCAGGATCTCCGGGCCTTGTGTCAAGAATGGTAGATCGAGACCGGGTAACCCGATGATCTCGCCGAAGCTTGCATCCGGATCGCCGCCGGGATCGAGCGCGATCAGCTGCTGGAGCGCCGAGCCGCCGGACGGCGGCGTGACCTGATCGAAGAGCGTGTTGAAGTCGACGGACTGACCGTCCAGCAGATCGCCAAGTGCGACGCCGTCCAGCGTAAGATCACCCAGTTCGATCCCCTGCTCCGAGCCAAGATCGCCCACGAAGTCAATGAAGTTCGCGATCTCTACAATCGTTACGAGGAAATCCAGAGCCGCGTTGCCACCGGACCACGCCTTCGCCAGATCGAGGAAAGTGGTGATCTTGTCCTGGAAATCGGCAACGACGGGGATGCGGGTGTTGAAGATGTCCCGCAGCTGTTTCAGCGGGAAGACATCGACGATGTCCAGCAGCTGGCCGAGCACGCCATCGAAGAGTTGCGCCAAGGCTTCTGAGCGGACCGAAACGCCGTCAAGCGCGAACGATGGCGTTGGCGTTGGTAGTGCACCTCCGAGAATGTCGACGGGGTCGATGTTCAGTCCGGCGGACAGTTCCGCCCTGATCGCGGGCAGTATGCCGAACGCGATGGAGTCGTCCGTTTCGACGATGAGTCCGGCATTCAGACCGCCCGACACGGTGGACGTAAGCGCCTGGCCGCCGCCAGCCTGGCCAATCAGACCGGCGTCGAGATCGATAGCAAACTCAAGCTCAAGCTCGTTGTTGATCAGAGGGTCGGTTTCGACATCCACGCTTAGCACGCCGAGGGTCCCGGTGGCGGCGAAGTCGAAGTCGCCGATCAGGCCCAGCGTCAACTCCGGGCTCGCGCCGTTCACGAAACTGAGCCCCGACAGCGGGTCGTCGGCCGCGTCCGAGACGTCGAAGGCCAACGCCACGTTGATCGCGACCTCAGCGTCCAGATCGACGGAGCTCGCGACATCGATTCCCAGAGCAGGTAACCCGAGGCTTGCCGATCCCGCCGCGTCGATCAGATTTGCGGTAAACGTGTCACCGAGGACGATGTCGACCACATCCGATCCAGGATCGGTGGAGGCGGTCAGAAATCCCGGACCCGCCGCATTCAGGGCATCGCGCAATGCCTCTGCGCGCGCGACGTGGTCGGTCGGATCAAACACGCTCAGGTCAACGGCGTTGATGGCTCCCACCAGCGTGTCGCGCGTGGACTGCAGCTGAAGGATGATGTCGTTCATCACGCCGCCCACATCCCCGACGCCGGGAATGTCGTTCAGCGGCACGCTCTGGAGAGTCGCAACCAGATCGTTGAAGAACGTCTCAACCGACGACGCAAGTGCAGCTTGTTCCATTCTCTGTATTCCTGGATAATTCCCCTACGCCGAGCGTATCAGCGTTTGCGAGCCAACATTGTGAAGATCTTCACATTTCATGTGATCGTCGTGGCTCACCGATTCTTATCGATGTCCAAGATCGGTCTTCGCCGCGCCCGAAGCATATGCCAGCCGAAGCTGATAGCCTATCCGAAGGTTCGGCCAAAAACGCGTGGGCTGGGTCGAGGCCGACTTCAATCAATGGATTGAAACCCACATTCTAGAGCGTGATTGCTCCTAATTGGAGCAGGGTTCACGTTTGCCTAAACATAACGCTGGACCAACTCATTTGGATGGGGCTCAGCCGCGGCTGCAGTTGGTAGGTTTGTTCCCACAACGGCCGAGGCAGGACTCAGATCACGCAGTCTCCAGGTTGGCCCCCAACGCTGGCCTCTCAAACGAACAGAACTGCTGCTAGTATATCTCGCGTGCAGGATCGCGAAGACCTGTGTTACAATTGTCGGAGTGCGGGGAATCACCAGTAAAATCGTCCAGCCGCCGGGCTGACGTAAGAAGGAATGCGGATCTTCTTTAGATCCCGTGCTTCTCTGCGCGTGTAGCCGACGTCTCTGGACACCGTTGAAAACGTTTTGGGGACGCGGCAGTCATGCCGCGTAATGGTAGAGTTATGACAACTACTCCGACAACTTGGCTCGACAGCTTCCAGGTCAACACGTCCTCGACAGGGTTCCAAGGCAACCAGGACATTGTGGGGCTATCGAACGGCAACTTCCTGGTTGTCTTCACAGACAGCAGCGGCACGGTAGGCTCTGGCGCAAACAATGACATTGTTGGTGTCATCTATGATGCCGAGGGCAACATCGTCGAAACCGCCTTCCAGGTGAACACGTTCGGCACGGCCGATAACGAGGAACTGCCCGCGATTGCCGCCACCAACGACGGTGGCTTTGTCATGGTCTACGAGGACCGCAATGCCGCAGGTCAGCAGATCCTGATCCAACGCTACGATGACGAGGGCACCTCGATCGATACTGGGTTTGTCCAGACCGATCCCGGCGCCGAGTTCGTCTCGAACCCCAAGGTTGCGGTCAACCAGGCCGACAACTCGATCTTC
>JBCCDA010000125.1:0-10048 GCA_039033215.1 Pseudomonadota bacterium | reverse complement strand
TGCGCGCGTACCAGGTCTGCAACAACTGCATCATGGACACGTCCGACTCGAAGATCGTCTTCGACGACAGCGGGCAGTGCGAATACTGCACCAACTATTAATCGAACATCCTGCCCAACTGGCACACCGACGAGACGGGACTGGCCCAGATCGAGGCACAGGTCGATAAGATCAAGGCTGCCGGCAAAGGACAGGACCACGATTGCCTGATCGGGCTCTCGGGCGGGGTCGACAGTTCTTACGTCGTGCACATCGCGGTCAGGAAGTTCGGGCTGCGCCCGCTTCTCTACCATGTCGACGCCGGCTGGAACTCGCAGCAGGCAACCTCGAACATCGAGTCTCTGGTCGATAAGCTGGGGCTCGATCTCTACACTGAGGTGGTGAACTGGAAGGAGATGCGGGACCTGCAGCTTGCCTTCTTCAAGGCCCAGGTCCCCCACATCGACACGCCGCAGGACCACGCCTTCTTCGCCGGGCTCTACAACTTCGCCGTCAAGAACAAGGTCCGCTACATCCTGACGGGCGCGAACTACTCGACCGAATGCGTGCGTGAACCGCGCGAGTGGCACTATCACGCCACCGACCTGCGCCAGCTCAAGGACATTCATCGCCGCTTTGGGACAGCACCGCTGAAGTCGTTCCCGCTGACGTCAATCTTTCGCTACAAGCTCTACTACCGCTACGTGAAGGGCATTCAGGTCGTGAAGCCCCTGAACCACGTTCCTTATGTCAAAGACGAGGCCGTGAAGGAGCTGCAAGACACCTACGGCTGGCAGAGCTACCCGCACAAGCATTACGAAAGCCGCTTCACCCGGTTCTACGAAGGATACTGGCTCCCTGCGAAGTTCGGCTTCGACAAGCGCCGGGCGCATTTCTCCTCGCTGATCCTCACCGGACAGATGTCGCGTGACGAAGCGCTGGAGAAGATCGCCAATCCGCCCTTCGACGACGAGGCGATCAAGACCGACTTCGAATATGTGGCGACCAAGCTGGGTCTCACGGTCGAGGAACTGAAGGAGCTTCAGCGCGGTCCCAACAAGACCTACCACGACTATGCAAACAACCAGCGCCTGATCGATCTGGGCACTCAGGCAATGCGGGCCATGGGTCTGCAACGGGCCATCATCAGATGACGGTCACAGTCATCGACTACGGTCTGGGCAACGTCGCGGCCTTCCTCGAGATCTACAAGCGCAATGACGTGCCAGCACGCAGGGCCGCCAAGGCAGCGGAGCTGGAGGGTGCCACCAAGCTGATCCTGCCAGGCGTCGGCGCCTTCGACCACGCGATGACGTTGCTGGACCGCTCGGGCATGCGCGGACGCGTCGACGAGATGGTGGGCGCAGGCACCCCTGTCCTGGGTGTGTGTGTGGGCATGCAGATCATGGCAGGCGGCAGCGAGGAGGGAACTCTCCCCGGTCTCGGCTGGGTCGACGCGCATGTCCGCAAGCTTGGGGTCGCCAACACGAACCGGCCCCTGCCGTGCCCGCACATGGGCTGGAACAACGTCTACCAGACGCAAAGTGGCGGGCTCTTCGACGGGCTAGACCACGGCACGCGGTTCTACTTCCTGCACAGCTACTATGTGGAATGCCGCGATCCTGAGGACGTCATCGCGACCTGTTCCTACGGCCAGGATTTCTCCTGCGGGTTCCGCCGCGGCAACGTCTACGGTGTCCAGTTCCACCCCGAGAAGGGGCATGACTGGGGCACCCGGCTGCTCTTGAACTACGCCCGCGCCTGATGCTGCGCCCACGCGTCATCCCCTGCCTGCTGCTGCAAGACGGCGGTCTGGTGAAGACCGTGCGCTTCAAGGACGCCAAATACGTCGGCGACCCCGTGAACGCGATCAAGATCTTCAACGAGAAGCTGGTCGACGAACTGATGGTCGTGGACATCGACGCCACGGTCGAGGGGCGAGGCCCCGATCTCAAGCTGATCCGCGACTTTGCCGTCGAATGCCGCATGCCGCTGACCTATGGCGGGGGCGTCACCTCGGTCGAGCAGGTCCAGGACATCGTGGGGCTTGGCGTCGAGAAGGTGGCGCTCAGCCACACGGCGATCGAGAACCCGGGCCTTCTGACCGAGATGGCATCCGCCGTTGGCTCGCAGAGCGTGGTCGCCGTCTTGGACGTGAAGCCGGGCGGCCTGATGGGTGGTCGCTACGACATCTACACCCACAACGGCACTCGGCGGGTGAAGGCCGATCTCTTCGACATGATCGCGACGCTGCAGGACGCCGGCATCGGCGAGCTTGTGATCAACGCGATCCACAACGACGGCGAGATGAAGGGCTATGACCTGAAGCTGGCCACCAAGGTGATGGAGCATCTGCGCGTGCCTGTGACCTTCCTGGGCGGGGCCGGGCGGCTCGAGGATATCTCGGCGCTGGTCGAGGCATGCGGGACCGTCGGCTGCGCGGCGGGGTCGCTCTTCGTCTTCAAGGGCCGCTACCGGGCCGTTCTGATCAACTATCCCGACCCCGGCACGAAGGAGGTGCTCTTCGGTGCCCCCGCGACGCCGGGGTGAGCTTGTCGTGACGCGGCGGCTGTCCAGCTATGCGCCCTTCGCGCTGAACTTGGTCGAGCAGGCGACGCTGACCCTGAACTCGCTGGCGCTGAACATCCTGATCTTCGCGCTGTTCGAGACAGGCTCGGGCATCCTGATGCAGGCAATCACCGTCGCGATCCTGGTATCCGTGACGTCGACCCTGGTGAACGCGCTCAGCACCTGGCGGATCCTCGACCACTCCGAGGCGGGCGTCGCGCACGTGACCATTGCCGAATTGCTGGCCATCGCGGCGATCTGCGTCGCGGCGACCGCGGCCGTGAGCCTGTCGACCCGGGCGGAGGTCGATGTCGCAACGCTGCTGGCACTTCTGCTCACGTCGTCGGCCTTCTACTTCCTGCGCGATGTCCTCATCTACCTGAGGTCGATCCCTGTGCTGATCGCCGTAAACCTTGTCACGATCCTGCCGATCGCAGCGCTCTACCTGCAGGTGGGCGGGGACGGGGCCGAGCAGATGGGCATCTGGGGCGTCTTCCAGATCGCCTACCTCATCCCCCGGCTGGGCGTGGTGGTCATCCTCGGGATCATGGTGGTCCGGGTCGCGGGACCGGCGTCCACACTGTCGCTCGGCGCGCCCAGCTTCTCGCGCAAGTCGTTCACGCGGTGCATCGCCTCGCTCTCGGTCGCCGGGCGCCAGCACGCCCCCTACTTCATCCTGAACGCCCTCGGCCTGCCCCTGATGGCCGAGCTCTTCCGCCGGTTCTTCCTGACAATCTCTCCCATCGCCCAGGTCCTGCAGGCCAACTACGCGTTCTTCCTGCCGCGCAAGGAGAGCGGGCACCTGCTGATCCCGTCGCTCGCCATGGCCTGCGTTGCGGGTATCTGCGGGTCTTTCCTGCTGATGCTCGTGTTCCTGCAGGACGGCGGCGGCCCGGGCACTTACGCGTACATCGCCGTGCTGGCCGTTCTGATGTGCCTGCGCGCCCTCATCTTCATCCGAAACCGCGTGCGCCACGACTACGGGCGCGAAATCGCGGCGTCGGTCGCGGTGGTGGCCTCCGCGGCCGTCTACGCCAGCGTTCTCACGCAGGGGCTGGCGACACACTATGTGATCTATGTCTTCGCAGTGAACGAGCTGGTCTACCTGGCGTCGTCACTCGCGATGAAGGGCAACCGGGGGAAGACGCCATGAGCGCAGGCGCGCAATCCTCGCGGTATCTGGTCGTCTTCATCCACATCGAGAAATGTGGCGGGACGTCTCTGCTGGCGAGCTCGCGTCGGCGGGCGGGGCTGCGCCATTGCGACATCATCTCGTCGGCCGACCTCGGCAACGTGGCAACGCCGCGTGACTTCCGCCGGTCGCTGTCGCTCTACCGAAATTGCGATTTCATCACTGGCCACTGCCTTCATCCCGCGGAGATCGCGGGCTATCGCGAGGCAGCGGAAAAAGGCGGGCGGGAGCCTGTCTTCATCACCTCGATCCGGGATCCCATCACCCGCCTCCTGTCGGACTATGCGCACGCCCGGCGGCGTGGCGAGACCATGGGTCTTCAGGAATTCGCGGCAATCCCTTTCAAGCAGAACTACATCTGCAACTTCTGGGGCGACGGCGATTCCGATACCGCCCTCGCGCGGTTGAGCGGGATCGACCATGTCATCCGGGTCCAGGATTTCGAGGCCTTTGTGCCCTTCGCCAACCGCCGCTACGAGCTCGGGCTGCTGGATGCGGTGCTCAGCAACCAGAGCGAGGTAGAGCACTTTCCCGATGATCTGAAGATCACGGACGGGTTCCGGATAGGAAAATACCTGATCGACCCAGACGTTCATGCCAGCATCCTGCAGGCCAACGCACGGGACCAGGATCTTCTGGGGCGCCTGCCATACTGGACCGCTGACGCCTCATCCGCCGCGGACGAGGGCAGCGAAGTCGACGTGACCAAGACCAAACCCATCTACTCGTGGCTCTACCGGAATTTCTGGTACAAGCCCCTCATGCAGCGCCGCCTGGGCGAGGTCTACGAGCGGCGCAACAGCATTCCACATCCGCCCGACGCGGGCCTCGACTACATGTGGTGAGCGTGCTCACTCTGCCTCGCTGCAGAGCCTAATCCGGACGACATCGAACGGATTGCTTGATCGCGCGCACAATTTAGGGTTGTTGGACTTGGGTGCTGGCATGCACGGCCGTGGACAGTTGCGGTCCGGGAGCAATCCTGCCGCAAGGAAATGACCAGAATGGCGCGATGGCCCACGTAACTTCATATCGTTTTTTCGGGCTTTGCATGATCGCGATGGTCTTTCTGGACCTCCTCCTGCTCACCAAGCTGAATGTCATCCGCCTCTACCCGCTGTTCCCGGCGAACTTCTACTTCAGCTACAGCTCGATCTTCGTCTACGCCTCGATCTCGTTCCTGATGCTGATCGCGTCGAACTACACGAGCAGGCTGTCGGTCCTCTATGTCTTCTTTGTCATCTACGCGTTCTTGATCGGCATCTGGCACGAGAACCCCAATGCGCTTGCCGATGTGCGCTACTGGCTTCTGGGCATCTTCTGCGTGCACCTGTTCTCGAAACCGGCCGTCATGCAGGCGATCATCAACTTCCCCAACTGGCTGCTTCACATCGTGCTCGCGACCGAGGTGATGGTGGCGATGCTTCTGATCGCCGTGCCGGGGATGCTGGGGTTCGTCGGGTACGGGATGGGTGTGCCTGCCTACCTGTCGGCGTTCTATCTCGCCCGCGACAAGTACATGTTTGCCGCGGTTTCGATCCTGCTGACCTTCGTGCAGAACAAGCGAGGCTACTCCCTCGCAGTGCTGTGCATGGTCCTGGTCTATCTGTTCAAGAAGAGCCGGCTGCTGTTCCTGACGGTGCTGGCCTTCACCATCGCGTTCATCTTCATCTGGTTGGACATCGAAAACCTCTTCCTCGTGATGAAGTACCTCCGCACCGAGCAGCTCTTTGACTCGGACATCCTGGACACGCTCATCATGCTGTCCGGTGGTCGCTTCGCCGAGATCGAGAACACGCTGCTGCTGTTCGAGGGGCCGGACTGGCTGACCGGCCTGGGACTTGGGTTCGAGTTTGATCGCATGCGCTGGAGCGAAGAGATCGTTGTCGCGGGGTATACCCATATCACCCCCTACAACTTCTACCTGACGGGCGGGGTCCTCGGGGTCCTCTTGATCGGCACCTGTTGCTACCTGAGCTTCCGCAACAGCTTGCGGGTGAAGCGCGAGCACAACGTGTCCGAGCCGCTCTACATCTCGGTCGTGGCCTTCGTCGCGTGCTTCTTCAGCTTCTGGTCGGCCGTGAGCCCGCTGTTCTGGCTGTTCATCGCGTTCGGTACGATGGTCGTCTACCGACGGTCGGCGGCGCCGGGACCCGTGCCCAATGCCGGGCGGCGTGAGACGCTGGTCTGATCGGCAGACACGGCCCCTGCGCCCATCGCCCGGATTTGCGGATTTGCGGATTTGCGGATTTCACATGGCTCGCCATGTTCTATACAATTCTGGGCGTAAACGCCGTCGAAGTCACGGAGCACGGAACAGGTGTCAACCACGGGATCCACCGCGCCGACCGAGCTTCAGATCCTCGTCACCCCAGACTTCAACCTCGCCGCGACCATGGGGTTCGTGGACCCGTTCCGGGTTGCCAACTACCTCGATGGCGCGGTGCTGTTCAGGTGGGAGTTCCTGTCCGCGACCGGCGGACCGATCCGCGCCAGCAATGGTGCCTCCCTCGACACACGACCCCTTCCCCGGCAGCCGCACGCAGCACCGGATTTCCTGGTCGTGTCCTCAAGCTGGGAGCCGGAGGCCCATGCCAGCGCCCCGGTGAAGGCGGCCCTCAGGCGCGCGGATCTGCAGGGCGCAACGCTCTGCGCGCTTGATACCGGCGCCTTCATCCTGGCCTACGCAGGCTTGCTGGGCGGGCACAAGGCGACGGTCCACTACGAACATATCGACTCGTTCCAGGAACTCTTTCCCGAGACCGAGGTCAGCGAGGCGCTGTGGGTCTTCGACGGACCGCGCATCACCTGCTGCGGCGGGGTCGCGGCGACCGAGCTCGCGTTGCACATTGTCCGGGGCATCCACGGACCGGCGCTGGCCAACGCGGCGGCGCGCTACATCTTCGCGCCCGGATTGCGCGACCACAACACGCCGCAGAACCCCCAGGACAGCGAACCCCTGGGCGCGACGGTCCCCGGCACGGTCCGCAAGGCGATCAAGCTGATGGAAGAAAACCTCGAGAGCCCGCTGGCGATCGCCGAGATCTGCCGCCGTCTCGACGGATCGCACAGGCAGCTGAACCGTCTCTTCGCGCGGTATGTGCGCAAGACCCCCGCGCTCTACTACCGCGACATCCGGCTGGACCGCGCGCGGGGCCTGGTGACGCAGACGGCCCTGTCGATGGCCGAGATCGCCGAGGCCAGTGGCTTTTCGGGTCAGGTCCACTTCAGCCGCGCCTACAAGGAACGTTTCGGGCTTCCCCCCAGCCGCGATCGGGTCGAGGGCCGGATCCCGTTCGAGTTTCGCGCCTGGCCAATGCACCGAAAGGCCCGGCGGGCACTCGAGTGACGAATAGCATTCAATCAACGGCGAATGGTGCATAGTCGGCCAAGCATCTCTTGGTGATGCTGCCGACAGGCCGGACGATCAAACGGGGGGTTCAGAGATGACGATACTCGACGCGGCCGACCTGACCGCGATCCGGGCCGGCTTTCACGAAGACCCGTCCCGGTCCCTGTCCCTGCGCAAGGAGGCCTATGTCTCGCCCGACTGGTATGCCGCCGACAGGGCGGCGATCCTTGCCAGATCATGGCAATGGGTCTGCCATGTCGAGAAGCTGAGGACCCCCGGCGCCTATGTGACGACCGCCATCGCAGGCCAGCCGATCGCCATCGTCCGGGACAAGGCCGGCGTCCTGCGGGCCTTCTACAACGTCTGCAAGCATCGCGCGCACGAACTTCTGTCCGACGAGGGCGAGACCACGCGGATCATGTGCCCCTACCACGCCTGGGTCTACAGGTTGGACGGACAGCTTGTCCGCGCGCCGCATACGGAGAAACTGACGGATTTCGATCCGCGTACGATCTGCCTCGACCAAGTGCGGGTCGAGACGTTCTGCGGCTTTGTCTTCGTCAACCTCGACCCGGACGCGCCCTCGCTTTCGGCGCAGAGCGTTGATCTGGAGACCGAGATCCGGCATTGGGCCCCGGACATCGATCAGCTCACCTTCGGGCACCGGCTGAGCTATGACGTCAGGTCGAACTGGAAGAACGTCGTCGACAATTTCCTCGAATGCTACCACTGCCCGACGGCGCACAAGGATTTCTGCGATCTGGTGGACATGGATACGTACCGCGTGACGACCCACGGGATCTACTCCAGCCACATGGCGGAAGCAGGGACTGGCGCGAACTCTGCCTACGACGTCTCCAACGCCACGGTGCGCACCCATGCCGTCTGGTGGCTTTGGCCGACCACCTGCCTGATGCGCTATCCCGGCCGGTCCTCGATGATCGTGCTCAACGTCATTCCGGTGGGCCCCGACAGGACGCTGGAGACGTATGATTTCTTCCTGGAGACGCCGGAGCCCGATGCGATGGAGCGGGATGCGATCCGCTATCTCGACGAGGTTCTGCAGGTCGAAGACATCAACCTCGTCGAAAGCGTGCAACGGGGCATGTCCACGCCGGCCTTCTCGCAGGGGCGGATCGTGAATGATCCGGGGGGATCCGGCAAATCCGAGCATGCGGTGCATCACTTCCACGGCCTCGTGCTGGACGCCTACGCCCGGGCCGCGGGATGAGGGGCAAGGTCGCACTTGTAACGGGCGGGCGCGGCGGGATCGGCCGCGCCATCGTCGCGCGCTTCCTGCGGGAGGGTGCTGCCGTCTACGCCGCCGATCTGGCCGAGGGCGGGTCGCTGCCGGACGCTCCCCCCGATGACAGCCACTTCCTCAGGCTCGATGTCAGCAGCGAGGGGGAGGTCATGGCCGCGATGGACCGCGTGCGCGCCGACCATGGCAAGCTCGACATCCTCGTGAACGCTGCCGGGATCGAGATCGAGAAGACCATCGAGGAGACGACGCTGGACGAATGGAACCGCTCCTTCGCGGTGAACGTGACAGGCACGTTCCTTGCGTCGAAACACGCCCTGCCGCTGATGCGCGAAGCAGCCAAGGGCGGCAGCACTGCCTCAATCATCAATTTCGGCTCCTATGACGGGTTCATCGCCGACCCCGGCCTCGCCGCCTATTGCGCGACCAAGGGGGCCGTCCATGCGCTCACCCGCGCCATGGCCTGCGATCACGGCCCTGAGGGCATTCGCGTCAACGCGATCTGCCCGGGCTATATCGACACCCCGATGCTGCAATCGTTCTTTGACGGTGGAGGATCTGGGGCGGGCGGCAAGAGCATCAATCAGCTGCAACAGGCCGTGCGCGATGTGCACCCGCTGCGCACCTACGGCACGCCCGATGACATTGCGAACCTGGTCAACTGGCTGGCCAGCGATGAGGCCCGGTATGCCAGCGGGCAGCTCTGGGTACTGGACGGGGGGCTGAGCGCGCAGATCCAGCAGATGAAGCTATGAACGACATGGGCTGTCCTTCCGCCGCATGGATCACACCTTGATGCGCCTCGAGGGCAAGACAGCCGTCGTCACCGGCGGGCGCCAGGGGATCGGCCGGGCGATCGTTGATGCCTTTCTGCGCGAAGGGGCCTCGGTGGTCACCTGCGGGCGCGGCGGCCGCCCCGATGCGCTGGACGGGGCCGTCCGCTGGGCCCGGCTGGATGTCTCCGACCCCGCCGCCGTCGCGGCATTTGCCGAAGATACGGGCGCCGTCGATGTCCTGGTGAACAACGCGGGCGTGCAGATCGAGAAGACGGTGGTGGACAGCTCGGACGCCGACTGGGATCTCGTCATGGGCACGAACGCGCGCGGCGTCTTCAACATGTGCCGTGCCGTCATCCCGGCCATGTCCGCGGGCGGGTCGATTATCAACATCGGGTCGATCTCGGGACAGGTCGCAGACCCGTCCATGGCGCTCTACAACGCCTCGAAAGCCTTCGTGCATGGCCTGACGCGGTCGATCGCGGTCGACCACGGACCTCAGGTGCGCTGCAATGCGATCTGCCCCGGCTGGATCGAGACCGGCATGCTGGACGCGGGCTTCGATCTGGCGCGCGACCCTCAAGCCGCCCGGGCGGATGCGGTCGCGCGGCATGCGTCCGGCAGGTTCGGTCAACCCGGCGACATTGCCGCCATGGCTGTCTGGCTTGCCTCGGACGAGGCCGCGTTCGCGACCGGTCAGATGTTCACCGTGGATGGCGGGCTTACGGCGGCCTCGCCCCTGCGACCTGCATTGTTCTGATCGCTGCGCTCTCTGCCGCCTACAGGAAATCGCTGCCGTCGATGTCCGTGGTCGCCACTCCCTCGAGGAACACGACATAGCCGCCACCGACCAGCTTGGTCCCGGCGCCGCCGTCGAAGGTGGACACCGCGAAGTCCCCGAACCCCAGCCCGCCTGCCGT
>JBCCDA010000124.1:0-10315 GCA_039033215.1 Pseudomonadota bacterium | reverse complement strand
GAGAAGCGCGCGGCCTTAGCGAGCGCCCTTGCCGCGGCCGACACCGAGAGGGCTCCTGTCCGTGTGCTGCTGGACGCTCCGGGCGGCGTGACGGTGTTCCACTGCCCCTGAACGCCTTGCGGGCCAGAGACCGTGCCGCACCCGCCGGACTTGCAGGCCCTGCCCGGTCTCTGGCAGGGTCTTCCTATGGATGGGTCCACAAATCGCCTTTTGGCAGAAACTGAGCGCGCGCTCTCCCGCTATCGGCGCCGGTTGTCGTCGGTGCTGCGCGATCTGCGCGGGTTTGCGGTCACAGAAGCGGATCTGCTGGCTTTGGGGCGTGACAGCAAGCTGTTCGTGACCGCTGCCGACCGGTTGATCTCAGCGCTCGACAAGGGCGAGCGCACAGCCCTGCAACGGCTGAAGACGGCGCGCAATGGCGGCAAACTCTGGCATGGGCTCATCGCGCGGTATGGCCTAGCGATGCGGAGCCTGGTCGAAGGACCGAACGGACCGACCCATGACGCAGTGACCGATTTCGTCGAGCAAGCGCGGCTGCGGCGGCGGTTCACCCGGGCAGCCGAAGCTCGGGACGCACGCCTGCGTACCCTGTCCGGAACGCTTCGCAAGCTCAAGCGCAAGGGGTCTCGCCGCGCGTCTGACGCGCCCGATGGCGCTCCGCCTAGCGCATCTCCCCCGAACGCATCTCCCCCGAGCGCAAACTCCCGCGATGAATGACGCGTCGCCCCCCGCAACCGGGGCACGTTCGGCCGGCCCGGAGATCCGTACGGCCGAAACCGCCGATGATATCCGCGCCGTCCGGTTCCTGATCGAGGCCTATGCCACATGGCTCGCGGACGATCATGGCATTAGCCTCGAGTTCCAGGGAATCGAGAACGAGCTTGCAAGCCTGCCGGGAAGCTACGCGCCACCCGGTGGCGCACTGCTCCTGGCCGGCCCTGCCGAGGCGCCGCTTGGATGCGCTGCCTTCCGCGCGCATGAACCGGGTGTCTGCGAGATCAAGCGGCTCTATGTCATGCCCGCCGCTCAGGGTATGGGCCTCGGTCGACGGCTTGCCGCAGCGATCCTAGAGAAAGCGCGCCAGACCGGGTACACCCGCGCACTGCTCGACACCGCCCCTTTTATGGGATCGGCAATCGCCCTCTACCGCAGTTTCGGCTTTGTGGAAATCGACCCCTATTGCCACAATCCGATCCCCGGCTGCCTGTTTCTCGCCTGCGACCTCGCCGACCTGTGAGCCGGTCTTGGCGAACGCCGGCGGCGCTGCCTATATTACAGTCTGGAACTGGCCAATCCCGGAGCGCGCCATGACTGCAACGCCGCATGTAACTGCCTTCTTTGACCCGGGCACCAACACTGTCTCTTATGTTCTGCGCGAGCCGGATGGCCCGGCCTGTGCAATCGTCGACTCCGTTCTCGATTTTGACGCCGCCGCCGGGCGCACCGCCACCCGCTCGGCCGACCGGATCGCCGCACATGTCCGCGCCGAGGGGCTGGAGGTGGCCTGGATCCTCGAGAGCCATGTCCATGCAGACCATCTCTCCGCCGCCCCCTATCTTCAAGCCGAACTCGGTGGGCGCATCGGTATTGGTGCGGAGATCACCACAGTCCAGGAGGTCTTTGGCAAGGTCTTCAACGCGGGCACGGGGTTTGAACGCGATGGCAGCCAGTTCGATGCCCTTTTCCGCGAGCAGGACCGGTTCGAGATTGGCAGCTTGAAAGCGCAGGTTCTCCACACGCCAGGCCACACGCCCGCCTGCCTGACCTATGTGATCGGGGACGCGGCCTTTGTCGGCGACACGCTCTTCATGCCGGATTTCGGGACCGCACGCTGCGACTTCCCCGGCGGCTCGGCCGAGACCCTTTGGCACTCGATCCAAAAGATCCTCTCGCTGCCGGACGAGACGCGGATCTTCGTCGGACACGATTACAAGGCGGCAGGGCGCGAGGAATTCGCCTGGGAGAGCACCGTTGGCGAGCAGCGCGCGAAGAATGTGCATATCGGGGGCGAGGCAACCTGCGACGCCTTCATAGCCCAGCGCGAGGCCCGTGACGCGACGCTGCCCATGCCGCGCCTGATCTTGCCCTCGATACAGGTCAACATGCGTGCGGGCCACATGCCGGAGCCCGAGGCAGACGGCAAGGTCTATCTAAAGGTCCCGCTCAACCGGCTTTGAAAGGCAAGAGGCCGGCCTGCTCGGCGGGGGCGCCCCTTACACGCTCGCCCCGTACACGCTCGAACTGACGGCTGCGGCGTCTATTGCGAGAACAGCGCTGGCCCAAGCGTCACCGCCAGCAGCGAACACGCCCTTGATGCGGCATTGATGGTCATCCGTTCGTGCGCGGGGAACCCCTTCGTGACCGACAGCAGCTTCCAGTTTGGAATGTCGACCGGCGGCACCGCGGGCGGTCTCTCACAGGAGGCTTCTCTGTAGCCAGAGCACCCGCATCGGTCATGACGGTCGCCCAGGCCAGAGCCTGACCCGAGGCGGACGCGAACGTCTATCGGACGCTTCAGCTCAATCGGGTTTGACGGGATCCTCTCGCCTGCTACGACGGGGCGAGGAGGACCGCCCATGACCATCCATCGCCAGACCAGCGGCGTCTTTATCATCTCGGCGACACCCTTCCGAGACGACGGCGCGCTCGACCTCGAGAGCACCGACCGGCTGATCGACTTCTATCTTGAGCATGGCGTTTCGGGCATCACGGTACTGGGCATGATGGGAGAGGCGCCGAAGCTCGCCCCTGACGAGGCGCTGGCCTTCCTGCGCCGGGTCTTCGGGCGCGTGGCCGGTCGCGTGCCGGTGCTGGTTGGCGCCTCAGCAGGCGGCTTTGAGATCATGCACCGGCTGATGCGCGCGGCGATGGATCTCGGTGCGGCGGGGGCGATGGTCGCGCCGCCTCCCGGCACCAACACCGAGGCAAAGGCGGCAGGCTACTTCGCCGGGGTCTGCGAGGCGCTCGGACCGGATGTGCCGCTCTGCGTCCAGGATTTCCCGCAAGCGAGCGGCGTGCATCTCTCTCCGGCTTGCATCTCCGGGCTGGCGCGGACGCATCCCCAGATCGTCATGCTGAAGCACGAGGACTGGCCGGGGCTCGCGAAGATCACGGCTGTGCGGCGGGCGGAGACTGCAGACACCCCGCGGCTGTCGATCCTGTGCGGCAATGGTGGGCTGTTCCTTCCGCAGGAGCTGACGCGCGGCGCAGATGGCGCGATGACGGGTTTTGCCTATCCCGAGATGCTCGTGGAGGTCGTGCGGCGCCACCAGGCAGGGGAGACCGATGGGGCCGAGGATTTGTTCGACGCTTATCTGCCGCTGGTCCGCTATGAGCAGCAACCTGGCGCCGGCCTCGCCGCCCGCAAGGAGATCTTGCGCCGTCGGGGGGCCATCGCGTCCGCCCGCTGCCGCGCACCGGGGCCGACATGCTCAGCACTGGACCTTGCGGATCTCGACCGGCTGATGACGCGGCTGGATCAACGGTTAACCGCCCTGGGGAGGGCTGCCTGATGGACCTCGGACTCGCGAACAAAAAAGCGCTGGTGCTGGCAGCGTCCCAGGGGCTCGGCCTCGGCATCGCAGAGGCGATCGCCGCCGAGGGTGCGGATGTCATGATCGTCGGGCGCTCGGCGGACAAGCTCGCGGAGGCGGCAGAGGCGATTACCGCGCGCGGCGCAGGCAAGGCGATCGCAGAGGTCGGAGACCTGACCGATCCAGCCTTCGCAGAGACCGTGGGACAGGCGGCAGAGGACGCCTTCGGTCAGGTTGATATCCTCGTGAACAATTCAGGCGGACCGCCTCCGGGCCCGATCCACGCGGCGGACCCCGGTGCCCTGCTCTCCCAGTTTGAGACCATCGTGGTGCGGTTCCATCAGATCACCCAGCGCCTGCTGCCCGGCATGCGCGAGCGCGGTTGGGGTCGGGTGTTGACCGTTGCCTCCTCCGGCACGATCCAGCCCATCCCGAATCTCGGATTGTCCAATGCGGTGCGCGGCTCTCTTGTGGGGTGGACGAAAACCCTTGCGACCGAAGTCGCTCCCGATGGGGTGACGGTCAATCTGCTGCTTCCGGGGCGGATCCATACAAGCCGCGTCGACCAGTTGGACGCCGCCGCCGCCGCGCGACAGGGACATGACATCGACGCCATCCGCAGCGCGGCGCGGGCCGCAATCCCGACGGGACGCTATGGCACGCCGGCGGAGTTTGGGGCGGTCGCAGCGTTTCTCGTCTCTGAGAAAGCCAGCTATGTGACGGGCAGCCAGATCCGCTGCGACGGAGGGGCTATCCGCTCGGTGTGACCGAAGCCGATCACATCCCCCTGATGCCAAGGGGGCTGTCCTTAACATTCAAGGCGAAATTGTGATAACCCTTACAGCAAAGGGCGTTCAGGCCAGATAGGGTTTGGCCGGCGCAAGGATTGTTCATGATGGCCCGCGCGGGCAACGGGTATGCGCGGTGAGTGCAAGAGGACGGAAGCATGACTGTCGACTGGCGATCGGACGAGGATCTGACGGGAGGCGTGTTCTTGATCTCGGCCAGGGCGATGCCGATGGCAGAGCGTGGAATGGCCGAGGAGGAGCGCCTGTTCACTGCGGGGCGCGACCAGGACCCCGATGACGAGCCGGGCCTGACAACCCGGAACGCCAGCCCCACCGGCACCGACAATTTCGACAGCTTGCCGCAGCCCGTGCGCTTCATCGGCAATCAATTCGCGAACAATGCTGTCGGCACACGCTTTGCCGACCTTATGAACGGCAATGCCGGGCCCGATACGCTGCGAGGCGGCGAACGCAATGACACGCTGAATGGTGGCGCGCAGAACGACCGGCTCGAAGGCCAGCTTGGGGCTGACGTGCTGGAGGGCGGCCCCGGGAACGACCTGCTCTTCGGCGGCAATGGCGACGATGCGTTGAACGGCGGCGACGGCGACGACACGATCCGCGGCCAGGCCGGCGCCGACCGAGGCAACGGCGGCGACGGCAACGATTTTGTCGAACTCGGCAACGGAGCGGACAGCTACAATGGTGCTGCCGGCGCCGACGAGATCTTCGGGCAGGCGGGTCCGGACAACATCCAGGGCGCCAACGGCAACGACACGCTCTTTGGCCAGAACGACCGCGACACGCTGCGGGGCGGTGCGGGGAACGACTTCCTCTATGGCGGCAACGGCAACGATGTGCTGTTCGGCGGCGACAATGACGACCGGTTGTTTGGCCAGGCGGGCAATGACACGCTGAACGGCAACTCCGGCATCGACCGCGCGCGCTTCCCTGGACCGCAGGCAAACTGGACCATCGCCGGCAGCGTCGCCGAGGCAACGGTCTCGCGCAATGGAACGACCGAGGCGGATCTTCTGCGCTCGATCGAGATCCTCATCTTTGATGACGGACAGGTCGATCTGCGGACCGATGGCGGCGATCCTCCGCCCCCACCGCCGTCCGGAGGGCAAACGCTGAACGGCACGGGCGGCCCGGATACCTTGGCAGGCGCGGCAGGGAACGACACCATCGACGGTGGCGGCGGGAATGACAGCCTCGTCGGTAACAACGGCGCGGATGTGCTAAGCGGCGGCATCGGGATCGATACCCTGCGCGGGGGGGCTGGGAACGACGAGCTCCAGGGCGGCGACCAAGGCGACACGCTCGATGGCAATGACGGCAATGACAGCCTGTTCGGCGGCGCGGGCCCGGACAGCCTGCTTGGCGGGAACGGCAACGATCTGCTCCAAGGCCAAGGTCAGAACGACACCCTGAAGGGTGGCGAGGGCAATGACAGCCTGCTCGGCCAGGAAGGCAATGACCGGCTGGAGGGTGCCGGCGGCGTCGACACTCTGATCGGCGGCAATGGGTCCGACACGCTCTTCGGGGGGGCCGGAAACGATCTCTTGAACGGGGAGGCCGGGAGCGACCGTTTGATTGGCCAGGGCGGCAGCGACACCATCGAGGGCGGTGGCGGCACCGATACCGCCGTCTACAGCGGCCCGCTCGCCTCGTTCACCGTCACCGGCGATGCGAACAATGCCACCGTGGTGACGGCCGTCGGAACCGATACGCTGAGCGGCGTCGAGTTGCTGCAGTTCACCGACCAGACGGTCGATCTGCGCGCGGCGGCGCCACCAGGCGCGGGCGTAGAAGGCACCCTGGCCTTCAATTTCCAGCGCACGTCCCTTCAGGTGGGAGAGATCAACCCAGGCGACGACACCGACACCTACGCGATCACTCTCACTTCGAACCAGCCCGTCCAGATCGACGTCTTCGGGTTTGCTTCTGACCTCGGGACCTTGCGGGATCCCACCTTGCGGCTCGAAGATGCAAATTTCACCCAGATCGTGTTCAACGATGACAGTGGTGTCGGGCTTGAACCGCAGATCACCTTCGTCCCGGATCGAACGGGTGTGTTCCATCTCGAAATTGGCAGTTTCGAGACCAACACAGGCACCTACCGCCTTCAGGTGGTGGAGCTTGGATCTTCGACACCGCTGAACGGCACTGCGATCGCGGACACCCTTTCGGGGCTCTCGGGACCGGACACCATTCAGGCCCTGAACGGCAGTGATATCGTGAGTGGCCTCGGTGGCAATGACAGCATCGACGGCGGTGGCGGCAACGACACCCTCAGCGGCGGTTTTGGCCGGGATCTGCTCATTGGCGGCCCCGGCGACGATTTCCTCGACGGCGATCCGGTCGGCCCGGCTGACGGCTCGAACGATACCCTGTTCGGTGGCTCGGGAGCGGATCTGCTGCAGGCGGCCTATGGCGACGACGTGCTGCACGGCCAAGCGGGCAATGACCTTTTGTTCGGCGACCAAGGCAACGACCATCTGCTTGGCGGGAATGGCAACGACTACATCGAAGGCGAAGAAGGCCTGGACCTTTTGACCGGCGGGGCTGGTTTCGATGTCTTCCAGTTTGATGCCTTCGAGACGCCGGTTGACCGGATCGAGACCGACCTGATCACGGACTTCGCGTTCGGCCAGGACCGGGTCGGCATCGCCAACACCGTGTTTTTCACGTCGAGCTTCCGCGAAGGCGCTTTCCTGACGACCGGCAGTTCCCTGTCAGCCACCGCCGTCGTGACGGGCAACAACGGGCAGACCCAGATCGTAATCGATTTTACCGCCGATGGGGTGCTGGGCAATGGCGACCAGGTCGTGCTCCTGGAAACGGTTCAGGCAACCAATGCGGCCTTTGTCGAATTCGGGTTCCTGACGGTCTGACGGCGCGTGGCCTCGGGACGGGACACCTCGCTGGAGGCGGCCGTGGGTGCGCGGATCCGCGAGATCCGGCGTTCGACGGGCGTGACGCTAGCCGATCTCGCCAGCAGCGCAGGCATTTCAACGGGAATGCTGTCGAAAATCGAGACAGCGCAAAGCTCGCCATCGCTGAGCACGCTGCAGGCGGTGGCGAGCGCGCTGAACGTGCCGATCGCGACTTTTTTCGCGCGCTTCGACGAGAAGCGGGAAGCGACCTATGTGCGCGCGGGACAGGGGCTTGCAATCGAGCGGCGGGGCTCGGCAAAGGGGCATCTCTACCAGCTTCTGGGCCACTCGCTGCGGGGCGAGGTGCAGGTCGAGCCCTATCTGATCACCTTGGACGAGACCTCGGACGCCTACCCGATCTTTCGCCACGCGGGCGTGGAGTTCCTCTTTATGCTTGAAGGCGAGGTCAGTTACCGCCATGGCGAGCAGACCTATGATCTGACACCCGGCGACAGCCTGTTCTTCGATCCGATGGCACTGCATGGGCCGCTGGAGTTGCGTGTGCTGCCGGCGGTCTATCTGTCGGTGATCGTCACCCCCAAGGAAGGCTGCGTCATGGGCACCAACAGAACCCGAAACGATCTCTTTCTTTGTCAAACTGTCAGCAGTGGTGAAAATGAGCACGATCACCTACAAAGTATTGATTAATCACCCGAAGGGAGTCGTGGATCTGGGGGGGATACTTGTTGTGGGATCGCGTTGCGGAGATGCACTCGCCAGCGAGCGCAGATGGGGGCATCGCGCCATCCAACAATGGATAGAAATGGATAGTTTTGGTCCTTCGTTCACTCCAAGAATATTATTCCGTGCTTCTTCTTTCCGCTGGAAAGCTTCAGTTCGTCCTTCCCGTCGAATGTAGACATGTCTACCACAAAGCTCTCGTCCGTGATCTTCTGGTCGTTGAGCTTGGCACCACCACCCTTGATCAGTCTCCGCACTTCACTCTTAGTCTTGGCAAGTTCGAGGCGAATAAAGAGATCAACCACGGACATGCCGACTTCCGCCTCAGCGCTCTCCATTCCGGCCCTGCAAGTCCACGCAATGAATGAGGAAAAGTTTGCATGTGTTGAATCGAGCGACGTGATGGGAACACATCTCCCTTGACCTCACCACTGGATGCCCAAGGAATTTCAGCCATTCCAACACGAAGTACAATCGGCTTGGCATCGTCTAACCTCGGGAGAGCTGCGTTCGATCCTCCAACTCCGCCAGCAAAAACCTGTTCGACCGTCTGGTGGATCTCCTCTAAGCATGCTTCTCCATGAAGCAACTTCGTTGCCTCGTCTGCGAGTACAATCTGGGGGGCAAGATTTGCGGCGAAGGAGATTGGTCCAGACAGAGGGGGCATGGATTCGAGCACGACCAGCTCGCATACTCCTGGAGTTTTGTCAGCCTCACAGCCCTGACGGCGATCGATGGATCATGTACAGCATTTCCGATCGTGCATCAAAAAGGGGCAAAATGGAACGAATGAGCAGGCCCAGAGAAGAGCTTCCAAATAAAAAAGGTGTTGGAAACGGATAAGAGTACAATCCGACGCTCCAGGAGGTAGCAAACGAGCTCACTTTGGCCTTGTTGATTCCCGCCCCTGTGAGCTGTTCCAACTTGAGTATTTCGTCCATGGGCAGCTCGGTGAAGAGCTTCAAAAAGCGGATGACATCGGCGTCATCTGTGTTGCGCCAGAACTGTCGTGCCGCGCGAGGTTGTACGTTCGTGCAAAACCCGGTGAGAATTGTCAGGGAAACAACAAGTGCTAAAATACGGGAGAAGACGAAGGCTACACCGATTGAACGAACAGAATTGTCGGACAAACTTATTTCGGCGTGGCATCAGAAACCACGTGCATGCGAAGTGCGAGCGTACCTGCCAGTAGTCATACTCCGGAAGCTTGTCCGCGTTCAACCACACTGCGCCAGAAGCTGACTTGCCCATTTTTTTGCCATCAGATGTGGTTATGAGGGGAGCAGTCAGGGCGAACAGGTCGGCCTGTTCTACGCGCCGTCCCAAATCTACGCCGTTGACCATGTTCCCCCACTGGTCTGAGCCCCCCATCTGTAAAATACACCTGGCATCGACAAACACCATCAAAGGCAGAAAAACGAAGCATTCTTGCTTTCGAGCGACAGCTAGTTTGCTTGTAGAAGCACGCAGATAATACGATACTATCCTGCACCCCCTTCCACAGGAAACGTCCCGTTGCCATCTACTGGAGTGGACCATTGCGTCGAGATAGGTTCGGGAGTCGGGGTACATTTTGCATACTAGAAAACAGGCTAAGGCCATGCACCGCTCAGTGCGGTGATACGGCTTCTGGATCAATCAACAGCTCAGTGGGCGACGTCCAATCGTTGTGCAACACTAGTCCAATCGGTAATTCACGCCCACAACGCCTCACCCGTAGCGGCGGTAGAGCTCTGTGAAGTCGTAGGCCTGCAGCAGCATATAGTTGAACTCCAAGAACGATAAGGGTTGCTCTCGTTCCAACCGTAGCCGAACGCTGTCGTACGTCATCATTCGATTGATCGTGAAGTGCGGCCCGTACTCTCGGAGAAAGTCCAGGTAAGACAAATGGCGCAGCCAATCGTCGTTGTTAACGAGCTTCGCATCCGTCGGGCCGTCCCCAAACGTCAGGAACTTGGCAAAAACGCTCGCAATTCCTTGAATATTTCGCTGCACGTCATCGTCGCGAGGCACAGACAGATGGCACCGGGCAAGCAGTGGACAACTGGCGGTTGTTGGCCATGATACTCGTACGCGGCGTGCCTGTGGAAGCATTTCCACTTACGACGTAGTTCACTCCTTGTCTGCTTCAAACCAACAACCCAAGGCATCCGAAAGCATGCAGCATCACACCCATCCACGTGCAGACATGGCCTTATGATACAGTGGCAGCAACGCTTGGTTCGCGTGAGTTTCCCAGGATTTGGCTGAAGTCGTCCGTGTTCCCAGGGTTGGCGTCACTTGTACTGAGGCACCAACGGGAAAAAGGTGGAAAGAAAACGCACAGGACACAAATTTCGACAATGTTCTGTCCTCTGTGTCAAGGTCGCCCGTT
>JBCCDA010000123.1:0-10471 GCA_039033215.1 Pseudomonadota bacterium | reverse complement strand
CCGATGCAGGCCCGCGTCTATGAGGCGCGCGCCGCACAGTTCCTGCTGTTGAAAGCGCCACCGGCGGCGGGCAAGTCCCGTGCCTTGATGTTCCTGGCGCTCGACAAGCTGGAAAACCAGGGCGTGAAAAAGGTGGTCGTGGCGGTGCCCGAGACCTCTATCGGCAGCTCGTTCCGCTCGACCGACCTCACCTCGCACGGGTTCTGGGCCGATTGGGACGTGGACCCGCAATGGAACCTTTGCCTATCGGGTGAAGACGGCATGGCGAAGTCTCAGAAGGTGAAGGCGTTCGAAGCCTTCATGGACAGCGATGCCCAGGTAATTGTCTGCACCCATGCGACGTTCCGCTTTGCCTTCGACGCGATCGAGAAGGCGCGCGGTGTGGAGGCGTTTGACGACTTTCTGATCGCAGTCGATGAGTTCCATCACGTTGCAGCGGCCGATGACAACCGTCTGGGCGAGATACTCCGCAAATTGCTGGCCCGCGAGAAAGCCCACATGATGGCGATGACCGGGTCCTATTTCCGGGGCGACAGCGTGCCGGTCCTGCGGCCTGAGGATGAGGCACGGTTCAAGTCCATCACCTACAGCTACTATGAGCAACTTGAGGGATACGAGCACCTGAAGTCACTTGGGATTTCCTATTCGTTTTATCGCGGGCGGTACATCTCGGCGATCCCCGATGTTCTCGACACCGACCGCAAGACGATTGTCCACATCCCGCATCGCGGATCTGCTGAAGCGTTCGGCGAAAAGCACGATGAAGTCGGGCTGATCATGGGCGCGATCGGTGAACACGTCGGCCGCGATCCGGATACCGGGTTCGATCTGGTGAAACGCGCCTCGGACGGCAAGGTTCTGAAGATCGCCGATCTCGTGGACGACGGCGACGGGCGCGATGGCATCAAGGCCGCGTTGCAGGCAGAGGTGAAGGGACCCGATGGCAAGCGGGACGACGCGGCGGATCGGGCCAAGGTCGACATCATCATAGCGCTCGGGATGGCGAAGGAAGGGTTCGACTGGCCGTGGTGCGAACATGCGCTGACCATCGGCTATCGGAATTCACTGACGGAGATCGTCCAGATCATTGGTCGGGCCACCCGCGATGCTCCCGGCAAGCCCCACGCCCAGTTCACCAACCTTGTCGCTGAGCCAGGGGTGGAAACCACGGTCGTCGCCGATGCGGTCAACGACATGCTGAAAGCGATTTCGGGTGCGATGCTGATGGAGCAGGTGCTGGCACCCAACTTCAAGTTCTATCGTCGAGAAGACGGGGATATCCGCTCGCCCGTCGAGACCACGAACGACGGCACCGTACATATTGGCATCAAGGGCTTGATGGAGCCGCCTACGGCCCGCGCCCGTGCCATTGTCGAGAACGACATGAACGAGCTCGTGGCTAAGGCCTGCCAGGCCATGGACCGGCGCGTTGTGGCGGATGATGTGGCCCCGGAAGTCGCCACACAGATGGTGCTGACGGATATCATCGAGACAACCTATGAGAACCTGTCAGAAGACGAAACAGAATCCGTGCGGCAAGACCTCGCGGCGCGGATGAACCTGATAGGCATGGCAAAACGCGCATCGCAAGAAGGCGGGTTTGCTGAAGAGAGCGAAGAATACGGCGCTGAGCTGTCGGAAAACCTGTCCCTGATGAACATGGTGAAGCGTTTCGTAAACGTGCGCGAACTGGATATCGATCTGATCGACAGCGTGAACCCGTTCAAGGAAGGGTTTGACGTCGCGTCGCGCGCCTTCGACACGCCACTCTTGAAGACCATCCAGGACGCGATGATCTCGCAGCGCATCCAGATGAGCGAAAAAGAAGCGCTGACGCTGTGGCCACGCATCAAACGTTTTCGGGCGCAGGAAGGCCGCGAACCCAACCCGCATTCGGCGGATCCATTGGAGAAGCGCCTCGCGGAAGCTCATGCATACATCAAGACGAAGAAGGCCGAACGCCAGCGGGCGGCTCAGTCGGGAGCCTGAACTCTATGCCGCGCTACCGATCTCTCGATGAAATCTTCGACGAGCCGGATGAATTCGGTCTTCTCGACATCAAGGAAAGGAACCGCGGCGCGGCAGCAACGCCAGATGCTCGTAGTTCTGAGATCGTCTTGCAAGTAAATGCTTTCTACGAGTCGAATGGTCGGATTCCGGACGACAACAGCCTGGACCTCGAGGAGATGAAACTCGGTACAATCTGGAGATCGATCAGGACTAGTCCGACTGCTGCGATGATGGAGGTCGATCGCAACAGGCTTCTGGGCCACGGCCATCCGGTTGCTCCAAACCCTAGGATTGTCGATCCTGACACTCATTCGTTAACTGAGCCCGATTGGCGTGACGAAGTTGGCGAAGAGGACATCCCGGCAAGCCTTGACGACATTCTCGGCGATGAAGACTTGGATGTTCACGATGCGGTTCTCAACATCCGAAATGTGACGCCAGCCTTACAACGCCAGTTGCCTGACCACCGCGCTGATATGTTCCCATGTCCAGTCTTCGAGCATTTCGAAGATGGCTTCACCGAGATGCAATCGAAACTCGAGTCTGGAGATCGAAAGGTATTGCCTGTCCAGGACAACGTAGAAATCACAGTGCATGAAGGGGATTATTTCATCCATCGTGGTCTGCTGGTCTACGTCGCCGAAAAAACGGAGCTCTCGCGCAGAAGCGGGAAGCCAGACCACCGGCTGAGGATAGTCTTCTCTAATGGAATGGAGAACGATCCCCTGGCGTCGTCGTTCCGCAAAGCGCTCGCAGCAGATAAGACCGCACGGATCGTCGAAAGAGCCGGGTTTGGTCGGCTCGATCCAGAATGGGATCAGGATAGTATGGCGGTCACTGGCACAGTCTATGTCGCGCGCAGCCTCTCGAGCGACCCTGAAATCGCTGAGATATCAAGGATCCTGCACAAGGTTGGCGTGACAAGTCAGGACGTACGGCGACGAATTGCTGACGCCAAGAACGACCCAACTTTCCTGCTCGCACCTGTCGAAATTGTTGCCACGTACGAGTTGCGCAATCTGGAACGCATGAAAGTCGAGCATCTTTTGCATCGCTTTTTCGATAATGCGCGCCCGCAGGGACTTGTGATTACCGATCGGTTTGGCAAGCCGGTCCATCCGCGTGAATGGTTCTACGTGCTTCCCGAGCATGTAAGCCAAGCGGTTCAATTAATTCGTGAACGTCGCCTGCACGAATTTCGGTTCGACCCTCAATCCCAGTCCATTGTCCAGATTCGCTCAAAACCGTAGGCTGAGTCGCCAAGTCTTTTGCTGGTCAATTGCAGTTGCATGATAATCGGTTCGGATTGCACAGGCGCGGTGTCGGCTGACCAAACATAAAGACGCCCGCACCGTAGACTCCCTGCCTTTGTGCGCCACGTCTCTACTACGCCTTCACAACTGTTGCCTGCAGCCAAATCGCGGTCTTCTTGATCGGTCCCGTGAACCAGAGCGGGGCCCATCATGACCGTTACACCATTCCAAACCGAGAGCTCTTCCCGCGGCGCACGGATGCTGCGCACAGCCCTCGGCCCCGGCATAGCGACCTGGCTCGAAGATGCGGGCGTCGTCGAAGTTATGCTGAACCCGGACGGACGGCTCTGGGTCGACCGGTTGGCCGATGGGCTGGCTGATACCGGCGCAGTTCTGTCTTCTGCCGATGGCGAACGCATAATCCGGCTTGTCGCGCATCATGTCGGAGCTGAGGTGCATCCCGACGCTCCGCGTGTTTCAGCGGAGTTGCCCGGGACCGGCGAGCGTTTCGAAGGGTTGCTGCCGCCAATCGTGTCCGCTCCAACCTTCGCCATTCGCAAGCCCGCCGTCGCGGTGTTCACCCTCCAAGAGTATGTCGGGAGCGGCATTCTTTCAGCCAACGCCGCCAACCGTTTGTGCGAAGGTGTCAACAGCCGAGCCAATATCCTCGTGGCAGGCGGCACCTCGACCGGCAAGACAACCCTCACCAACGCGCTTTTGGCGGAGGTCGCCAAGGCCTCCGATCGCGTGGTCCTGATCGAGGACACGCGAGAACTTCAATGCCTGACGCCGAACCTCGTAGCCTTGCGGACGAAAGACGGGGTCGCAACCCTGTCCGATCTAGTGCGCGCATCACTGCGGTTGCGGCCCGATCGCATCCCCATCGGCGAGGTACGCGGCCCGGAAGCTCTGGACCTGTTGAAAGCCTGGGGCACCGGCCATCCCGGCGGCATCGGGACGATCCATGCCGGGTCCGCCATCGGCGCGCTGCGGCGCCTCGAGCAGCTGATCCAGGAAGCGGTGGTCACCGTTCCGCGCGCCCTGATCGCAGAGACCATCGACATGATCGCCGTGCTGTCAGGACGCGGCGCTGAGCGTCGCCTCTCCGAACTTGCTCGGGTCACCGGCCTCACAGCTTCCGGCGACTACGCTCTCACCCCCCTTCTTCCGCCAAACTCAGGAGACCGTCCGTGACCCTCATTCGACCCCCCCACCTGATGCTCGGCACTGCCGCGCTGACCCTTCTGGCTATCGCCCTGCCCGAGCCGGCGCTCGCCGCCGGGTCCGGCATGCCCTGGGAAGCTCCCTTGCAAACCATCCTGGAGTCCATCGAAGGTCCGGTCGCCAAGATCGTCGCGGTGATCATCATCATCGTCACGGGTCTGACTCTGGCCTTTGGCGACAGTTCGGGCGGGTTCCGGCGTCTGGTCCAGATCGTCTTCGGGCTTTCCATCGCCTTCGCCGCATCGAGCTTCTTCCTGTCTTTCTTCTCCTTCGGCGGCGGGGCGCTGATTTGATGGAGAGCCCCACCGACATCCCCGGCTATTTCGCGCCCGTGCACCGGGCCCTGATCGATCCGATCCTGCTGGCCGGTGCTCCCCGCACCATCGCCATCGCCAATGGGACACTGGCCGCCGCCATCGGGCTCGGCCTGCGTCTTTGGCTCGTGGGCCTCGCATTCTGGCTTGTTGGTCATCTCCTCGCGGTCTGGGCCGCCAAGCGGGATGCGCAGTTCGCGGACGTGGCACGGCGGCATCTCCGCTACCCGTCCTGGTTCGGGGTCTGAGCCGATGATGCGCTTCGCCGAATACCGGTCCAAACCAGCGCTTCTGGCCGATTTCCTGCCCTGGGCGGCACTGATCGCGCCCGGTGTCATCCTGAACAAGGACGGCAGTCTTCTGCGGACGGCGCGTTTCCGGGGACCGGACCTGGACTCCGCAACGCCCGCCGAACTGGTCGCCACATCAGCCCGGCTCAACAGCGCGCTGCGGCGACTGGGTTCCGGCTGGGCCGTCTTCGTGGAGGCGCAACGGATACCAGCGCAGGACTACCCCACCTCCGAGTTTCCAGATCCGGTCTCCGCCCTCGTCGATGCCGAACGGCGCGCGCAATTCGAGGAAGCGGGGGCACATTTCGAGAGTGCATATTTCCTGACGCTGGTCTGGCTGCCGCCCGCCGACGACGCGAGTCGGGCCGAAGGCTGGCTCCTGGAGAACGCCCCGGATCGCAGCACCAAACCTCAGGATCTTGTCTCCGGCTTTGTCAGCCGCGCCGACCGGCTGATCGATCTGCTCGACGGGTTCATGCCGGAGATCGCCTGGCTCTCGGACGCCGAGACCCTGACCTACCTGCACTCGACAGTTTCGACGCGACGCCAGCGCGTCCGCGTACCGGAGGTGCCGATGCATCTCGACGCGGTTCTGGCCGATGACCCGTTGGTGGGTGGGCTGACACCCAGGCTTGGGGCCGCACATCTCAAGACCCTGACCATCATCGGGCTGCCAAGCGTCACCTGGCCCGGACTGCTCGACGAGTTGAACGCGCAAGGTTTCGAGTATCGCTGGTGCACCCGCGCGATCTGCCTCGACAAGACGGATGCCGCCCGGGTGTTCAACCGAATCCGCCGGCAGTGGTTTGCCAAGCGCAAGTCGGTCGCCACGATCCTCAAGGAGGTGATGACCAACGAGGCCTCGACCCTGCTCGACAGCGATGCGGCCAACAAGGCGGCAGATGCGGACGAGGCGCTGCAGGAGCTTGGTGCCGACGTGGCGGGTGCGGCCTATGTCACTGCCACGATCACCGTCTGGGACGAAGACCCGCGGGCGGCCGAAGCGAAGCTCAAGGCAGTAGAGAAGATCGTACAGGGGCGCGATTTTACCTGCATCCTGGAAACCCTGAACGCCCTCGAGGCCTGGCTTGGCTCCCTGCCCGGGCATCTCTACGCCAATGTCCGCCAGCCTCCGATCTCGACGCTGAACCTTGCCCACATGATCCCGATCTCGGCGGTCTGGGCGGGGCCGGATCGGAACGACCACCTCGACGGTCCACCGCTGTTTCACGGCGAGACAGAAGGCACGACCCCGTTCCGCTTCTCCACACATGTCGGCGATGTCGGGCATACGCTGATCGTCGGGCCGACCGGCGCGGGCAAGTCTGTTCTGCTGGCCCTCATGGCGCTGCAGTTCCGCCGCTATGCTGGTGCCCAGCTCTTCGCCTTCGACTTCGGCGGCTCGATCCGCTGCGCCGCGCTCGCCATGGGCGGCGATTGGGAGAACCTCGGCGAGGCGCTGGCCGACGAGGAACCGGCGGTTCAGTTGCAGCCTCTGGCGCGGATCGACGAAGCGGCCGAACGCGCCTGGGCGCAGGACTGGCTCGCGGGCATACTCGGTCGCGAAGGCGCGATGATAGACCCGGCGGCGCGGGACCATCTCTGGTCGGCGCTGACCTCACTCGCCTCGGCCCCGCGTGAGGAGCGCACGCTGACCGGCCTCTCGGTCCTGCTGCAATCGGCCGAACTCAAGCGCGCGCTGAAGCCCTTCTGTCTCGGCGGCCCCTTCGGCCGGCTTCTGGATGCCGAGATGGAGGAACTGGGGTCGTCCGATGTTCTGGCCTTTGAGACCGAAGGGCTGATCGGTTCGCCCGCAGCCCCCGCCGTGCTGGCTTATCTCTTCCACCGGATCGAAGCACGCCTCGACGGCCGCCCCACCATGATCCTGATCGACGAGGGTTGGCTCGCGCTGGATGACGCCAGTTTCGGCGGGCAACTGCGCGAATGGCTGAAGACGCTCAGGAAGAAGAACGCCTCGGTGAACTTCGCCACCCAATCCCTGGCCGATATCGACGGGTCCCTCATCGCACCCGCCATCATCGAGAGCTGCCCCACGCGGATCTTCCTGCCCAATGAGCGCGCTTTCGAGCCGCAGATCGCGCGCATCTATCAGGATTTCGGGCTGAACGACCGCCAGATCGACATCGTCGCCCGCGCGACGCCGAAGCGGGAATACTACTGCCAGTCGCGGCGGGGAAACCGGCTCTTCTCCCTGGGCCTCGGTGAGGTGGCGCTGGCCTTCACCGCGGCTTCCTCCAAGGCCGACCAGACCGCCATGACCCAGATGCTCGCCGACCATGGCCGCGACGGCTTCGCCGCGGCCTGGCTGCGCCATCGCGGCCTCGACTGGGCGGTCGAGCTGCTTGGCAGCGCCACCGCGCCACCCGCTCCAGACCCCCAACCCACCGACCAGAAGGAGACCGAAAATGACCCGCTACCCTGACCGCCCCACCCACCGCCTGAAACTCGCAGCCGCGCTGATGGCCGGCACCCTCGCGCTCACACCGGTCCTGACGACACCGGCCCACGCCTTCTTCTTCGGCGGCGGCGGGCGGATCGTCTACGACCCGCAAAACCATGCCGAAAACATCCTTTCGGCCGCGCGCGCGCTGGAGCAGATCAACAACCAGATCTCGCAGATCCAGAACCAGGCGCAGATGCTGACGAACGATGCGCTGAACCTCGCGAACCTGCCGCATTCGTCGCTGGCGCAGCTCCAGGACGCCATCGGCGAAACGCAGCGCCTGTTGGCCGATGCCCAGAGCCTCGCCTTCGACGTGGCCAGCATCGAAAAGGCCTTCAAGCAGGACTACGGCACTGCCGCGGCGCAGGGCGATTTCGACGCGATGATCACAGGCGCGCGTGAACGGTGGGAGACCTCCGTCGCGGGCTTCGAGGACGCGTTGCGTGTGCAGGCCGGGGTTGTGGGCAATATCGACGGCGCACGCACGCAAATGGACGCGCTCATCCGCGAAAGCCAGGGGGCCGTTGGGGCCCTGCAGGTTGCCCAGGCCGGGAACCAGCTCCTGGCCCTGCAATCGACGCAGATCGCCGATCTGACCGCAGCCATCGCCGCGCAGAACCGGGCCGAAGCGCTCGAAGCCGCCCGGATCGCGTCGGCCGAGGCGCAGGGCCGTGAGAACCTCGCCCGGTTCCTCAACTACGGCGGCGGCTACTCCCCTGGCACCGTGCGCTTCTTCGGGGATTGAGCGTCATGGCCCTCGATACCCCGCGAACTCTGCGCCTCGTCGCTTTCGGTGTGGGCGGTCTGGCCGCTCTTGCCGCCGCTATGGAACTCACCCGGACGATCCTGCCAGAGGAAGGGCAAGTAGCCACGGATAGCGCGCTGCGCAGTACGCTCGCACGCTGCCGTGACCTGACGCCCGAAGACTACGCCACCGACACCGAATGCCGCGCCGCGTGGGAGGCGGCCCGGCAACGCTTCTTCCATCTGGCTCCAGAGCCGGCCGGGACGGAGTGAGGCGATGGGCGGCGTTAGTGTAATTGACCGGTTTCTCGAGGTCTTCGCCTCCTACATCGATTCCGGTTTCGGACTTCTCGGGGGCGACGTCGCCTTTCTCGCCACCACTCTGATCGTGATCGACATAACCTTGGCCGCGCTCTTCTGGGCCTGGGGTGCGGATGACGACATCATCGCGCGGCTGGTGAAGAAGACCCTCTTCGTCGGGGTCTTCGCCTACATCATCGGCAACTGGAACACGCTGGCCCGGATCGTCTTCGACAGTTTCGCAGGCCTTGGCCTGGTGGCCACCGGCGGCACCCTTTCCGCCGCCGAACTCCTCCAGCCCGGGCGCATCGCGCAGGTTGGGCTCGAGGCGGGTCAACCGATCCTTGCCTCCATCGCAGAGCTGACCGGTTTCGTCGCCGTCTTCGAGAACCTGATCCAGATCCTCATCCTGTTCTTCGCCTGGCTCGTGGTCCTGCTGTCCTTCTTCATCCTCGCGATCCAGCTCTTCGTCACCCTGATCGAATTCAAGCTGGCCACGCTGGCGGGCTTCATCCTCGTGCCCTTCGGCCTCTTCAACAAGACCGCCTTCATGGCCGAGCGGGTGCTGGGCCTCGTCATTTCCTCCGGCGTCAAGGTTTTGGTGCTGGCCGTTATCGTCGGGATCGGCTCCACCATCTTCAGCGAGTTCACGGCCGGTTTTGCTGGTGAGCCCACGATCAACGACGCCATGTCCGTGGTCCTCGGCGCGTTGGCGCTCCTCGCCCTCGGCATCTTCGGCCCCGGCATCGCGAACGGCATCGTCTCGGGTGGACCGCAGCTCGGCGCAGGCGCCGCCGTCGGTACCGGTGTCGCCGTCGGCGGGGCCGCGGTCGCCGGTGCGGCCGGGACCCGGATGGCCCTTGGCACCGTTGGCTCCGGTCTCCGTGGCGCAAGCGCGGTCGGCAGCGGAACCGCAACCGCCTATCAGCTTGGCACCGCATCGCGCAACACGGCACTGGGCAAGTCTGTTGGCGGCGTGGCCGCTGTCGGCAAAACCGGTGCCGTCGCCGCGTTCAGCCCGCTCCGGCGCGCGATCTCGGACGGCGCCGGGACCGGCGCCCGCACCGCCTATGCAGCCACAGGCGGTCGATTTGCGGGGAGCAACATGCCCGCCCCGGCGAACGATGGCCCGCCCGACTGGGCGCGGCGGATGAAGCGCCAGCAATCCCTCCAGCACGGCCTGTCCACGGCCGCCCATGCGCTCCGCTCCGGCGATCATGGCGGTGGCGGCACGGTCGTCAGTCTCTCCGAAAGGTCCTCCTGATGTTCCGACGACCCAGCGTCCGATACGGCACCACGCCCGAGCCCGTCACCCCCTACCAGAAGGCAGCCCAGGTCTGGGACGAGCGCATCGGCTCCGCCCGCGTCCAGGCCCGCAACTGGCGCCTCATGGCGCTCGGCTGCCTCGCCCTGTCCGCCGGGCTCAGCGCGGCCCTCGCCTGGCAATCGACGCGCAGCAGCGTCGTCCCCTACGTGGTGGAGGTCGACAACCTCGGTGCGGCCCAAGCCGTCGCCCCGGCGCTGGCCGAGTATCGCCCGACCGACCCGCAGATCGCCTGGCATCTTGCCCGTTTCGTCGAGAATGTCCGGCAGGTCCCGGCAGACCCTATCGTGCTGCGCCAGAGCTGGCTCAGCGCCTATGACTTCGCCACGGATCGCGGAGCGATTGCGCTGAACGACTATGCCCGCGTGAACGATCCCTTCGCCCTGGTCGGCGACACGCAGGTTTCCGTCGAGGTCTCAAGCGTCATCCGCGCCTCGGACACGAGCTTCCGCGTCGCCTGGATCGAGCGCCGCTATGAAAACGGCCAACTCGCTGCCACCGAACGCTGGACCGCCATCCTCAGCGTCGTGGTCCAGCCGCCGCGCGAT
>JBCCDA010000122.1:0-10621 GCA_039033215.1 Pseudomonadota bacterium | reverse complement strand
CGGGACACCTTCCTCCTTCAAGGCTTTCGCCTCGGCCGGTGTCGCCTCCCCCCAGATCTGGCGCTTGTCCGACTCCCCATCGTGGATCTTCCGGGCTTCGGTCGCGAATTCGCGCCCCACGTAGTCGGCGTTCTTCTCCAGATGTGCGCGAAGCTGCTTCAACGCCGCTTCGGCAGGATGAGCCGGCTGACTGAGCGGTGCGTCGGCCGCGTCGCGGGAACTACTGACCGAGGGGGCCATGATGCCTTTCGTGACATCCTGACTGCCACAGACCGCGCAGGTCAGTTGCCCCGCCGCAGAGAGCCCGTCGAACGCGGCGGAGTCCTTGAACCACGACTCGAAGTGATGTCCGTCCGCACATTTAAGCGTGTACTTGATCATCGTACCCAACGCCCTTTCCACCGCTGCTAACGGTATATGACGCACCGATGACGGCATTTCCAGTACAGCACGGCATGGTGGCATGTTAGATATCCTGCATGAGTGGTTCCTTAACGCCTGAGCCATGAGTGGCCGCTTTCCCCTGGCGCCGCTGACCCCAGCGGTGCTCGCCGGAGCCTGCGGAGGGCTTGCCTACGTTGTCGGGGCAGAGCCGCTGGTCACAGTTGGTGCCGCGGTGGTCGGAGCAGCTCTGGGCGCGATCGGTTGGAAGGCGGATGAGGAAAGTTCTGGGCCCGCCGCGCCACCTCCGCCTCCTGCGCTGAAGGCCGGGCTCTCAGATACCAGCGCGATCATCGATGCGTTGCCGTTCGGTGTCCTGATTGTAGATGAGAGGCGCCTGCTGAAGCAGGTCAACCCGGCTGCGATGGAGCTGTTCGGCATCGGCGACGTCGTTGGCGAGAACATCGCCGTGCTCCGGTCGCGACGGCTGCTGGAGGGGATCGACGAAGTCGTGCAGGGAGAGCCGGTGCTGACCACGCCGTTTCAGGTGCCACGGATCAGTGACAGTGCGCTTACCGCTCATATCGAGCGCGCCGGGTCTGACGGCGATATCCTCGTCGCGATCGCGGATGAGACCCAGATGCGCCGGACGCTCGCCACCCATCGGGACTTCATTGCCAACGCAAGCCACGAACTGAAGACGCCGCTGGCTTCCGTGTCCGGCATCATCGATACGCTGCTGGGACCGGCCCGCGAGGACGTCGCTGCGCGTGAGCGGTTTCTGAACATGCTGGTCGGCCAGACAGAACGCATGACCCGGCTGGTCGAGGATCTGCTGTCGCTTAACCGCATCGAACTGAACGAGCGGGTTGCGCCCGATACGCCTGAGGATGTGCTCAACATCGTCGGTGAAGTCGTGGATGCCCTCCGGCCCATGGCGGAAGTGGCTGGCGTATCGCTGACCTTCACCCACAATCAGTCCGGCATCATCGTACATGCCGACAGGGATGAGCTTGAGCGACTGTTCCAGAATCTGATCGACAATGGAATCAAGTACGGTGGCTCAGGCAAGACGGTCACAATCAGCGTTCTGGACCCGGACTCTCCGGGCCCCGACATGGTCGGGATCTCGGTTCGCGACCAGGGTGCCGGCATTGAGCGTGCTGACGTTCCCCGTCTCACCGAGCGGTTTTATCGTGCGAACACGAAGCTGGCGCGCGAGAAGGCAGGCACGGGGCTCGGGCTCGCGATCTCCGAGTTGATCGTCAATCGCCATCGCGGGCTCATGACGATTTCCAGCGAGCTTGGGGATGGGGCGGAGTTCACCGTCTGGCTGCCGGTCGTCAGCCGTGTCGCGCCTGATCTGCGCAGCTCGGACCGGCACACCGCATCTGATGTGAAGATCGCACCTGAGAGCACGGTTATCTGAGATTTATCAAGTGTTTACACTGTCACAATTCTGAGTGCGATCTGTGGCACAAGCTTCGCGCCTGCCGCATAGCATGGCCAATGTTACCGGATGGGACAGGGACATATGCCAAACCCCATCCCGCACCGATCCACAAGGAGCGACACTGTGAAAACCCTTACCACTGCAGCGATTGCGACGGTCGCGGCCCTCTCTATTGCCGGCGCCGCGCAGGCCCGTGACACGATCAAGATCGTCGGCTCGTCGACAGTCTTCCCGTTCTCGACAGCTGTTGCCGAAGCATTCGGTAAATCGACCAGCTTCCCGACCCCGGTTGTCGAGTCGACCGGCTCCGGTGGTGGCCTGAAGCTCTTCTGCTCGGGCGTCGGCACCGATACGCCTGACATCACCAACGCTTCGCGCCGCATCAAGGCGAAGGAATTCAAGCTCTGCGCCGAGAACGGTGTGACCGAGGTTGTCGAGTCGGTTGTCGGCTTTGACGGCATCGTCGTGGCCAATGCGACGAACGCGCCGACGTTCGAACTGACCCGCGAGATCCTCTACAAGGCGCTGGTCAAGGGCGCGATGGCTACCGCCCCGACGATGTGGAACGAGATTGATCCGTCGCTGCCGGCGACCCGGATCGAGGTTCTGGGCCCCCCGCCGTCATCGGGGACGCGCGACGCTTTCGAAGAGCTGGCGCTGGAAGAAGGCTGCGAGGCGGCTGGCGGCAACTGCGACGAGATCGAGGTTCGTGACGACGGTGTCTGGGTCGACGCTGGCGAGAACGACAACCTGATCGTCTCGAAGCTGGAAGCCAACCCGAACGCCCTGGGTGTCTTCGGCTACTCGTTCCTCGACCAGAACGCCGACAAGCTCAAAGGCGCCCGCGTCGGCGGTGTTGAGCCGACGTTCGAGAACATCGCAGCCGGCGACTACCCGGTTTCGCGGTCGCTCTACTTCTACATCAAGAAGGCTCACATCGGTGTCGTGCCCGGCATCATGGAGTTTGCGGCCGAATTCGTCAGTGACTCGGCCTCGGGCGACGAAGGCTACCTGACCGAGCGTGGTCTGATCCCGCTGCCGTCTGACGCGCACAAGGACAACCAGGAGCGTGTCATGTCGCAGAACGCCATGACCGGCGCCGAGCTGAAGTAGTCGGCGCGGCAACAAAGGGCGCGGGGGATTGCTCCCGCGTCTTCCGATGCAGGCACTGTCCTGCTGGCGCACTGATGGAGACCCGCCTCTCGACGATGTGTCGAGCCATGCGGGATCGGGGGAACCATGCTGTCGCTGACGCTTATCGGGATCATGGTTGTCTCGATCGTGGCGTTCTTCATGTCGCGCTCGCGCGCGTATGCGATCGCGGGTGGCCGGCTGGCCGAACTTCATTCACGCCCAAGCTACCACGGTCTCTTCGCACTGCTGTGCGTGCTGCTGGCCGGCTTCGGGGCCTACTTGATCATCCAGATAGTCGGGTCGTCCTGGGTCAGTAGCCACATGCGCTCTGCCCTTTCCGACCTCGCTCCGGAGGCCGTGGGGCTTCAGGCACAGACGATCTTGTCAGATGCCAGGGCGCTGGCGAACGGGCGGCTCGCCTCCGCGACTGACGATCTGAGGGTGCAACTGTCCGAGACCTTCGGCACTGCTGATGGTATCCGCGTCTGGGCGCTGGTTATCCTCTCCTCGGCGGCGGCCCTCGGCGCCGCGCTCTGGTCGTTCAAACAGGTAGATGCAGGCTTTCGCGCCAGAAACCGTTCGGAGAACATCCTCCGGAACGTTCTGCTTTGCGCCGCCGCTGTTGCGGTCATCACGACCATCGGGATCTTCCTCTCGTTGATCGGCGAGACGCTGAATTTCTTCGACAAGATCGGATGGCGCGTCGACAAGTTCCTGTTCGGGACAACCTGGTCGCCGCTGTCGGGCGTGCATACCGGCGAGATGTCGGCGGACAAGGTCGGTGCGGTGCCACTGTTCCTCGGGACGGCGATGATCACGTTGATCGCGATGCTGGTCGCGATCCCGATCGGGCTGTTCGCCGCGATCTATCTGTCCGAGTTCGCGTCCAAGCGGGTCCGGTCTACGGCCAAGCCGATGATGGAAATCCTCGCGGGTGTGCCGACGGTCGTCTACGGCTTTTTCGCCGCGACGACCGTGGCGCCCTTCCTGGTCGGTATCGGCGACAGTCTGGGGATCGGGGTCGAGGCCGAGTCGGCGCTCGCCGCAGGCGTTGTCATGGGGATCATGATCATCCCCTTCATCTCATCGCTGTCGGATGACGTGATCAACGCGGTGCCGCAAAGCCTGCGCGACGGCTCGTATGGGCTGGGCGCCACCAAGGCGGAGACCGTGATGCGGGTCGTACTGCCGGCGGCCTTGCCAGGGATCGTTTCCGCCGCCCTCCTCGGCATCAGCCGGGCCGTCGGCGAGACGATGATCGTCGTCATGGCTGTCGGCCAGTCTGCGAACCTGACCTTCGATCCGCTCGACAAGGTGACTACGGTGACGGTCCAGATCACGATGCTGATCCTGGGTGATACCGAGGCCGAAACGGCTGCAGGTCCCGCCTATACCCTGGGCTTTGCGCTCTTCGCCGCGACGCTTGGCTTGAACATCGTCGCCTTGCGGCTGGTCCGCAAGTACCGGCTGAAATACGATTGAGGGCCGCGCGATGGCGAATGTCGAAATCAATATGACGGAGCTCTCGGCGAGGCATACGTCCGCCGAGAGCCGCCGCCGCGTCAAGAAGCGCCACTGGGCCGAATTCCGGCTGAAGGCCTACGGGATCCTCGCGATCTCGCTGGCTGCGATGGCCCTTGCCATTCTGATGTACACGATCGTCGTCAAGGCGGTCGGGGTCCGTTACGAATACTACGTCTCGCTGGATATCCAGATCGAGGCGGACGAGCGCGAGATTGCCACGATGACCGATGGCAACACCGCGACAAAGGCCGATCTCAAGAACCCGATCCGGAACGGTCTTCGGGATGCGGCTGAGACGGATATCCGGGGTCGGTCGGCGCGGCCGCTCTACGACCTTGTCTCGAAGTTCGAAGGCTACGAGCTCAGCGATGTCGTCGAAGCCAACCCCGAGCTTCTGGGGGAGAGCTATCACTTCGAGGCGCTCCTCGACGATGACGTGCAGCTCTACTTCATGGATCAGTTCGGGACGCTGCTGGATGCCGGCACACAAGGCGATCTGCAGATGTCTGCTGGACCGGAGGAGGGACAGGTCCTGATCTCCGTGGCGCCCACCGCGTTCTCCGAGGCCAGGCGTCTCGTGCGATTGGACCGGGGCGCGGAATCCCGCGTACTTCGCCGGATCGCGAACGATCAGAACCGGGCAGCGGAAGAGACCCTGGCTCTGCTGGAAGATACCGAGGATCCGGCGGAACGTGAACGCCTGACCGGGCTGATCGCAGGGTTTGAGGGTCAGCGCGACTTGCGGAACGCAGCCGCTGACCAGGCCTTTCGCCGCGCAACTGATCCACAGTCCTCCTTGACACTTCAGTTGCACGATCCCTCCGTGTTCGTGCGGGCGAACAAGGGCTGGATCAAGATTGTCGAACTGGGGCCGGAGCGCCTTGTCGGCGAGATCGTCGAGCCACCCGATGCGCTGGGCACGGTTGCAGCGGGGAGCTGGTCGGGGCTGGTTTTCGAGCGTCCCGAGGGGACGCGGCAGATCAATGACCGGCAGCTCGTCTGGCTCGAGCAGTTCCGCCTGCAGGATCGGATCGTCACCCATTTCAACTGGGATCTGCTGCAGAATTCCGACAGTGCCTCCGCCGAGATCGCGGGGATCTGGGGGGCGCTGATCGGATCCTTCTGGACGATGATGGTCACCTTCCTGCTGGTCTTCCCCGTCGGTGTGATGGCGTCGATCTATCTCGAGGAGTTTGCGCCGAAGAACCGGCTCACGAACTTCATCGAGGTGAACATCAACAACCTCGCGGCAGTGCCATCGATCGTCTTCGGCCTGCTGGGCCTCACGGTGCTGCTGACGGGGGTCTCGCTCTTCGGGTTCAACCTCTTTGACGGGCTACTGAAGGCCTTCGCGGAAGACCCCCGCTCGACCCCGCTGGCCGGTGGGGTGGTGTTGGCGCTGATGAGCCTGCCCACGATCATCATTGCGGCCCGTGCGTCGATCAAGGCGGTGCCGCCCTCGATCCGGGATGCAGCGCTCGGGCTTGGTGCGTCGAAGCTTCAGACATCGACGCAGCATGTGCTGCCGCTGGCGATGCCGGGTATCATGACCGGATCGATCATTGCGATGGCCCAGGCGCTGGGCGAGACCGCGCCCCTGATTATCATCGGGATGAACAGCTTCATTCAGGAGACACCGGGCGATCCGCTTGATAAGGCTAACGTATTGCCGTCCCTGATCTATCTTTGGAACAATAACTCGGAGCGTTTGTTCGAGGGCAAGACGGCGGTGGCGATTACCGTGCTTCTTCTGTTCCTCATTCTCATGAACGCTCTGGCGGTAGTCCTTCGCAAGCGCTTTGAAAGGCGGTGGTGACATGGCAGACGGGTCTGTAGCGGTCAGTGACATGAAGATCACTGCACGCAACGTGAATGTGTTCTACGGCGACGCGCAAGCGATCAACGGCGTCGATGTCGACATCGAACCGAACTCGGTCACGGCCTTCATCGGCCCGTCCGGCTGCGGAAAGTCGACGTTCCTTCGCTGCCTCAACCGCATGAACGACACGATCGACATCTGCCGTGTGACGGGAGAAATCCTGTTGGACGGGAACGACATCTACGACAAGAGCGTCGACCCGGTGCAGCTACGTGCGCGGGTGGGGATGGTCTTCCAGAAGCCCAATCCCTTCCCGAAGTCGATCTTCGACAACGTCGCCTATGGCCCGCGCATTCATGGGCTGGCGGCGAACAAGAGCGAGCTTGACCAGATCGTGGAGAAGTCGCTGCGCCGCGCGGCGCTCTGGGACGAAGTGAAAGACAGGCTGGAGTCCCCCGGCACGGGCCTTTCCGGCGGCCAGCAGCAGCGCCTTTGCATCGCCCGCGCCATCGCGACGGCGCCGGAAGTGCTGCTGATGGATGAACCCTGTTCGGCACTCGACCCCATCGCGACAGCACAGGTCGAAGAACTGATCGACGAGCTGCGGCGAAACTACGCCGTGGTGATCGTGACCCACTCGATGCAGCAGGCGGCGCGCGTCAGCCAGAAGACCGCGTTCTTCCATCTCGGCCTGCTGTTGGAATACGGCGACACAAGCAAGATCTTCACGAACCCGGATCACGAGAAGACGCAGCAGTACATAACCGGTCGCTTCGGCTGATCAGCCCAAGCGAACCAACGAGAAAGGCAAACCAGATGCCGCAGACACGGCACATAGTATCGGCTTTCGATCAGGATCTCCGCGGCATCTCTGCGCGGATTTCCGAGATGGGTGGCCTCGCCGAGGAGCAGCTCAACTCGGCCATCGAGGCGCTTTTGGTGCGCGACAGCCAGCTGGCGTCCGAAGTCGTGCGATCCGATCGCCAACTGGATCGAATGGAAGTCGAGCTCGAGAAGTCGGCGATCGAAGTGATGGCGCTGCGCCAGCCGATGGCGAACGACCTGCGCGAGGTCGTGGCGGCGTTGAAGATCGCCTCGGCGCTCGAGCGGATCGGGGATCTGGCCAAGAACGTCGCCAAGCGGACGATGGTCATCAACCAGAGCCCTTCGATGAAGGTCATCTCGTCCGTTGCCCGCATGGGCAAGCAGACACGGACGCTCATGTCCGAAGCGCTCGATGCCTATACCGCCCGGGACACGGCCCTGTCGGTGTCGGTCTGGAAGCGCGACGTCGAGATCGACGAGATGCACAACTCGATCTTCCGCGAGCTGACGACCTACATGATGGAGGATCCGCGCACGATCGGCCTGTGTGCGCAACTGCTCTTCATCGTGAAGAATTTCGAGCGTATCGGCGATCACACGACCTTCATCGCCGAGATGACGTATTTCGTGGTCGAGGGAAAACCGCTCGGCGACGAACGTCCCAAATCGAACAACTGGGACGAGCTAGCGATCGACGGACAGGAATAGCCGGGGCTTGTTGAACATGAGCGCACGCATACTGTTGGTGGAAGACGAGGACGCCCTGTCGGCGCTGTTGGAGTACAATCTCCAGAGCGAGGGCTTTTTGGTCACAACTGTTGGTGACGGCGACGATGCGATGTTGTCGATCGAGGAGGAGACGCCGGATCTGGTCCTGCTGGACTGGATGCTGCCGGGTCTTTCCGGGATCGAGATCTGCCGCCGGATCCGCACACGGACCGAGCTTCAGGACATGCCGGTCATCATGCTGACCGCCCGCGGCGACGAGGGAGACCGCGTCCGGGGGCTGGATACCGGCGCGGACGACTATCTGACCAAGCCGTTCTCGGTGCCTGAGTTGATCGCCCGGGTGCGCGCCCTTCTGCGCCGGTCCCGCCCGACGATTTCCTCTGACGTGGCAACGTTCGGGGATCTGAGCCTGGATCGTGGGACCCGCCGCGTACGTCGCGCGGCCCGCGAGGTTCATCTGGGCCCGACCGAATTCCGTCTGCTGGATTGCCTGCTGCAGCGGCCCGGCCGGGTCTACAGCCGTGAGCAACTGCTTGACATCGTTTGGGGCCGGGACGTGTACGTCGAGGCGCGAACGGTAGACGTCCACATCGGTCGCTTGCGCAAGGCGCTCAACCGCCGGGGTGACCGGGACCCGATCCGCACGGTTCGGGCCGCCGGCTACGCGTTGGACGAGACCTACCCCAGCTGATCGTCAGGCCTTCCCCTTCAGCATCCTCGACATCACGCCGTCTTTCTCGACCAGTGCGTGATAGAGGGCGCCCAGGATGTGCAACCCGACGATCCCGGCAAGCGCCGCGCCTGCGTAGAAGTGGACCTCGGCAAAGAGATCCGACAGTGCACGATCCCCTGGCTGGATCGGGTCCGGCATCTCGAACAGCCCAAAGACCATGTTTTTGACCTGGAACGGGTAGGAGTCGGCATCGTTCAGCGGCGACGCCGAGGACATCAACCATCCTGACAGCGGCATCAACAGTATCAGAATGTAGAGCGACACATGCGTCGCCCGCACCACTGCCTTCTGCAGCCCTGTCACCTTGTCCGGCAGATCGGGCGGCGGGTTGAAGGCCCGCCACGCGACCCTGAGGACGGCAAGAGAAAACGCCACGAAGCCGAAGCTCTTGTGCAGCTGGACCAGTTCGAACTTCGCGAAGTCACCGGGGTTGTAGGCGTTGCTGAGGAAGAAGCCGAACGCCAGGAGGCCCAGGATCACCAGGGCGTTGGTCCAGTGGAAGAACCGGGCCAGCAAGCCCCAGGAATCTGACGTGTTGCGCAGTCCCATCTAGGCCTCCCGCCTACAGGGCCCCTATGAGGCCGGGCTCATCTCAAGCTCGATCTGGATCGGAATGATTGCACTCACAGCCGGTGCCGCGTAGCTGACGCCGAAGGCGGTGCGGTCGATCTCGCCCGTCACGGTGAAGCCGGCGATTGTCTGCTCGGCGTTGAAAGGCGACGGGCCGATCTTGTTCAGCTTCGCCTGGAACGTGACCTGCTGTGTGACGTCACGGATCGTCAGGTCACCCGTCACATCCGCGGTGTCGGTCCCTGTCGGAGTGACCGATGTGCTCGAGAACGTAATGGTAGGGTGATTGGTCACGTCCAGAAAGTCGGCGCCCCGGATGTGCTTGTCGCGGGCTTCCCACAAGGTGTCGACCGACGCTGCATTGATCGTGAAGGTCACCTCAGTCGCTTCGACGTTCTCCGGATCGAAGGTGATGTCGGCATCAAACTCACGGAACTGACCATGCACGGTCGAGAAGCCCAGATGGCCGACTTCGAAGGTCACATGGGCATGGCTCTTGTCCAGGATGAACGGGGCGGCGGATGCTGTGACACTGGCCACGGTCATCATGGTGGCTAGGGCAAGGGAAGCGAGGCGCATTCTGGTCTCCTGAGATCGAAGCATGTGGCTAGGTCTTGAAGGAAAAATAGGGATGTGGGCCCCTTTACCAAGTCACGGTTTCATCAAAGGATTGTTGCTTGTTTCGCAACGCCTGTAACGTCTGGTACAGATCAAACCGGCGGTCCGGGTCAGAATAAGTCCACCGAAATTTGGAGGACATCATGACCAAGAACGATCAGACGCCCGTGACGCTTCCCGACGCCGATCTCGATGAGGCCCAGGGGGGCGTTGGCATGCTTCTGCCGGCCGTGCAACAGGCACGCGAGGCCGCCCGCATGACAAGCGCCACCGAGGCCGACAAGCTCGGCAACTTCGAGATCCAGGACCTGATGTCCCGTTTCAATCAGGCCGAGACGCTGGCGTCCTCGGTCCAGAAGAAGGACAGCGACACCAAGAACGCCATCATCGGCAAGATCTGACGGCTATCGGGTCGGAACCGGCGTGTCGCCGCGGTAGTCGTAGAACCCGCGGCCGGACTTCCGACCAAGCCAGCCGGCCTCGACATACTTCGTGAGCAGAGGGCAGGGGCGGTACTTTGTGTCCGCCAGCCCGTCATGCAGCACGTTCATGATGGCGAGGCAGGTATCCAGCCCGATGAAGTCCGCAAGTTCCAGCGGACCCATCGGGTGCCGGGTGCCCAGTTTCATCGCGGTATCGATGCTCTGGACCGACCCGACCCCTTCATACAGCGTGTAGATCGCCTCGTTGATCATCGGCAGAAGGATCCGGTTGACGATGAAGGCCGGGAAATCCTCGGACACCGCAGCGGTCTTGCCAAGGCGGTCGACGACGCCCTGCATGGTATTGAACGTCTCTTCGTCCGTGGCGATGCCTCTGATCAGTTCGACCAGGT
>JBCCDA010000121.1:0-11605 GCA_039033215.1 Pseudomonadota bacterium | reverse complement strand
GGGCCGCCAAGGGCAAGACCGTGTCCGTGCGGATCAACGGGCTCGACACCCACTACATGTACCGCGACGTGGTCGATGTGATGGAGCAGGCGGGCAGCCGCGTCCATACGCTGCTGGTGCCCAAGGTCGGCGTGCCCGGGGACCTCTACATGGTCGAGGCCATGATCAACCAGATCGAGCAGGGCGAGGGGTTTGAGACCCGCGTCGGGCTCGAGGCACTGATCGAGACCGCACTTGGCATGGCCAATGTCGAGGCGATCGCCCAGTTCGGTGGGCGGCTCGAGGCGATGCACTTCGGGGTCGCCGACTATGCCGCGTCGCTCAGGGCCCGGACGGTCAATATCGGCGGGCTCAACCCCGATTATCCCGGCGACCAGTGGCATTCAGGGATCTCGCGCATGGTCGTCGCTTGCCGGGCCTACGGGCTGCGCGCGATCGACGGGCCGTTCGGCGATTTCTCGGACGCGGAAGGCTACAAGGACGGCGCCCGCCGGGCGGCCGCACTCGGCTGTGAGGGCAAGTGGGCCATCCACCCAAGCCAGATCACCCTTGCGAACGAGGTCTTCTCGCCGCCCGACGCCGAGATCACCCGGGCCCGGCGCATTGTCGAGGAACTGCGCAAGGCCGAGGCCGAGGGCAAGGGCGCGGCATCGCTGGACGGCAAGATGATCGACGCGGCCTCCGAGAGGATGGCGCAGAACGTGATCGACGTGGCCGACGCCATCGCGGCACGGACCTAGAACGGGAGGGAAAGATGGATATCCACGAGTATCAGGCAAAGAGCATTCTGGCCGATTTCGGCGTCCCGGTCCCGCGCGGCGGGCTGGCCTATTCCCCCGAACAGGCGGGCTACCGCGCGCGAGAGCTGGGCGGCGACGCTTGGGTCGTGAAGGCACAGATCCACTCCGGCGGGCGCGGTGAGGCCGGCGGCGTGAAGCTCTGCCGCTCGGAAGAAGAGGTCCGCGACTTCGCGGCGGGTCTCTTCGGCAAGCAGTTGGTCACCAAGCAGACGGGCGACGGCGGGAAGGGCGTCTACCGCGTCTGGGTCGAGCAAGCCTCGCAGATCGAGCGGGAGCTTTACCTGGGCTTCGTGCTGGACCGGAAGACCGAGCGGATCATGATCGTCGCCTCCGCCCATGGCGGGATGGAGATCGAGGATCTGGCGCACGAGGACCCCGACAGCCTGCGCCGCATGGTCGTCGACCCGGCGGTCGGTCTGGCCGAGTTCCAGGCGCGCGAGCTTGCCTTCACGCTGGACCTGACGGGCGGGCAGATCGCGCAGATGGTCTCGATCCTGCGGGCCTGCTACCGCGCCTACCGCGACCATGATGCCATGATGGTCGAGATCAACCCGCTGGTGGTCACCGGCGGCGGCGATCTGGTGGCGCTGGACGCGAAGATGTCCTTCGACACAAACGCGCTCTTCCGCCGCCCGCAGATCAGCGAGCTGCGCGACCGCAGCCAGGAGGACCCGCGCGAGTCGACCGCTGCCGACAACGGTCTCGCCTATGTCGGTCTCGACGGCGATATCGGCTGCATCATCAACGGCGCTGGCCTCGCCATGGCCACGATGGACATGATCAAGCTGGCGGGCGGTGAGCCCGCGAACTTCCTCGACATCGGCGGCGGCGCCTCGCCCGAACGCGTCTGCACGGCCTTCCGAACTGTCCTGTCGGACAAGAACGTCGGCGTGATCCTGGTCAACATCTTTGCCGGCATCAACCGCTGCGACTGGGTGGCCGAGGGCGTGGTCCAGGCCTACCGCCAGGAAGGGCTGACCCTCCCCGTGGTCGTCCGCCTCGCAGGCACGAACGTCGAGGAAGGCAAGCGGATCATCGAGGCCTCGGGCCTGCCGCTGCTCACCGCCGACACGCTGGCCGACGCGGCCGCCCTCGCCGTTGCCGCGCGCACGCAACTCGCCGCCTGAGGAGGACCCCATGGCCATTCTGATCGACGAGACCACCCGCATCATCGTCCAGGGCATGACCGGCCGCATCGGCCAGTTCCACGCAGGCGAGATGATCGAGACCGGCACCAACGTTGTCGCCGGCGTCACCCCGGGCCGCGGCGGCGAGGTCGTGCTGGAGCGCCCGGTCTTCAACACCTGCCGCGAGGCGGTGGACCACGTGGGCGCCGAAGCGAGCCTCGTCTTCGTGCCGCCCCCCTTCGCGGCGGACGCGATCATGGAGGCAGCCGACGCTGGCATCCGCACCATCGTCTGCGTGACAGACGGCATCCCCGCGCAGGACATGATGCGGCTGAAGCGGTTCCTCCGACGCTATCCGGCGGCCCGCAAGCCGCGGCTGATCGGGCCCAACTGCGCGGGCGTTATCTCGCCCGGCAGGGCCTTCATGGGGATCATGCCGCCCAGCATCTACATTCCCGGCCGCGTCGGGATCGTCGGGCGCTCAGGGACCCTGGGCTATGAGGCGGCGAGCCAGATGAAGGCGCTGGGGATCGGGGTCTCGACCTCGGTCGGGATCGGTGGCGACCCGATCAACGGGTCGTCCTTCAAGGATATCCTCGAGATGTTCGAGGCGGATCCCGAGACCGATGCCGTCATGATGATCGGCGAGATCGGCGGCCCGCAGGAGGCCGAGGCGGCGGCCTATGTCGCCGAGCAGATGACCAAGCCGGTGATCGCCTATGTGGCTGGGCTATCGGCGCCCAAGGGCCGTCAGATGGGCCACGCAGGGGCCATCATCTCGGCCTTTGGCGAGAGCGCACAGGAGAAGGTCGAGATCCTCGCCCAGGCGGGCATCACGGTTGCGCCGACGCCATCGGCCATGGGCGAGACGGTCGCCCGCGTGCTCGGTCGGCGCGCGGCGGCCTGAACGAGCCGGAACGGCTGGCCCTGTTCCCTCCCCCGGGGCCAGCCGATCGGGTACGTCGTCGGGGTGTCCTGGGCCCAGGTCCGGGGCGCCCCGATTCGCGTTCAGGAAGAGCGGTCAGACCGCTCCTTTCAAGCGGGTTTGCGGGCAAAACTCCATCGGAGAGCAGTCTTCCGAGTGTCCAGCCCTCTGAACACATGCACTTATTATTTTTTGTTGAAATTCGTTCCAAGCCGCGTTCCTATACCACTGGGGGAACACACGCGGAAACGAACAACCGGCGCGTGATCCGACCTGGCAGCACGAGCTGTCGAACAAACTTGGCCAGGGCTGTGTCGACGCCGATTGGCGTCCGCAAGCTCATAACAATCGGCCAACACTCGATGGAGGAATCATGAGGAAACTATTGCTCGGCATGACTGCCGTTGCGCTTGTGGCGGGGCCCGCCATGGCGAACGACAGCGTGCTGCTGGGGACATCGAACCCCAATGACTGGGTTCTTCAGACCGGCGACTACGCCAACCAGCGTTTCTCGGCGCTTGATCAGATCACGAATGAAAACGTCGGCGATCTGCAGGTTGCATGGACGTTCTCGACCGGTGTGCTGCGTGGCCACGAAGGCTCTCCGATCGTGGTCAAGGACACGATGTATGTGCACACGCCGTTCCCCAACATCGTCTACGCGCTGGATCTGAACAACGACGGCGCCATCAAGTGGAAGTACGAGCCCAAGCAGGATCCGGACGTCATCCCGGTGATGTGCTGCGATACCGTCAACCGCGGTGTGGCCTATGCGAACGGCATGATCTTCCTGCACCAGGCGGACACGACCATCGTGGCGCTGGATGCGAACACCGGACAGGTCAAGTGGACCGCGGTGAACGGCGATCCCTCGATCGGTGAGACGAACACCGCGACCGTTCTGCCGGTGAAGGACAAGATCATCGTCGGCATCTCCGGCGGCGAGTTCGGCGTGCACTCCCATGTCACGGCCTACAACATGGAGACCGGCGAGAAGGTCTGGCGCGCCTATTCGATGGGCCCTGACGAGATGCTGCTGGTCGATCCCGAGAAGACCACCCATCTGGGTGAGCCGATCGGCGAGAACTCCTCGCTCAACAGCTGGGAAGGCGATCAGTGGAAGATCGGCGGCGGCGCCACCTGGGGCTGGTATTCCTATGATCCCGAGGCTGACCTCTTCTACTACGGCACCGGCAACCCCTCGACCTGGAACCCCGCACAGCGCCCGGGCGACAACAAGTGGTCGATGACCATCATGGCCCGCAACCCTGACACGGGTATGGCCGAGTGGTTCTACCAGATGACCCCGCACGACGAGTGGGATTATGACGGCATCAACGAAATGATCCTGTCGGATCAGGAAATTGATGGGGACATGCGCAAGCTTCTGACCCACTTCGACCGCAACGGTTTCGCCTACACGCTGGACCGCGTTTCGGGCGAGCTGCTGGTCGCCGAGAAGTTCGATCCGGTGGTCAACTGGGCGACGCACATCGACATGGACAAGGACTCCGACACCTACGGGCGCCCGATGGTCGTCTCGCGCTTCTCGACCGCTCAGAACGGCGAGGACGTGAACACCACCGGCATCTGCCCGGCGGCATTGGGGACCAAGGACCAGCAACCTGCGGCCTACAGCCCGCAGACCGAGCTGTTCTATGTGCCCACCAACCACGTCTGCATGGACTACGAGCCGTTCCGTGTGAGCTACACGGCGGGTCAGCCCTATGTCGGCGCCACGCTCTCGATGTACCCCGCCCCCAACAGCCACGGCGGCATGGGCAACTTCATCGCCTGGGACAACATCAAGGGTGAGATCGTCTGGTCGCTGCCCGAGAAGTTCTCGGTCTGGTCGGGTGCGCTCGCAACCGCTGGGGACGTTGTCTTCTACGGAACGCTGGAAGGTTTCCTGAAGGCGGTTGATGCGAAGACAGGTCAGGAGCTTTACAAGTTCAAGACGCCGTCGGGCATCATCGGCAACGTCATGACCTACAGCCAGGACGGCAAGCAGTACGTCGCCGTGCTCTCCGGTGTCGGCGGCTGGGCAGGCATCGGCTTGGCGGCCGGTCTGACCAACCCGAACGACGGTCTGGGCGCTGTTGGCGGCTATGCGGCATTGTCCAACTACACCGCACTTGGCGGTCAGCTGACGGTCTTTGCACTGCCAGACTGATCCTTAGAAACTGCTTATGAAATAGTCCGGCGCGGAACTTGTGTCCGCGCCGGTTTTTCTTCTAGCTTTCTGATAGAAAACAAACACTTCCGGGGAGGGAGATCCATGGCGCTCAATCACGCGGCGCTTGCTATTCTGTCGCTGTCGATGCTGACCGGCGCCGCTTTGGCCGACAACATCACGGCAAGCTACAGCGAAGACGGCAAATACTTCACCGCCGACGATGTCCCGACATTCAACGTGGCCGAAGACGGTACCGTAGACTGGTACACGTTCTCGGGCTTTCGCCGCTACCACGCCGAGTGCCACGTCTGCCATGGCCCGGACGGCGAGGGCTCGACTTACGCCCCGGCGCTCAAGGCATCGGCGGTGGATATGGACTACTACGAGTTCGTCGATGTGGTGGTGAACGGCAAACAGAACGTCGATTCGTCGAACACCAACGTGATGCCCGCGTTCGGCACCAACCCCAATGTCATGTGCTACCTGGACGACATGTACATCTACCTGAAGGCACGCGGCGTCGACGCGGTTCCACGCGGACGTCCAGCCAAGAAAGACCCGAAGTCCGCGGCGTTCAGCGAGGCGGAAGATGCCTGCATGGGCTAAGTGGCTCGTTGTCGTCCTGGCGGCCGCACTGGGTGCCACGGCCGCCACGGCACAGACCTCGGATCTTGTGTCAAAGACCCGCCTCAGGGTCTGCGCCGATCCCGCGAACATGCCGTTCTCGAACGAGGCGGGCGAGGGGTTCGAGAACAAGATCGCCGAGCTCATGGCCGAGAAGCTGGAGCGGCCCGTCCAGTACACATGGTTTCCTCAGGCATTGGGGTTCGTGCGCCGGACCCTGGGCTCCAACCGCTGCGATCTGATCATCGGATTTGCCCAGGGCCATGACCTGGTCCTGAACTCGAACCACTACTACACCTCGGCCTACGTGATGGTGACCAGTCCCGACTCGCCGCTGGCGTCGGTCGAGCAGCTCTCTGACCCGGCCTTGAAGGGCCACAAGATCGGAGTGACGGCGGGTGCACCCCCGGCGACGCATCTGGCCCGCTACGGTCACGCGAGCAAGATGCAGGGCTATGCCCTGATGGTCGACCGGCGGGTCGACTGGCCGGCCAAGCGGATGATCGACGACCTGAAGGCGGGTGACATTGACGCCGCAGTCCTTTGGGGGCCCATCGGTGGCTATCTCGCTCAGGACGCGGGCCTGAAGGTCACCCCGCTCCTGCAGGAAGAGGGTGGCCCCCGGTTGTTCTACCGGATCACGATGGGGGTCCGCCAGGGCGAGCGGGTCTGGAAGCGGGAAGTGAACAGCTTCATCCGGCGCAATCAGGCCGAGATCGACGCGATCCTGACCGAATTCAGCGTGCCCCTCGTGACCGATATGGGGGACGGCTTGAAGTAGCCGTTAGGGAAGGCGCCATGTGGAGACTGTTCGCCGTCGCTCTCATCTGCATGACGCTCCCGTCCGGTGCTGAAGAGGTCACCGGTGAGCCGCCCGACTACCGCATGGACCACTACCGGGCGCCCGTGCCCGACACCCTGGCAGGTGCGACGGTCGTTGCATCCGAGCAGGCGCATGCGCTGTGGCAGTCAGGTGACGTGGCGTTTGTCGACGTGATGCCTCAGGCGCCCAAGCCGGCAAATCTGCCGGAGGGGACGATCTGGCGTGAAAAACCGCGGCAGTCGATCCCCGGCTCGGTCTGGCTGCCGAATGTCGGCTATGGCGCGCTCCACGAAACCGTTGATGCCTACTTCCGCGCCGGGCTCGTGCAGGCCACCGTGGGCAACAAGGACCGCGCGGTGCTGTTCTTCTGCCTTGCCGACTGCTGGATGTCGTGGAACGCGGCGAAGCGCGCGCTCGAGTACGGCTATACCAAGATCTACTGGTACCCCGAAGGCACGGACGGATGGGCGTTCGAGGATTTTCCGCTGGAGAAGACCGCGCCCTTCGCCTCAGACGGGAGCGTGGGGGATGGCTGATCCTGAACGCACCTCTTCGGTACAATATGTCGCGGACTTCCGCTAGTATGGTGGGAAGAGGCCCGGGAGACGAGGCCGAAATGGGGAGAGACGCATGGAAAACAAGATCTTAGCGGCTGGCGTCGGAGCCGTCGCGGGAATCATGTTCGGTTACATGTTGGGTGGCGCCGGCGGGGGAGAGCCCGAGACGGCGGTCACCGACGGGCTGGCGGCCCAGACCGAAGCCATCGGCGCGATCGGCGAAGATGTGCAGGGTCTGAGCGCGCGTCTCGCCACCATGGAAGAGGCTGTTGCGAACCAGATCAGCGCCCTGTCGACCAAGGTCGACGCGATGCCGGACGGTGTGATGGCCGAGGTCGAGAAGACGACGGCCGGGCTGGAGGCCTCGCTCTCCGGGGATATCGCTGCATTGACCGACCGCCTGGGCGAGATTGCGGCCAATGCGCCGGCAGTGGACGGGCCCGAGACGGCCGGGCAGCCAGCACCTGCAGCTGCAGCTGCGACCCCCGCCGCGACAACACCGGTCGTGTCCGAGGCCGAGGGCAGAGGCGTCGGCCAGACGGTGTTGCTGTTGGACGGCGCGGCGCGGGTATTCATCTCCAGCATCGATGCGGACGAGGGCACGGCGCGGGTCGCTATCAATGGCCTAGACGTCCAGACTGTCGGCAGCTGGCACGAGGCGACGTTCGATGCAGGCGGCAAGTTCTGTACGCTCGCGGCCGATAGCATCTCGTCGGGCAAAGTCGCCCTGTCCGCATCCTGCGAATGATCACCACCCGAACATAGAACGAGGGCGCCAGAATGTTGCCACGTCGGATCTTTCTTGCAGGCGCGCTCGTCGCCACGCTCACGCTTCCCGCGGCGGCGGAGAGCACCTGGGACGAACTCAGGCCGCTGGTCTTCGGCGATGCCGTCCCCGTGCTCGAGCCCTCGGTCGTTCAGCTGACGGCACCCTACCGGACATACGACGACCCGCGAACGGATATCGGGGCCAGGATCGACATGCCCTTCGGGGAGTTCATCGAGACGGTAACCCTGATCCTCGATGACAACCCGATGCCGGTCTCGGCGGTCTTCGATCTCACCACGCCACAGCCGTCGTTCGAGTTCAGTGCCACGATGCGGGTGAACGGCCCGACCATGGTCCGTGTGGTGGTCGAGACCGATCGGGGCAACTTCTACATGGCGGAGAATTTCGTGAAGACCTCCGGCACCGGCGCCTGCGCGGCACCGCCCGGTACCGATCCCGCCGAGGCGCTCGCGACGCTTGGCACCATGGAGTTCGGGTTGGTCGCCGAGGTCGACACCGGCATCGTCGCCAGCCTGGAGCCTCCGACGGCGAGCAGTATCTCCGGTCCGTCCGGGCGTCTCGCGCAGCTCGATATCGATCATCCGAGCCATTCCGGCATGCAGATGGATCAGATCACGCTGCTCTTCATCCCGGCGCGCTATGTCGACACGGTCGCCGTCGAGGCGGATGGTACGCCGATATTCAACCTCACGGGTTCGATCTCACTGAGCGAGAATCCGGCCGTGCGCTTCCGTATTCCGGAGGACAGCGTCACGTTGGGCGTGCGCATGACGGATACCGAGGGCGCCGTCTTCGAGAACACGTTCAACCTGCCCGGCGGGTGACCTCGGCGCCGCCCCCGGCAAGGGGTGCGCGGCAGCTCCACTGGCCCCGCGACCTGACCCCGCGAAGGGCATAAACCGACCACATGACCTGACAGTGTTCGGGCGGCACTCTGCCGCTTGAGGCGCGCGCCCGCGCCTATCGGCCAATCATGGCTCGTGGCTCCGTTCCGCGTTGCCGATGCGGCTTTCAGAAACTTTCCGCTCCATTGAACCTTTTCCGCGTCAGCCGCGACCAATGGTCGGAAGCAGGCAAAGACCTGCGATCAGTCCAGCGCGCGCAAGGATGGAACGGACATGGCATCTCTCGATTCACTGAACATCCTGACGAACGGCGACTTTTCCAACGGGCTGACGGGCTGGAATGTTGAAAACCCGTCAGGTGGCCTACCACCTGGGGTCGTGGGTGGCACCGTCGCCTTCAACCGTGGCGCCGAGACCGTGTTCGGTGACAGCATAGACCAGGACATCGTCACCACGGTCGGCAACACCTATGCCGTCACGCTGGATCTGATCGAGAACAATGGCGGTGTCGCTGATCATACCTTTCAGATCGATATACTCGACGACAACGGCACCGTGATCGAGACCGTGACCGAAACGGTCGAGAACAATTCAACAAATCTGGTCGGCTTCACCTTCGTCGCGACGTCGACCGCGTCCAACATCCGGATCACCAACACCAACGCCCCGGCTTCGTTTTCCTCGGACGGCAAGGTCGACAATGTCCGCGTCATCGATGTGACCGGTGACGACGTGCTGGAGGGCACCAATGCAGCCGAGGCGATCCTCGGCGGGCCGGGCGACGACACCATCGCGGGTGGTGCTGGCCAAGACGTTCTTTACGGCGGTGACGGGGACGACACCTTCATCCACGGCAATGGCGAGGAGTTGGATAATATCTTCGGTGGCTCATTCGCTGCCCTGAACACCGTCGATCTGAGCGCCGAGTTGACCAACGGGGTCGAGGCAAATCTGAATTTCCTGTCTGGGACGATGACAGGCCTTGGCGGCACGGTCGCCATACGGTTCATCAATAACTTTCTCGGGACCCAAGCCGATGACACGATCACGGGGCTTGGGACGGTGACACTTGACGGCCAGGGCGGCGACGATGTGCTCATCGGCGATTTATTCACCCAGTCGCTGGTCGGTGGATCAGGCAATGACACGTTTGTTCAGGGTGCCGGCATTGACTCTAACGACAACATCGATGGCGGCACGGGCATCGATACGCTCGACCTGTCAGCCGAGGTTAACCGCGCCAACCTTGTCAACCTTGGTGCAGGCACCTTCACCGGCGACGGTGGCAGCAAGGTGTTGCTGAACGTCGAAAACGTCATCGGATCACAACTGGGTGACACGATCACCGGATCGTCCGACGACAACACACTCGATGGCGGGGACGGGAACGACACCCTCAACGGTGGCGCGGGGGACGACTCGCTGATCGGTGGCGCCGGCAATGACATCTTCACGGTGGCCGATGACGGATCAACGAACCGGGTCGACGGCGGGATCGAGTTCCTTTACGGCGGCGAAGACAATACCCTTGATGTGTCGAACTTCACCTCGGCTCTCATCTTCGGCGGGACCGGTTCTACAAACCCACCCACGCTGGTCAGCGAAAACGGAACCGAGATCATCTTCGAAGATGTCGGTTTTCTGATCGGCACCGACTTCGATGACAGGGTTCTGGCAGAAGGCGTTTTCAACATCTCTTTGGGCGACGGCAATGACACGCTCAAAGTGAACGATCGCAATATCGAGCAGGAGTTCGACGGTGGCGACGGGATCGACTTGCTGGACTTTTCCGGCTCCCAATCCCGGGTGTTGCTGAATCTGGCAACAGGTGAAATAGACGTCGCTCGCGAAGTCCGTAATTTCGAGAACGTCATCGGCAGTAATGAGAATGACGACATCTTCGGCACCGATGGCGCGAATACAATCGAAGGCCGCGGCGGCAGCGATTTGATCATCACCGGCGACGGGGACGATGTCATCTTTGGCGGCGCCGGGTTCGATCTGATCGACCCGGGCAATGGGAACGACGTTGTCTACGGCGGTGATGGCGGTGCCGAAATCGACGCGTTCGGGGCAACCGGAAACAAACTGTTCGTTGGTGGCGCTAGCTCTGACGCCCTCTACAGCGGGGAAGGCGACGACACGATCTTCGGCGGCGGTGACTTTGACTTTCTGGAGGGCAGAGGCGGCAACGACACGCTGTTCGGCGGTGACGCTGGTGACTTCATCGGAGGCGGGGATGGCGACGACTCGCTCTTTGGCGGGGATGACCGGGATGATCTTTTTGGCGATGACGGCAACGACTTCATCTACGGGGGGGCCGGACGTGATGAGCTGTTCGGCGGCGATGGCAATGACATCTTCCAAGTGGCCGATGACGGGTCCACAAACTCGGTCGACGGTGGTCTAGAGGCGATCTATGGCGGCGAAGACAATACGCTGGACGTGTCGAACTTCACCTCCGGCATCGTTTTCCAGGCTCCATTGCTCGTCAGTGATCCAAACCTCGTGGTCAGCGGCAACGGCACGATCATCTTGGTTGAGGAAGTCGGCTTCCTGATCGGCACCGATTTCGACGATGATGTTCAAGCATTCCGCTTTTTCGATATCGAAACAGGCGACGGCAACGACACCGTGAAAATTGCTGGATTCGCTGATCGGCAACGCTTTGACGGCGGCGATGGGGTCGATACGCTCGAATTCACCGGCTCTATCGGCTTGGACCTGAACCTGGAGACAGGCGCGCTGAACGGCACTGGCGGGGCCTTCAACTTCGAAAATGTCATCGGCACCGGGCGGGATGACACCATCACCGGCTCGGACGGCGTCAACTCACTGTCCGGCCAGGGCGGAGACGACATCCTGGCGGGCGGCCTTGGGGCCGACGCTCTCTATGGCGGCGACGGCACGGACACGGCCGACTTCTCGGGCTCGGGCG
>JBCCDA010000120.1:0-11712 GCA_039033215.1 Pseudomonadota bacterium | reverse complement strand
CACCCGCGAAAAAGCCATGGAGATCATGCGCGACAGCCGGATTGGCACCTATGGCGCCGCGGCGATCGTCTGTTCGATCGGACTGAGATGGGCTGCGCTTGCCTCGTTGCAGCCACTTCAAGGCCTTACTGCCCTTGTGGTGGCCCATGCGGTCAGCCGAGCGCTGATCTCCCCCGTGCTGGTCTCGGGCCACTATGCGCGAGAGCGTGGGCTGGCCAGTTCGGTCGCGGGAGGTGTCACTCCGTTCGAGGCGTTCGTGGCCATCGCGTTGGCGATTGCTGTGGCCATGACCGCCGGCCCCGTCGCGGGTATGATCGCGCTGGCGGCAGGGGTGCTTGCGGCGGGCGCCATGCTCAGCATCCTGTTGCGTCGCCTCGGCGGTTACACCGGCGATGGGCTCGGAGCCATCCAGCAGTGCGCCGAGATCGCGGTGCTCTGCGCTCTGGCAGGGGCGCTTGTGTGATCTTCGTGCGCCACCCGTCGACATCCGCCCCCGCTGGGCTCTGCTATGGGCGCCTTGAGGTAGGCCTGTCTCGGGATGCGGACCGCGAGATCTCCGGTTGTCTGGAGAGTTTGCCGGCAGGTGCCCCGGTGGTCGCGAGCCCGATGCGCCGCTGCCGACCGTTGGCCGAGCGCGTTGCGGCAAGGGAGGGTGCCGCGCCGCAGTATGAGCCGCGGCTCGTCGAATACCACTTCGGTGCTTGGGAAGGGCAGTTGTGGTCCGATATCCCGCGCGACGTGTCCCAGCGCTGGACGGACGATGTGCTGACAGAAGCCCCCCCGGGTGGGGAGCGGTTCATCGCGCTGATCGACCGCGTGCGTGCCGCCCTCGCAGAGCTGCCTGAGAATGCGATCGTTGTCAGCCATGCCGGGCCGATACGCGCGGCGCGCATGATCCTGACCGGCGCCGACTTCGATACTGTCTTCGCCGACCCGGTGCCATATGCGACACCTCTTTCGTTTGCTCGTGAGGCGGCATGAGTGGCCGTGTCACACTGCTGTTGGGAGGTGCCCGCTCCGGCAAGTCGAAACGCGCTCTCGACTTGGCGCAGACACCGCCGCTGACGTTCCTCGCCACGGCTGAGGCCTTCGACGATGAGATGAGAGCGCGCATCGACGCCCATAAAGAGGAACGGCGCAATCTGGGTTGGGCGCTGATCGAGGACCCTCTGGACCTCGCGGCAGCACTACAAAATCATACCGAGGGGTGCCTCGTCATCGATTGCCTAACCCTCTGGCTTAACAACCTTATTTTCTATGAGCGCAACGTGGAAACCGAGGTGTCACGATTGACCGAGCACCTGCCTGCAGGCGGAGACGTCATTCTGGTCTCAAACGAAGTTGGCCTCGCTATTGCCCCGGAGAACGCGCTGGCGCGCCGCTTCCGGGACCTCCAGGGACAGCTGAATCAGCAGGTGGCGCGGGTTGCAGACCGGGTCGAATTGCTCGTCGCCGGCCTGCCAGTGGTGGTCAAGGACGACGCATGACGGCGGCTGTGATGCTCCAGGGCACCGGCTCGAATGTCGGAAAGTCCATGCTGGTCGCGGGGCTCTGCCGTGCCTATTCCCGCCGCGGGTTCGTGGTGCGCCCCTTCAAGCCGCAGAACATGTCCAACAATGCTGCCGTCACCGTTAATGGCGGCGAGATCGGGCGCGCGCAGGCGTTGCAGGCCATGGCCTGCGGGGTGGAGCCACACACCGATATGAACCCCGTGCTGTTGAAGCCGGAGTCCGAGAAGGGCGCACAAGTCATCGTCCAGGGGCAGCGCCTTACCACGGTAAAGGCCAGTGTGTATGTTTCTCTGAAATCTCAGCTTTTGCAGAGAGTTATCGAGAGCTTTTCACGCGTCTCGGAACAGGCCGACCTTGTGCTCGTGGAAGGGGCAGGCAGCCCGGCTGAGATCAACCTCCGTGATGGAGATATCGCGAACATGGGCTTCGCGGAGGCCGTCTCGACGCCTGTGGTTCTGGCAGGGTGCATTGACCGTGGCGGTGTGATCGCCCAGCTCGTCGGCACTCACACGGTGCTGCCACCATTGGATCGCGACCGCATAAAAGGGTTTCTTGTCAACAAGTTCCGGGGCGACCCCCGACTCTTTGACAAAGGCTATTCCGAGATCTCGGATCGCACCGCGTGGACCGGGCTGGGGGTAATCCCCTGGTTCGCGGATGCCTATCGCTTGCCGCCCGAGGATGCTCAGGACATCCGCCAAGCCACGGAAGGTGCGGTGAGGATTGTATGCCCGCGTCTGTCCAGGATTGCGAATTTCGACGATCTGGACCCTCTGGCTCAGACGCCCGGCGTGTCAGTCGAGATGATCGGGCCGGGGCAGGCATTGCCGGGCGACGCTGACCTCGTGATCCTCCCAGGCTCGAAGTCGACAATCGGAGATCTGGCGTATCTGCGCGCGCAAGGCTGGGACATCGATCTGATGGCACACCATCGCCGCGGAGGGCGCATCCTCGGGATTTGTGGGGGATATCAGATGCTTGGGCAATCCATTTCGGACCCGCAAGGGATCGAGGGACCACCCGGCGAGACCGCGGGCCTTGGCCTTCTGGATGTCGAGACGGTGATGGTCCCAGAGAAGCGGTTGTCCCGTGTGAAGGCGCGTCATCTGGCGACGCAAACCGATGTCAGCGGCTACGAGATTCATATCGGACGGACCGAGGGGCCGGACTGCGCGCGCCCCGTCGTCGAGGTTGCCGGGCGCCCGGAAGGGGCGCGGTCGGCCGACGGGCTGGTCGAAGGGCTCTACCTCCACGGGCTCTTTTCAGATGATGGTTTTCGCGGAGCATACCTCCAGAAATTCGACGTAGATACAACGCCTTATGCATATGGTGCAGGGATTGACGAGACGCTGAACTTGCTCGCCGATCACCTGGAAGAACACGCAGATCTCGACGCGCTTCTGGACATCGCCCGGGCCCGCGGCTGACAGTGCGCCACGCTTAGAATCAGGAGACTTCCCATGACCCCGCTCAGTGGCGTAATTGCCCCTAACCTCACGCCATACAACGAAGATTTGACGATTTCCGAGGGGTTGTGGCTCGATCATGCCGCCTGGCTGATTGATCAGGGCTGTGTCGGGCTGGCACCGTTCGGGACCACGGGCGAGGCGCTGTCGATCGGCATCGAGGAGCGCGTGGGCCTGCTCGAGAGCCTTTGTCAGCGCGTATCACCCGAAAAAATCGTTCCAGGAACAGGGCTTACGAGTCTGCCCGATACTGTGCGGCTGACGCGCCACACGGTCGATATGGGATGCGCGGGGGCGATGATCCTGCCGCCCTTCTACTTCAAGGGGGTGACGGATGAGGGCCTCTACGACTATTTCGCCTGGCTGATCGAGGCCGTCGATCGGCCCGCTCTGAAGGTCTATCTCTACCATATTCCGCAGATCGCAGGCGTCGGGATACCACCTGTTGTGGCCGCGCGCCTGCACAAGGCCTTCCCCGAGGTCGTCGTCGGGATCAAGGACAGCTCGGGCGACTGGTCCAACACCGAGCAGTTGCTCGCCATCGACGGATTGATCGTCTACCCCGCGCAGGAGTCCACCCTCGTCGAGGGCCACGCGCTGGGCGCGGCGGGCTGCATATCCGCCACGGCGAACCTGAACCCCGCCAATATTGCCAAGCTAATCAAGACGATAACGGCCGGGTCGGTCGACGAGACATTGAACGCCGAGGTGCAGGCCTTCCGCAAACTCGTCGCCGGTGCAGGACCCATTCCGGCGCAGAAGGCGCTGATGCACGCCTGGACAGGGGATGAGCGCTGGGGCCGTATCAGACCGCCATTGACGCCCATGGCCGACCCGTCCGAGCTGATCGCGGCGGTCGATGCGCTGCCGGGGTTCACACGTCCGAGCTTCTAGATCTTGTGCCCGGCGCTGACTGGCGCTGGGATTCAACCCGTATTGCAGGCGTATTGCATCTGTATTGCTCGCGTATTGCAGGCGTATTGCAGCTGTATGTACAGAAAGTCGACTTCCGCCACGGCGGATCAGTCGGCGCCCGTGCCCGCCGCGCCCCCGTCTGCGGAGGGCTCGGGCCCGGCATCAGCGTTATTCGCAGTGCCTGCAGAATCGCCGCCGCCATCGCCATCGGGCGGGTCATCCGGATCAGGCGTGACGTCGATCTCGGCGGTGGCGAGGCAGTTGTACGACAGGCCCCGCTGTGTCGGTTCAATCATGACGGAGTGGGTCGCGCCCCGGCACTTGAGATTGATCGTCTCGCCGCTGGTTCCACAATAGGCGGTCACGGGATGGGTGCGGTCGATCAGACAGCAGACAGCCCCTTCGAGATCGAAGATATCGCCGCCGCAACTGACGCGCAGCACCTGCTCGGGACAGCGGACCTTGCGCTCGCGCATGCTCTCGTTCGTTGCGGGGTCGCAGTTTGCCTGTGCGGCGCCGGGTGTTGGCTGGATCGCCAGGGCTGCCAGGACGGTCGCGAGCGCGATTACTTTTCTTCTTGGGCGTCGTAACATGTCCAGATCACCTGATTGTCCCGCAGCTCGGCCATAACCTCGATACGGGCGCGGCCTGCTTTCTTCGAACGCAACCCGCGGCAACGTGCGGCTTCTGCATAACCCTGGCACTTCCACTGCCAGACGGAGCTGGGCGGACGGAAGCAGATCCGCTGACCTTCCTTGAGGGTCTGCCAAACGTTGTTGGCTGTGAAGATGTCGATGTAGTCAGCCCTGCACCTGTCCACCTGGGGGCGTGAGCTGGAGGAGGGCAACGGATTGGGGCAGGCGACTTCTGCCCTCAGGTCCGCGGTGACCGGTAGCAAACCGATCAACAGGGCGGTCAGGAGCAGGAGAGGTCGTGGCATGTTTGTGCCTTTCAAGTTGCTCTCAGATGGGGCGGCATTCTGTGTCGAAGTCGGCGCCGACATCGGTCGGATCAAAGCCTTCCGGCCAGATGATTCGCGCGCGTTCGGCGACGTCGCGGGCCGGAGGGACCGTCGGGCGGGCGACGTAGCGACGGGTTTCATCCCGGCCGACGCTGAGCTTCACGGTCCGCAGGAAATCGGGGTCGACGCCGGTGAAGTCGACGTCATCGAGGACGGCGCCCGTGAAGTCCACGCAATAGAGTGCCGCGTCCTCGAAGGTCACTTCGGCCAGGTTCGCCCCGGCGAAAGACACGGATTCGAGATCAGCCTGGAAGAAATCGACGTTCAGAAGCTCGGCGTTCTGGAAGTCGACCTCGTAGATCACGGCCTCGATGAACTTGGAGAACAGGATCTTCGTGCGCTGGAAGCTGGCGGCATCGATGTCTGCACGCCAGAAGGTCGCGTGGGCGATGCGGGCGTCCAGGAACTCCGTGCGGCCGAGGATCCCATCGACGAAGCGGGTTTGCAGCAGATCCGCGTTGTGGAAGAGCGCGCCCGAGAGGTCGGCGCCGTGAAAGCGGCTCTCATAGCCGTTGATCGACCTCAGATCCGCATCGCGCAGGATGGCGTTCTCGAAGACGGCGCCGCCTACGTTGGCGCGCTGGAGATCGGCATCGCGCATATCGGCGCCGGTCAGCAGCGCTTCGCGGATGTCGGCGTCCTGCCATTTGGTGTCGTTGAGGTTGCCACATACCATGTGCATGCGCTTGACCTGTTGCGAGGGGAACGATTGCTTCTCGACGTCAACGGGTCGGAAATAGGCGGCGGCGAAGAACGTGTAGGCGTCGCTGCCGGCGTAGGCACAGCTCGAGCTGGCGCCGAACGCTCCGCTCGCCTGGATCACGCGGTTGTGGAGCACGGTGGCCCCGCCAACCAGCAGGAAGGCGGGCAGGGCGACGCCTAGCGCCACGCGCGAGGGGCGGTCACGTTCGAAGATCGACCAGCCCGAGATAAGCGCGAGTGCTGCCGCAAGGGCAAAGAGCACCATCGCCATCTGCGGATAAACGGCCGAGACCTGGCGGGCGAGGAACCCGATGGTCGCGACCGGCATGATGTGGATGGCGACAAGTCCCGCGATGGCCAGCGGCAGGTTGTTCTGACCGCTCAGGCGAACGGGTCGGCGGATCTTGTAGCTGCGCATGATCCGGCTCAGCCGGTTGAGGTGCGCCATCTGAAGCTCGATGAAAATGCGCATCACGACGATCATGCCGGGGGCGATGACCATGAAGAGCTCATAGCGCGTCTGGCCGACAAGCGGGGTGTCGACCTCGCCGCCCGAGAGGAGCACCCGGTCGTCGGCGCCGCCCAGGACAACGGTGGTGATGCAGATCAGCAGAAGTGTCGGCACCATGCCGGTGATCGTCGCTGAAGTCTCGGCATAGCCGGTACGGATCGCCTGACGTGCGCTGGAAGCCATTCTGTTCCCCCTCGTGCTCTATTGTACGATAGCTTCATGGTTGTGACCATGCCTGACGCATCGCTTTGCGCGGGCGCTTGACGGCGAGCGCGCCGACATGTCGGGTTGGGAGATGACCGACGCACCCCCGGACGATCTGGTTGCCTACCGCGCGACGCCCTTGTTCACGGCCGGGACCGTGCCCGGGGGACTGCTGCGCGACCACAAGACCGGGACCGGCATCTGGGGCCGGATCGAGGTGCGCGCTGGGATCTTGTGCCTTGCGCGGGCCGCGGGCGGGGAGGAGACCTTGCAGGCGGGCGGCGCTACCTGGGTCGCCCCCGACGAGCTCCATGCCGTCACCCTGTCGGAAGATGCGATCTTCCGGGTTGTCTTCCACCGACGCGTTGGCACCGGTTGATTGCGTGCGGGCCTGGAGCGCGTTAAGGCCCGGACATGACTGATGAGCTCTCACATACCGGGCTTGGCAAGACCGTCGACCAGCCGGCCTCGCCGGAGGAAGCGCGGCTCGACCCCGTGCCGAACCCGCACCCCGACACGGACTATGTCGCGCGGTTCGTGTGCCCGGAGTTCACCTCGCTCTGCCCAGTGACGGGGCAGCCCGATTTCGCCCATCTGGTGATCGACTACATCCCCGACCAGTGGCTGGTGGAGTCGAAGTCGCTGAAGCTCTTCCTGACGAGCTACCGGAACCATGGGTCCTTTCACGAAGGGTGCACTGTCGGGGTGGGGAAGCGGATCGTCGAGGCGGTGAAACCGCGCTGGCTGCGCATTGCGGGCTACTGGTATCCGCGTGGTGGCATCCCGATCGATGTCTTCTGGCAGACGGGTGCGGCGCCGGAAGGGGTCTGGATCCCGGAGACCGGGGTCCAGCCCTATCGTGGCCGCGGTTGAGAGGCCTCAGCCCACGCGGATCAGCGGCTCGCCGAACTCCAGCACGTTGCCCTCCGGGTCCTTCATGAAACCCACGCGGCGGCGGTAGGGCGTGCCGTCGAGGTCATAGGTCTCGGGCCGGACGAAGGTCGGCACGCCGGCGGTGGCGAGGTCGTCCATCACCTGGTCCACGTCCGCCACAGCGAAGCAGAGATGGCCGTAGCCGGTGCGGGCGAAGTGGTCCAGGAAGTCGGCCGCCTCCGGAAGACCAATGCCGTCCGAGTCCGCCTCGACCAGTTCCAACCGGGTGGTTCCCAGGTCGAGATACGCGAGGCGCTTTCCATTGAGCGCGTCGACGCGCCAGGCAACGGCGACGGTGAAGCCCAGCGCCCGCTGGTACCACGCCATCATCGCATCGAAGTCGCGGACATTCAGTGACATGTGGTCAAAGCGCGAATCGGCGAGCGGCTGCGATGCGGCAGCGGTGGCGCTGACGGGGATGGCGGTGAAGCTGGCGGCACCCATTGCGGTACCAAATTGCAGGATCGAGCGGCGGTTCATGGCAGTCTCCTCAGGGTTGACCGGTGCGTCTGTGCCCGGTGAGGAGGAAGATGCGCCGCCGCCGTGGAATTCGGTAGACAGATATGCTGTATATTGGTCATTCAGAAAGCGGATGTTAAAATGACCAAGACCCTGGACCGGATCGACCTGCTGCGTCTCTTCGTGCGAATCGTCGAGGTGGGATCGCTGTCGGCCGCGGGGCGGGCGCTCGGGCTGTCGCAACCGTCGGTCAGCCGCCAGCTTCGGGCACTGGAGGCCGATGTCGGGGCCGAGCTTCTTCGCCGCACGACCCATGACATGAGCCTGACGGACGCAGGGCGCCTGATGCTCGAGGAAGCGCAGAGCCTGCTCGCGGGTTGGGACAGCCTGTCGGACCGTCTGCGTGGCGGAACCCAGGCCCTGGAAGGCCCGGCGGTCGTGCTGGCCCCCCTGGGACTTGGTCAGACGCTGCTGGCCGATAGCGCAGCGCGGTTTGCGGCGGCGCATCCCGGCGTGCGGCTCGACTGGCGGCTCGACGACGCGCCCCGCGATCTGACCGAGGAGGGTATCGACCTCTGGCTCAGGATCGGCCCCGTGGCTGACGAGGGTCTGATCGTGAGCGCTCTCGGCACGATGCCGAGGGTGATCGTCGCGGCACCGGCGCTGGGTGCGGCTGATACCCCGGAGGCGCTGGCGGAACTGCCTGCCGTGCTGCTTGGGCCCTATGCCAGCGCGCTGACAGGGGTCCAAGGGCCGGACGGCGCGGTGGCGGACCTGCCCTGCGCCAGCACCCACCGGACCGACAATGTCTTCGCCGCCCGGCGCCTGGCGGTTGCGGGGCTGGGCTTTGCAGTCCTGCCGTGGTGGCTGGTGAGCGAGGATATCTTGGCGGGCCGTCTCCACGTTCTTTGCCCGGACTGGCATCCCCCGGGGGCGCCGCTCCATCTCGCCTACCGGCCCGCCCGCTACCGGCCCGCGCGCCTCACGGCGCTGATCGCGCATTTCGTCAGCGAGGCGGCGGAGGGGCGGTTGACGCAAAGCCCGGGCTGACGGCGGTTATGGCTGCCGGGGCGTCGTTCGTAGCTGTTCCCCTAGATGCGCCTGCGCGCTATGGGTTCTGCACACAACAACTGGGGGGCGGGATGGCAGCCAAGATCATCGACGGCAAGGCGTTCGCAGCGGACGTACGGGGCCGTGTGGGCGAGCATGTGGCGCGTTTGAAGGAAACCCATGGGCTCACGCCTGGGCTGGCCGTCGTGCTGGTCGGCGAGGATCCGGCGAGCCAGGTCTACGTCCGCAACAAGGGCAAGCAGACGGTCGAGACGGGGATGCATTCGGAGGAGCACCGCATGGATGCCTCCGTCTCCGAGGCCGAGGTGATCGCCATGGTCGAGCGTCTGAACGCCGACCCCAAGATCCACGGCATTCTGGTACAGTTGCCGCTGCCCGACCACATGAACTCGGAGATCGTGATCAACACGATAGACCCGGCCAAGGACGTGGACGGCTTTCATATCTCGAACGTCGGACTTCTGGGGACGGGGCAGAAATCAATGGTCCCGTGCACGCCGCTTGGGTGCCTGATGATGCTGCGCGACCATCACGGGTCGCTGTCCGGACTGAACGCGGTGGTGCTCGGCCGCTCGAACATCGTCGGCAAGCCCATGTTCAATTTGCTGCTGCGGGACAGCTGCACGGTAACCGTGGCGCATTCGCGGACGAAGGATCTGGCCGCGGTCTGCAAGGAGGCCGACATTCTGGTCGCCGCCGTCGGCCGGCCCGAGATGGTGACGGGCGAGTATGTGAAACCCGGGGCGACCGTCATCGACGTTGGCATCAACCGCGTGCCGGCGCCCGAGAAGGGTGAGGGCAAGCATCGCTTGGTAGGCGACTGCCACTTCGATAGTTGCGCGGCGGTCGCGGGCGCCATCACCCCGGTGCCGGGCGGTGTCGGCCCGATGACCATCGCGTGTCTGCTGGCCAACACGCTGACGGCTTGTTGCCGGGCCAACGGCCTGCCGGAGCCGGAGGGGCTGACCGCCTGAAGCCGCGCACTAGCCGCTGCTGGACAGAACCTTGATCAGCTCCAGCGCCGGGCCGGTGAGCACCGGTCCTGCCAGCGTCATCAGGGTCGTCACGCTATGGCGAAGATCGAACTGGAACCCGACTTCCTCGCCCAGCGCGGCGACGGTCGGGGCATCCGGGACCGCGGCCAGTCTGTGCAGGTCGAGCTGGATCGAGACCGCCGCCGGAACAGCCATGCCAACCAGCACCAGCGAGTAGAGCGCGCCCCAGTAGAGCCCTGCAGAGGACGCGAGGCTTTGGACTGCCGCGCGCGTGTCGGGCGCGAGCAGGACGGCTGACCAGTTCAGCAGCTCGTGTGCCGCGGCGACGGCGAGCACAAGCACAAGCGCGCCAAGCCCCAGCATCAGCTTGAAGGTGCGGGCGCGGCGCTGGATGCGCTGTTGCGCCCCGGGCCCGCCGGGATCGGCCAGGGCGAGCCAGGCAAAAACCACGAAGACGGCCGTGCTGGCCGAGACGGCCATCACCGTCGCGATGTCCACCGCGCCGAACGTGAGAACCCACACTTCCGGCGTGATCATGGTGTAGCCGGCGCCATCGGCCTGCGAGGCCAATGCGGCCCGGCCAAGAAGGTGCTCGGCGACGAAGACGCGCACGGGATGGCTGTCCTCGAACTGCCAGCTCACAACGGCGCCGACGGCGGACAATCCGATCGCGCCTACCTGCCAGATCCGCGGCGCGTGGCGCAGCACCAGGAACGCGGTGATCCAGACAGGCACGCTGACGAGCACCATCAGGACCAGGGGCACGGCAACCGCATAGCGGGCGCGCATGTCGTCCGCGGCCATGGCCAGAGCGGTCCGCCGGGGCGGCCCGAGCCCGTCGTCTGCCGGGCGTTGCCACTCGAAGACCACGGGGAGGCCCGCCAGATCCGGCGCCAGGGCGCGGGTATGCGCAACCCAGCGCCCGACGTCGGCGGCTGCGCGTGCGGGCGCTTCCAGACCGGAGGGCAGGGGCGCCGGGGCCGCAGGGACGTCGCAGGTCGGGCAGGGGCCGCCAGGCGTCATCCCCTGCACCAGCCACGTCATCACGAGGAAGATCAGCGGCATCGAGATGCCAACCACCAGCGCAAGCGCGTGCCGTCTCCACCAGCCGGGACGGGCGAGAGCTGGCACAGCGGCCTCTGAGGTCGGGTGTTCCATGGCTGTCCTTCTAGCAACGCGGCGACGCAGCGCGAGCGTGACCCTAGCAGCGAGACGCGCGGAGCTGAAATGCCGCAGTGGATGCGATTGACGTCTTCTATCCCGACAGTTATTTCAGTCGCAACAGAAATGATGGAAATGCACGATGGAACTGACACCGGCCATGCAGGAGTTCATCCTCCACTGGGGCGAGATGGGAAGCCGCTGGGGCGTCAACCGATCGGTCGCGCAGGTCCATGCGCTGCTGCACCTCTCGCCCGATCCGCTCCACGCCGAAGAGATCACCGAGGCCCTGGGCATTGCACGCTCTAACGTCTCGACCGCCGTGCGGGAGCTCGAGAGCTGGGGGCTGATCCGTGTCAGCCGCCAACTGGGCGACCGGCGGGATCACTTCACCTCGGAGCGCGATCTGTTCGAGGTCGTGCGCCTCGTCGTCGAAGGCCGGCGCACCCGCGAGTTCCTGCCGACGCTGCGGGCAGTCGAGGCCGCGCGCGCGCTGGCCGACGGTGATGGCAAGACGCCCAAGGAAGTGATCGCCCGGATGCGTGAGACCCATGAGATGATGGAGATGTTCGACACCTGGTACGCGCAGGTCGCCAAGCTTCCGCGCGGCACGCAGATGAATCTGCTGAAGCTGGGCGCGCGCATCGCGAAGCTGCTGCCGAAGTCCGGCTGAAAAATTTTGACGATTAGTTTCAGGAGTTACAGAAATGGCTGACAGTCCCACAGCTTTTGACCGGGTCTTTGGCCCGCGCCGTGTCAGGAT
>JBCCDA010000119.1:0-11960 GCA_039033215.1 Pseudomonadota bacterium | reverse complement strand
CTGGGTGGTGGTGAACCAACCGTCTGAGGCACCGGTCGTCGGTGGCCGGGGTACTCTTGTCGACTTACAGACAGGGGCTCTCGCCCATGCCCGGCATGCGGAGAGAGGTTCTAGGCCGCATCCCTTAAGATTTGGCTAAAACTGCACAGAATTTGCTATCTTCAGAGGCGGGCGCTTGCCTCGTACGGTGATGGTTGCCGTTGGGCGATGCGGCCATCTGCTGGGGCACCCCGCAGCGGGAGGGCAAAGTCCCTCCCGGCGCACCTGGGGTGCGCATGGCCGCTGTGCCCCACCGTTCAGGCCTCGGCTGGTTGGCGAAGTTCGGCAGCCTCTGGTGGCGCGACCCCGCGGATCATGTCGGATGCCTTGTCCGCGATCATCATCGTTCCGGCATTGAGGTTGGCCGACAGCATCATCGGCATGACCGAGGCATCGACGACACGCAGCCCCTCCGTCCCGTGGACCTTCAACGTGTCATCCACCACGGTGCTTGGATCCGTCGCAGGTCCCATCCGGCACGTCCCTGCCGGGTGAAAGGTCGTCGTTCCCCGTTCTCGGGCAACCTCGAGCAACTCTTCATCCGTCTGGAAGGTGTCTCCCGGGTAGCTCTCCCCATCGTAGAAGGGCTTCAGGGGCGCCGTCTGGAGCAGACGTCGGGCAAGCTTCATTGCCTTCACGACGACCTGGCGGTCTTCCTCGGCACTCAGATACCTCGGATCAATCGCCGGGGCCTCGAAAGGATCAGCCGAGCGAATCCGGCTGAACCCGTGGCTCTCGGGCCGCTGTTGCCACGGCGCACATGTCATGCCAGGGGTGTCTTCCAGCTTCCCCTGCACCCCTTCCGCATAGCTCGCGGGCGTGAAAGTGAGCTGGACATCGCCACTCTCCAGGTGCGGTTCGGACTTCCAGAAGCAATAGACCATGGTGGGGGCCGCCGAGAGCACGCCGGAGCGGTTGATCGCCCAGTTCGCCGCCTCCTTCACCAGACCCAGACCCCGAACCCGTTGATTGATCGTGTCGATCCCCTTCACCCGGGCAGCAAAGCGGGGGGCGTAGTGGTCGCGGAGGTTGGCGCCGACACCGGGCAATGCATGGACAACCTCGATCCCGACAGCGCGCAGATGTTCCGGGTCGCCTATCCCGGAGAGTTCGAGCACCTGCGGCGAATTGTAGGTCCCACCCGACAGGATGACCTCGCGACGGGCCTTCACCTCATGGCGCGACCCCATCCGGCCACCCCGGGCGTAACGCACGCCCGTTGCACGCTTGCCGTCCAGCATCAGGCCGGTGACATGCGCCCGGGTCCGGACCTCGAGGTTCCGGCGGTACATCACGGGGTGCAGGAAAGCGCGCGCGGCGCTCATGCGACGACCATCCTTGATGGTACGCTGCGAATAGCTGACGCCCAGCTGGCTTGCCCCGTTGTAGTCGGGGTTGTGAGGAATACCTTCCTGCACGCACCCTTCAATGAACGCGTCGCAGAGCGGATGGCGCCAGTTCGGGTCCGTGACGACGAGGTTGCCCGAACGGCCGCGGTAGGTGTCGTCGCCGCCGTCGCGCCGTTCCAGCCGCTTGAAGTACGGCAGCACATCCCGGTATCCCCATCCGCGGTTACCGCGCTGCGCCCAGTGATCGTAGTCCGCCGCCTGACCACGGTTGTAGATATGCCCGTTGATCGAGGACGAGCCGCCAAGGGTCTTGCCCCGGGGCGCCGCGATCTTCCGGCCGGCGGTGCCGTCCGACGGCTCCATCTCGTAGAGCCAGTTCACCGAGGGCATCGAGTACGTCTTGATGAAGCCCGCCGGGAGGTGGATGTAGGGGTGCCAGTCCTTGCCACCGGCCTCAAGGACACAGACGGTGACATCCGGGTCGGCCGACAGCCGATTGGCGAGCACGCACCCTGCCGAGCCGCAACCCACGATCACGTAATCGAATTCGTCCATGTCCGTCCTCCCTGGTCACTTCCTTGCGGAAACGTGGGGCGCCACGCAAGGGGCCGTGCCGGATTATCCCGCCGATGATGGCCGCGCCGGGCGCCATCTGCCGTTGCCACGTGACTGTAGGCGGCCGCGGATCGGAAATCCCCGCGCTGGCGTCGGGTGTGGTCTGAGAGGATCAGGCCCCGCCAATCTCGACCGAGATCGTGCCCAGCGCACCATAGCTGGCATCGATCCGCATTCCCGGGCTCAGGGCGATAGGCGGCGTCACCGTACCGGTCGAGATCCGGGTGCCGGCGCGTAGCGGCTCTCCGCGTGCCGCGAGGGCGTTGGCCAGCCAGGCGGCGGCGGCGAACGGTCCACCGTCGACAGCACCACCGCGGCCCGTCATCGGATCGTGACCCGTCACGTTGACCTCAATCTCGCCGTCCAGAACATCGAAGCCGGACCAGTCAGACATAGGCTCTCCCGGAACCCAGAGACCATGCGCGCCATTGTCCGCGATGATGGTCGGGCCGCCCGCGCCAGTCCAGGGATCGAACCCGCTGGCGATGATCTCGATCGCTGGAAGCAGGGCAGATGTCGCAGCCTCGATCGCAGCGGCATCGAAGGGTGCAGCATCCGGCGAGAGCTCATGCCCGATCTCGACAGCGATCTCAGGCTCGGCGACCACATAGATCGCACCTGCGTCAATGACTGAGCCAGCAGGGTGGGTCTGTTCCGCGTAGAGGCGTCCGAAAAACGGCTCGCTGACACCAAGAAGATCCCGCGCCGTCTGGTTGGTGGCCCCGATCTTGTAGCCGATGATGGTCTGATTCAGTTCCGCGCTGAGAATCTTGGTCAAAGCATCTTGTGCGGAATAGCCGTCAGCAAGGCTGGCAACTGGCGGCCCAGACCAATCTGCCGGGGGAATGCGGCGCCCGCTTGCACGCATCCCCAGAAGCGTCCGTGCTACGTCTTCCGATTTCGACATCTGTTTCCCCCTCGTCGCAGTTCCAGACCTGCCGTAGTCGTGGTCAACATTCGCTGGACGGCAAGAGCCGGTCAACCTGCTCGATCCACCAGCGGTCCTGAGCCAACTGATCTCGAAGTGGTGTCCGCGTCTCGGCCGGGGCCAGGGCCAGATAGCGTACCGCTTCTTCCAGGCTCTCCCCATCCAGGGTCTTGAGGTAGGCAATTGCGGCGGCGACAGAAAACGGGTGGCCCGACATCTCGGCATAGTTGGATTGCAGGTCGGTCCATACGGCCCCAGCCCATCCGGCATCTCCACACCACTCCGCCACGATAGCGGCGATCCCCTCGCGCCCCTGCCGCTCACCGGTGGTGAGGCAAACCCCTCCGATCATCTCCAAGGGCGCCCGTTCACGGGCCGCCAGGTCGCTGATGACTTCGGACAGACTGCTGCGGCGCGAGGCGATCGCATGGGTCGGACAGTCGACGCCATGGTCGAGATCCAGGCACACGGCGAGACCCATCTTGCGTTTGGGCGAGATCCGCGTGAATTCCATCGGCAGATGCGGGCCCGAGCGCATGTGCCATGGCAGCGACACCTTCGGCGCGAGATCGTCGAGATCCCAGATCAGCGAGCCCCAACCAAGAACCGCATAACCTGCAGACATTGAACGCCTCCGCTTGCCTCTGTCGTTGGTTTCGGTACCTTAGGCATGAGGTAGGAACCAGCGGACATGCATGAAATGCAGGTGATCAGGGCAGTCATCATCGGTGTGTTGATGCTCGTCCTCGCGGCATGCGAGACGGTGCGGCCAGGCGAGGCGAAGATCCCCGAAGGAGCTGTGGTGACGCATCGTGCTGCCATCATCGGCTCCAGCTACCGCGAGACGACGGGCACAATCAGTGTCTATCAGTCCGCATCCCGCCCCGTGATCGTCTTCGAACCGAACTTCCGTTCACCTGAGGGCGATCAGGCCGTGGTGGCGCTTGGTCTGGATGGCTACCGCTCGGAGACCGCGTTGGGGCCGCTTCTGAAACCGGAGGGCCGACAGGCGTACTCCGTGCCCGGGCACATCCCGATCGAACGGTTCAACGAGGTCTGGCTTTGGCACCGGGACAAGGACATCCCGCTGGGCATTGCCCGTCTGACACCGATCTGACGCCGTGAAGGACGATGTCCTCTTGGCGAACGACGCCTTCTACCAGGCGATCCGAAACGGGGACACCGTCGGGATGGAGGCGCTCTGGGCGGCACGACGGCCCGTCAGTTGCACTCACCCAGGTTGGTCCGCCCTGACCGGCAGACGCTCGGTCATGGAAAGCTGGCAGGCCCTGCTCACCGAACAGGAACCGCCGGAGTTATGGCCCTCGGGCGCCTGCGCCGTTGTGACGGGTGGGACCGCCATGGTCATCTGCATCGAGCAGATCGACGGTATCGAGTTGATGGCCTGCAACGGGTTTGTCTGGGAGGATGGCGCTTGGCGGCTGACCGATCACCAGGCTGCTCCGGTTACGGCCGCCCAAGCCGGCTGAGCGATCAATCCGTCAACACATGCGCATCCGCCGGAGCCTGCGCCCGTTCCGTCATCCCGTAGTCCCGGGCGACCGGGGCCACGCGAAGACGATAACCGGCAAAGTGCACCTCCCGTCCCGTGGACTGGGCTGCCCGGTGACGTGGGCGGTTGCGCCAGTCCTGCAGCGCGGCCTCATCGCGCCAGAAGCTCAGCGAGAGATACTTGCCCGGTGTGGTAAGGCTCGAGAACCGCTCGACCGAGATGAACCCGTCGATGGCTTCCAGCTCGGGTCGCAGTGACTGCGCGATATCCAGATACGGCTCGAGATGCCCGTCCTTGGGCTCGACCTCGAAGATGACGGCGATCATGCGGGGACCCTCTCGGCATGTGGCAACGACGCGCGACGCAGGAAGATCCGGTCTTCGCGCCGGATGAATTGCTCGCGCTGAGCGAATAGATAGTTCTCTCGTCCCGCTTCGGAAGCCGCGAGACGTGCACGGTAGTTCTCGTAGGCTGCGAGGCTGTCGATATGGTAGACGCCGTAGGCGACGGTTGCGGACCCTTCATGGGGCGAGAAGTAGCCGACCAGGTCGGCCCCGGCGGCAGGGATGGCCTGGCCCCAGTTTCGGGCGTAGACCTCGAACGCGTCGCGCTTGTGGGGATCGATCTCGTATCGGATGAAACAGGTAATGGACATTGGTCGTCTCCTTCTCCAACAGTTCGGCGCAACATAGCGCTTGAATTGTCGGCAATGGTTTGGCATCGATCAAACCATGAAGGACGGTCCAGACATTGCCCGCATTGCCAGCCTGATCGGTGATCCGGCGCGCGCGAACATGCTGTCGGCGCTGATGGACGGGCGCGCGCTCACCACAACCGAGCTGTCGGACATCGCCGGGGTGACGAAGTCGACGACGTCACTGCATCTCGCGAAACTCGAGGCGGGCGGAATGGTCCATCCCCAAAAACAGGGGCGACACCGGTACTACGCGCTGACAGGGGCCGAGGTTGCCAGTGTCCTGGAAGCGCTGATGGGATTGGCGCAATCCACCGGCGCCACCCGCGCGCGAACGGGTCCGCGCGAGCCTGCGCTGCGCCGAGCGCGCATGTGTTACGATCACCTGGCCGGGGAGATGGGGGTGGCGATGCTGGATGCGTTGGTTGCCCGCGGCACGATCGAGATCAAGGGCCCCGAGCCTGTTCTGACCCAGGCAGGCAAGGCGAACCTGTCCGCGTTCGGTGTCGACATCGACGAACTGTCAACGCGCCGACGTCCCCTTTGCAAGCTGTGTCTGGACTGGTCGGTCCGGCGCCCGCATCTGGCCGGTAGCGTCGGCAATGCGCTGCTCCGCCGGATCACGGACCTGGGGTGGGCGCAGCGTATGCCAGAGAGCCGCGTCGTGACGTTCTCGCCCAAGGGCGAGCAGGCGTTCCGGAAAGTGTTTCCCGCGCCCGGTCGCTAGCCTGGATCGAATTGCGTCCCGCCGTAGGTCTGCTCGATCGGCTGGATTTCAATGGCAGAGACGTTGACGTGCGATGGCGCCGTGACGGCATAGAGCACCGCGCGGGCGATATCCTCGGGCACGAGCTCGCGGATACCCGTGGCCTTGGTCCGCACGCGTAAGTCCGGATCGTCGACGGCCACGTCATAGAATTCCGAGGTGACACGCCCAGGGCGGATGTCGGTGACGCGGATACCAGTGCCGCGAAGCTCCAACCGAAGGTCCTGGCCGATCAGGGTGACGGCACCTTTGGCGCCGCCGTAGATAGAGGACACCGAGGGGTAGAGACCCGAGACCGAGCCCATCGTCACCACATGCCCACGGCCCCTCTCGATCATACCGGGCAGGGCGAGCCGGATCGTGTCGAGCAACGCGGTCACATTGATCTCGATCGTCGCCGCGAGGGTATCGTGCGAGGTACTGGCGAGCCCTTCGAAGCCCGCGCCGCGCCCTGCGTTGCAGACCAGGATGTCCGGCTGAAGACTACCCATGACTTCGGCAAGACGCACTGTGTCGGTGACATCGACCATGTGCGTGGTGCATCCCGTCTCCGCGGACAGTGCCGCCAGACGGTCCGGCCGCCGGGCCAGTGCATGCACCTCGATCCCCGCGGCCGCGAGCGTTCGCACGATTCCGGCACCGATCCCCGATGAGGCGCCCGTCACGACCGCGATCTGGCTCATGTCGCGCCCTCTACCCGGTCAAAGAAGGCGCCGCCGAAGGTCTGCCCCACCGGCTGAATCTCGATGGTTGAGACATTCACATGGGGGGGCGCTTCCACGGCAAAGATGACGGCGTCTGCGATGTCCTGTGGGCTGAGAACCTCGATCGGGACGTCGGGTTCGCGCCCGGTCGCGACCTGGAAGAACTCCGTCGACACGCGTGCCGGACAGATCTCGGAGACACGCACCCCGGTTCCCCGCAGCTCCAGCCGCAGGTTCTGGCTTATCAGGTGCACCGCGCCCTTGGAGCCGCCATAGATCGCCGAGTTGATCGGGTAGAGACCGGCGACCGAGCCGATGTTGACTATGTGTCCGCGTCCGCGCGCTCTCATGCCGGTCAGGCACTGGCGGGTCATGTCGAGAAGTGCAGTGACATTCGTGCCGATCGTTCGGTCTATGTCGTCTGCGGTTGCGTTCGCCAGCCCCTCGAACCCCGCGCCCAGACCTGCGTTGTTCACCAGAACGTCAACCTCCAGCGTGGCCAGAGTTTCCGCCACTGCCGCACTGTCGCGGACGTCTGCGAGGGCAATCTGACAGCTGGTCTCCGCCGCAAGATCCGCCAGGCGTTCGGCCCGGCGCGCCATCGCAACCACCTGCCAGCCCCTCGCTGCCAGCGCCCGGACACAGGCCGCCCCGATGCCCGACGACGCCCCTGTCACCAGAGCCACGCCGCTCATTCGAGACGCCCGCCCAATATCCAAACCGGTTGCATGCCTTTGCCCTTCATTTCCACTTCGCCCCGATAGCTGGTCTGGAACTCCGCCTTCAGACGCGCGCGCATCGGGCCCGAGATCTGGATCGCTCCAGGCTCGGCGGTTGATTCGAGGCGGCTCGCAACGTTCACCGTATCGCCCCAGAGGTCATAGATGAACTTTGATCGTCCGATCACCCCGGCAACGACGGGGCCGCAATGGATGCCGATGCGGACGGCAAGCTTCGTGTCGTAGCGCTCGCCCACCTGGCCGATCTCGCCGCGCATCCGGTGTGCGGCCTCGGCGATCCGCCAGGCCGAGCTTTCGCGACCGGCTGGCAGACCGCACGCGACCATGTAGCAGTCACCGATCGTCTTGATCTTCTCGAGGTCGAGGTCGAGCGCGATGAGATCAAACCGCCGGAAGATCTCGTCCAGGATGCGGACGAGCTCGGCCGGGTCCATCTCGGACGACATCTCGGTGAAACCGACGATGTCGGCAAAGAGCACCGCCGCCTCGTCGAACCGGTCCGCGATCAGGGCCTCGCCGCCTTTCATGCGCTCGGCAATCGTCGGTGGCAGGACGTTCAGCAGCAACTCTTCCGACCGGTTTCCCTCGACCCAGGCCTCGCGTCGGGCGCGTTCAGCCACATATGCCGCAAAGCCCGCGTAGAGGGCCGCGAGTGTCAGGTAGAAGATCGGCGCCAGGGCCGCGTCACCAAGCTGCCAGGCCAGTGCCGCCGCGTACGCTGCCGCCGCCCCGATTGCCACGATCCTCGCATGACGGAACATCAGACCCGAGACGAGGAACGTCAGCATGATGTTGATGGGCAGGACGCCGGTGTATTCTGCGATGCCCGGCCCGACGATGGGCACGGAGATCAGCCACATGCAATGCAGCAGACATGTCCCGACCGCGATGAACGTCTGGAGGTGGCGCTGGACAGAGGCTGTCCAAGTCAGCACCAGCGCGCCGAGCATCCCAAGGGACGCGGCGACCCTGATACCGGTGAGCAGCCATGCCTTGTCGCTGTCCAGTCGATAGAAGTCGATGGCTGAACCTGCGAAGACGAGCACGGCGCCAACGCCCAACAACCACCTCAGGAACTGGAGGATTACCGGGTTGCGGTAGGCGCGATAGGCATCCTCGACGCTTGGTGCGGCGAAGGCGAGAGTCCATCTGGAACAGGCGCTGCCCTGATCCTCTTGGCCCTCCGATCCAAGGTTGTCCAACGTCGGGCTATCAAGCACCTCAGTTTGACGCCCAGCGTCCTTCACCCGCCAACCCTCTCAATGCTCCCCGCCGGGGCATAGCCTATCATGCCACCGTGCAACGAGGACGCTCAACACGTTGCAAGACTCCCGTGCTCGGCCGGGCAGGCCGAGTCTTTGTTCCTTCGTGCCGCTTGGGCGATTGCTGTGGGCCCGCCGAGACCTAGTGAGACTGCTGATAGTGATCTCAAGTTCGGCAGGGGGACCTTCCGGCAATCCCGGTTTTCACGGCCAAGTGGCCACCGGAGGCATGGACATCAGAACGGCGTCGATGTTGTGCCCGGTCTCCAACCCAAACTTGGTTCCGCGATCCCAGACGAGGTTGAATTCGGCGTAGCGACCACGTTTGACCAACTGCCACGCGCGGTCTTCCTCGGTCCAGCTCTCGAACATCCGCTTTTCGGTGATCGGCACGAACGCGTCCAGAAACGCGCGGCCAACGTCCTGGGTGAAGGCGAAGTCGGAGTCCCAGTCCCCGGTTGAAAGGTCATCGTAGAAGATGCCGCCGACCCCACGGGCCTCACCTCGGTGGCGGATCAGGAAGTAGTCGTCCGCCCAGGACTTGAACTTTTCGTAGTAATCCGGGTCATGCTTGTCGCACGCTTTCTGGAGCATCCCGTGAAAGAACGCGGTTTCCTCAGGCACTTCGACCATCGGGTTCAGGTCCGACCCACCCCCGAACCACCACGCGCCCGAGGTCCAGAACATGCGCGTATTCATATGGACGGCCGGGCACTTGGGTGAGCGCATGTGCGCGACCAGACTGACGCCGGAGGCCCAGAAACGGGGGTCATCCTCAAGCCCAGGGATCTCATGGCGCGCAGTGAGCGCCTTCTGCGCGCGGGGCTCCAGTTCGCCGTGCACTTCCGAGACGTTGACCCCGATCTTCTCGAAGCAGCGCCCGCCGCGCATGACTGCCATGGTGCCGCCGCCGCCGCCAGGCCGGCTCGTTGGTGTCCGCTCAAACCGGCCGGGCGGCAGGTCGGCGTGAGGACCGGTGGTTTGGGCATCCTCCAACGCTTCAAACGCGGCGATGATCATTTCCTGCAGCTCAGCGAACCACGCCGCTGCCTTCGCCTTCTCGGCTTCCATCGCGTTCATCTGTACCCTCGGTTGTGTTCCCCGCGCATCGATGGTCCACATACCGACCTCGCGGGTGTGGACGCAAGCGCGCCGGTCTCGACGTTGTCACGGAATCCGGTTATAAATCCCGCTCAGCAACGGAGGGATCCATGGACGGCCCGGTCATCTACTGCAGGCACCGCTGAAACAGCGCGCTTTTGTCTGAACGCCCACGCTGCCGCATCGATGCGCACGGGCTGACCTGACCGTCTCATATCCATGGATTCCGTCATGTTTCGCTTCTTCGAGACCCTTATTGATCCCTATCAACCGTACGACCAGCGTCGGGAGTTCCCGGGCACGCTCGTGGCGTTCTACTTTCACCTGCTCTGGCCGGCACGGTGGCTGATACTCGTGTCAATGGTACTGGGCCTCATGGTGGCCGTGATCGAAGTGCTGATGATCAGCTATGCCTCGGATCTGGTCGACATCCTCATGGCGGCCGATCCGGAGACGTTGTGGGCGGATCACAAGGATCAGCTGATCGTCATGATCATCGTCACCCTGGCGATCCGGCCGTTCGCCTACATCGTTGACGCGTTTCTGATGCAGCAGGGCTTTTATGCGCCAATGGCCACGCTGGTCAGGTGGCGGACCCACCGAAAGCTGCTGCGCCAATCGGTATCGTTCTTCTCTGACGACTTCGCGGGACGGCTGGCAAACAAGCAGTTGCAGTTGGCGCCCGCGCTGAACGACTCGGTCTACCTGATCACCAACGCACTCTGGTATGCGTTGACGTTCATACTGGGCGCTGCGGTCGTCCTGGGGGAAGTTGATCTTCGACTACTTATCCCGTTGGCGTTGTGGTTCGGAGCCTACATTTGTCTCGCGCTCTGGTTTGTGCCCAAGATCACGCGGGCCGGGATGCAGGTGGCGGAAGCCAGATCCGTGCTCGCCGGGCGCATCGTTGATTCCTACACCAATATCCAGACCGTGAAGTTGTTTGCTCACGGTGATGCGGAGGAGAAGTACTCGAAGGCAGCGCTTGATGATTTCCGGGCGGCGTTCGCCCGTCAGAGCCGCATTCACACGAAGCTCGAGATAGCGATGACAGGATTGTCCACGTTCCTGATCGGGGGCGTGATCGGCTATGCGATCTGGCTCTGGGCGGAGGGGGCGGTGACGGTCGGTGTGGTCGCCGCCGCGGTGGCGCTGGTCGTGAGGCTGCTCGGTCTGGTCGAGTGGATCATGTGGAACCTGACGTCGCTTTTTCAGAACATCGGCACCGTGCAGGAGGGGATGGAGACGATCAGCCAACCCGTGCGGTTGAAGGACAAGGTTGATGCCCAGCCCCTGAAGCTCGCGCAGGGAGAGATCCGCTTCGATCATGTGACACACAGCTACGGGCGGAAGCCTGACGAGGACTCGGGGCCCACAGGTGTCACGAACATCGACCTGACCATCGCCGGGGGAGAGCGCGTCGGGCTTGTCGGGCGCTCAGGTGCGGGCAAGTCCACGCTGGTCAATCTGGCGTTGCGGTTTCACGACCCCGACGCGGGACGGGTTCTGATCGATGGGCAGGATCTCGCTGCCTGCCAGCAGGACAGCATCCGCGCCCAGATCGCGATGGTCACGCAGGACACCTCGCTTCTGCACCGGTCCATCGCGGACAACATCCGCTATGGCCGGCCGGAGGCAACGGAGGACGAGTTGTGGGAGGCCGCGCGACGTGTCTCCGCGGACCAGTTCATTCCGGACCTGGAGGATCGGGACGGTTTCCGTGGCATGCAGGCCCAGGTTGGCGAGCGGGGAGTCCGGTTGTCCGGGGGTCAGCGCCAGCGGATTGCCCTGGCCCGAGCGGTGCTCAAGAACGCCCCGATTCTGATCCTGGACGAAGCCACTTCGGCGCTGGACAGCGAGGTCGAGGCTGAGATCCAGCAAGCGCTATACGAATTCATGGCAGGCAAAACTGTCATTGCCATCGCACATCGGCTGAGCACAATTCAGCGTATGCACCGGATCGTGGTGATGGACGCAGGAGGCATTGCCGAGCAAGGAACCCATGAGGCCCTGCTGGCTCACGGTGGCCTCTATGCCCGGTTCTGGGAACGGCAATCAGGCGGCATGATCGGTACGGCGGCAGCGGAGTGACCGAGCACTTCCGCACTCACAGGGCACCGACTTCGTCGGGGTCCTGTTCCTCCGTCCGGGCCCACCGCCGCCCCCACCGGATCGCCCGGGCGGAACGGCACGAAGTGGTCATGGGCATTCTGTGTCCGCACCACGAGCTCGGAGCCGTCGGCGAGGCG
>JBCCDA010000118.1:0-12045 GCA_039033215.1 Pseudomonadota bacterium | reverse complement strand
ATCGAGATCAGCCTGGCGCAAGGAAATGATCTGTTCGGGTGTGGCGGTGGTCAAGGCCACGGCAATATCGTCTTCGCTGGCGCTTGCGCTGCCGAAAAGTGTCGCGTAGCACGGGGGACTCGACGCGGGACCGGCTGCGGGAGTGGCTGACCTGTCTATTGTCGACAAGGGCACGATGTCCCAGACGGAAGCGAGGAAGAACTCGCTGGGCGTGAACCTGTTGGCCTGGGATGCGGCCGTCCCCTGCGCGAGCTGGAAACTGGCGCAGGTCCACTGGCGCATATCCACTCCTGAGCCCGACCTCATCCAGAAATAGTCCTTGTTCCACCAAGGAATTACAAAGGGTTGGACAAGTTGCGGCAATCAAGTCCCTTCACAAAGAAGGCTGTTCTGCGCTACTCAATTTAAAATTGAATTGATTTATCTCAGAACCCACTGAATGGAGCCGCTCCGTGGCGATCGTCATCATCACGAATGCCAATGCAGGCGACGTGGAAGCGACAGACGGCGATGTATACATTATCGATCCGTCGCTCTCGGATGACGTCACATTCACGAATTCAGGCGGCGCGGACATCAGCTTCGAAGTCCGGTTCGATGAGAGCAACCCGAACGATCTGACCATCGAGTTCGATGACCCCGGCATGAACCCGGTGTTCGAGATCGCAAGCGATGTGAACATCTCGGATGTCGAGCTCGATGCGAGCGACGCGGCCTCTTCCACGGTCAATGTCGGCGACAACGTGGATCTGGGTTTATACCAGGGGTCCGAGGACGGCGGGGACACCATCACCGCCGGTGACGACTTCGACCTCGACGGCAATCTGGACCTCGGCGACGGCACCAACAGTTTCACGGCCGGAGATGACTTCAACGCCGATGGCAGCAGAATCAACGTGTTTGGTGGCACCGGCGAAGACACTTTCGTCATCGGTGCAAACGGTGAGGTCAACAACATCGACGTCCGCGGCGGGGACGACACCGTCACGCTTGGGGATGACTCGGAATTCAACAACATCCGGACACGGGGTGGAAACGACGAAGTCACCCTCGGTGACGGGGTAGAGGGCAACAACATTCGGCTCGACGGGGGTGCCGATACCCTGAACGTCGGCGTGCTGGAGGAGGATGCGCTCAACGATGTCAGGGGCGGTGGAGGCTCGGACACGCTCAACACGTTCACCGATCCGGATGTCGTCGAGTTTGCGGATGACCTCAGGCAGTTCGAGATCATCAATGTTGTTTGCTTCGTACGTGGAACGGTCATCGCGACCCCACATGGCCTTGTCCCGATAGAGAACCTGAGCGCCGGCGACCAGGTGATGACGATGGATCATGGCAGTCAGCCTGTTCGCTGGATCGGTTCCAGCAGGGTGACCAGGCACAATCTTGTCGCAAAACCCGAGCTCAGGCCGGTGCGCATTCGGAAAGGCTCTTTGGGCAACAACCTGCCTGAAACGGACTTGCTGGTGTCCCGGCAGCACCGCGTGATGGTGAGATCAGTCATTGCAAAACGCATGTTCGAGAAGGATGAGTTGCTGATCCCGGCCAATAAACTGCTGCCACTCGTCGGCATTGATATCGAGGCCGATGCAACGGAGGTCGAGTACTTCCACATGCTCTTCGAGCGGCACGAAATCGTCTGGTCAAACGGTGCGCCGACCGAAAGTCTGTTCACCGGGCCCGAGGCGATGAAGACCGTGTCCCCTGACGCAAAAAGGGAGATCCTGCGGCTCTTCCCCGGGATCACAAGCCCTGACTTCCGCCCGCAACCGGCCCGGTACATCCCTGGCAAAGGCAAACAGATGAAGAAGCTGGTAGATCGACATCAGAAGAACGAGAAACCCCTTTTTGTGCCGCATCTGACCTGAGTGGCTCCACCACCACCCTTCCCGGTGAATGACTGCGTTGAGCCCGTACCGACAGTCACCAGTCTGGGTCTCACTCTGGAGGAGGAGCTAGTGCCTCTGTCGATGTTGGTCCCATCGCGGTCACAAATGCGACGACAGGTCCGTCTTTTGCCCAAGCATAGTGAGCGTCCGTTGGCCCCTCTGCAAAGAATGTACCAGGACCCATCGGGATCAGACTATCCGCATCCCATCCATCGCCGAACGCGAAATACAAAGTGCCTGAAATGACAACGCTGTGACGCCAGACGTCGGCATGAGTATGAACGGATGTCTTCACCCCTTGGGGGACCTTCATGATAAGCGAATAGACCCCAGGCTCGGATGGGTTGCCAGAGAGGACTGCAACTTCGACCCCTGCATCATTCATGGTCTTCCAGGAGGCGCTCTCCATATCGATAATGACGGGTTCATGATGATTTTCACCAGCGAACGCAGGTATCTGATGCATTGTGACGGCAGCAGTCAGCAACGCGCACGTTGTCAGGAAGCGAAACATTGTGATTAATCCTTCGAGAGAAAAGCTTCTTCATTGGCAAACATCTATTTCCAAAAGTCAATTGATAAAGAACCGCTTGCCACCTCCAAGTTGCGGCCTACGCTCGTTGTCCTAGCGAAGGTCTTATTACGAGAAAAACAAGCCTATCGACTAGAAATTCCCGCGCATGACTTTCCAGATCCGCTCTTGACGACCCAAAGCAAACTAGATCCGCTTAGTCCGCTGAGCGGCCAACTCGGTGCCCAAGCCTCAGCGAGCTCCCAACATCGTGGGGCCGCAGCTCGCTCAGAACGGGACGTCCTGATTGGCCTGTGCCGCCGGGGTGACGTAGCTCGCCACCACTTTCTTCTCGCCGGCCTTCTCGAAGATCACCGTCAGCTTGTCGCCCTCGATGGCGGAGACGAGGCCATAGCCGAACTTCTGGTGGAAGACCCGGTCGCCGGTCGAGAAGGCGCTCACGGCCTCGGCGTCGATGATCAGGCTTCGCGCCTCGCGGGGGCTGCCCACGCCCTTCCGGCCGCGGCGTTCGTTCATGCGCCGCCAGCCGGGTGAGTTGTAGGTGTTCGACTGCACGGCGCGTTCTTCCAGCACCGAGCCTGCGGGCGTGTCCACGGGACTTCTGCTGGCGCCGGCCGCGCCATAGCTGCCCCCGTATAGGCCGGGCGGCGTCAGCACCTCGACATGGTCGGGCGGCAACTCGTCGATGAAGCGGCTGGGCATCGAGCTTTGCCAGCGCCCGTACATGTGCCGGTTGGCGGCGAAGCTGAGCGTCAGGTGTTCCTCGGCCCGGGTCATGCCGACATACGCCAGGCGGCGTTCCTCTTCGACGCCCTTCTGCCCCGTTTCGTCCATCGAGCGCTGGCTGGGGAACAGACCGTCCTCCCAACCTGGCAGGAAGACGCACGGAAACTCCAGCCCCTTGGCCGCGTGCAGGGTCATGATCGACACCTTGGGTGTCCCGTCCTCGCTCTCGTTGTCCATCACCAGCGAGACGTGTTCGAGGAAACCCTGCAGGTTCTCGAACTCCTCCAGCGCCTGGACCAGTTCCTTGAGGTTCTCCAACCTCCCCGGCGCCTCGGGCGATTTGTCGGCCACCCACATGCCGGTGTAGCCGGACTCGTCCAGGATCATCTCCGCGATCTCGACATGGTTCGCATCCGGCGCCGAGAGCATGTGCGCCCAGCGGTCAAACCCTGCCAGCAATTCGCCCAGCGCCTTGTTGGCGCGTTTGGACAGCGCACCCTCCTCGACCGCAATCCGGCAGGCGTCGAGCAGACCGATCCCGTTTTGCCGCGCGATCAGGTTCAGGTCCTGCAGCGCCTTGTCGCCGATGCCGCGCTTGGGCGTGTTGATGATCCGCTCCAGCGCCAGCCCGTCATCCGGGGACACGCAGACGCGGAAATAGGCCATGGCATCGCGGATCTCCATGCGCTCGTAGAAGCGCGGCCCGCCGATCACGCGGTAGGGCAGTCCGATGGTCAGGAACCGGTCCTCGAAGGCGCGCATCTGGAAGCTCGCCCGCACCAGCACCGCCTGATCGTCCAGGCTGATCGGGTCGTGCCCCCGGGTGCCGCCCTGGTGGGCCTCGATCTCCTCGGCGATCCAGCGGGCCTCCTCCTCGCCATCCCAGTGACCGATCAGGCGGACCTTCTCGCCGTCATTGGCCTCGGTCCACAGCGTCTTGCCCAGCCTGTCCGAGTTCGTGGCAATTACCCCCGACGCCGCGGCCAGGATATGCGGCGTCGAGCGGTAGTTCTGCTCCAGCCGGATCACGACGGCGCCGGGGAAATCCTTCTCGAAGCGCAGTATGTTGCCAACCTCGGCACCGCGCCAGCCATAGATCGACTGGTCGTCATCGCCGACACAACAGATGTTGCGATGCTCGGCCGCCAGAAGCCGCAGGAACATGTACTGCGCGACATTGGTATCCTGATATTCGTCGACCAGGATGTAGCGAAAGCGCCCCTGATAGTCGGCCAGCACGTCCGGATGGCGCTGCAGGATATGCACCACGTGCAGCAGAAGGTCACCGAAATCGACGGCGTTCAGGGTCTTCAGCCGCTCCTGATACGCCTGATAAAGCTCCGCCCCTCGCCCGTTCGCGAACCCGCATTCATCCGCGGGGACCTGGCGGGGACCCTGCGCCTTGTTCTTCCAGCGATCCAGCATCGAGGCGAACATCCGCGCGGGCCAGCGCTTGTGATCGATCCCTTCGGCCTCGAGCAGCTGCTTGATCAGCCGGATCTGGTCGTCCGTGTCCAGGATCGTGAAGCTGGACTTCAGCTCGACCAGTTCCGCATGCCGCCGGAGGATCTTCACGCAGATCGAATGGAAGGTGCCAAGCCACGGCATCCCCTCGACCGCGCCACCGATCAGCGCGCCCACCCGCTTCTTCATCTCACGCGCGGCCTTGTTCGTGAACGTCACGGCCAGGATCTGGCTTGGCCAAGCCTTCTTCAGATGGATCAGGTGCGCCAGCCGCGTGGTCAGGGCCCGCGTCTTGCCCGTGCCCGCGCCTGCCAGCAACAGGACGGGTCCGTCCAGCATCTCGACCGCTTCGCGCTGGGGCTCGTTCAGCCCCTCGAGATAGGGCGGCAGCCCCATCGCCTGCTGCGACAGGGGGCGCTCATCGAAGGCGGCAAAGGCGTCTTCTTCGGAGAAACTGTTCATCCCGGCACCCTAACCCGCCGGCGGCGTTGAGGAAAGAGTGTTCCGGTTGTGTTCGGTTATCCACAGGCCGCCGAGTCACGCGGGCACCGGCCCGCGAGCGGTCCGGTGAAGACATACCCCTCGAAAAATCCGTCCCGGATTTGTTCTCGGGCGCGGCACCCGGACCAACCCGAAGTGCCAGACATCAGGGTGCCCGCGGGGTTGGAATGTGAATGGGCGCATCAAGTGCTTCGAGGGCCGCGTGCACCCGCCGACGCTCGGCCAACAGATGATTGTATTGCGCATCGCAGCCAGAGATCGGCACCGGATACTCCCGGATCTCCTGCGTGAGCTCGGCATAGGCGCCTCGCAAGGCCGTGCGGGCGCGGTCGGTTGGGGCTTGGACATCCAGCATGACGACCTCCGTACCGTTGGTGATTGACGCACTGTATACAATTGCATACAGAAAATCAACGTGAGGAGAAGACGAGACGAATGTCCGATCTGGGATCCTATGACCTGCTGGTGGCGGGGGGCGGCAACGCAGCGCTCTGCGCCGCGATCGAGGCGGCGGAGCGGGGGCTGAGCGTCCTCGTCTGCGAAGCCGCGCCCAAGGGTTTTCGGGGCGGCAACTCGCGCCACGTGCGCAACCACCGCGCGGCCCATGACGAACCGACCGAGGTGCTGACCGGGGCCTATACGCTGGACGAGTACCTCGACGACCTGATGCGGGTGACGGGCGGCAAGACGAATGAGCGGCTTGCCCGGATGACCATTGATGAAAGCCGCCATATCGCGAAGTGGATGGGCGAGCGCGGTGTGCGGTTTCAGGGCGCGCTGGGCGGCACGCTATCGCTGGGGCGCACGAACCCGTTTTTCCTGGGCGGAGGCAAGGCGCTGCTGAATGCCTTGTACCGCCATGCCGAGGCGCAGGGGGTCCATGTCCTCTATGATGCCGAGATCACGGGTCTGGAGATCGAGGATGGGTTCTTCAACGCCGCGCGCCTACGGCACCGGGGGTTCGATACGGTCGTGAGGGCACGCGCGCTCGCCGTGGCCTCGGGCGGTTTCCAGGCAAACCTCGAGTGGCTGGAGGAGGCCTGGGGGCCTGCCGCGCGGAACTTCACGATCCGTGGAACGGAATATGCGCAGGGCACGCTGTTGAAGGAGCTCCTGGCCGCCGGGATGGAGCGCGTGGCGGAGGCGGATCAGTGCCATGCCATCGCGCTGGACGCACGGGCACCCAAGTTCGACGCGGGGATCGTGAGCCGGATCGACTCGGTGCCGTTCTCGATCATGGTCAACCGGGACGCCCAGCGGTTCTATGACGAAGGCGAGGACTTCTGGCCCAAGCGCTATGCCATCTGGGGACGCCTGATCGCGCAGCAGCCGGATCAGATCGCCTATTCCATCATCGACGCGAAGTCGCTGGAGCTGTTCATGCCGTCGTTGTACCCGCCGATTCAGTCTGACACGGTCGAGGGGCTGGCGGCGGCGCTGGGACTGGATGTGGCGGCGCTGGCCAAGACGGTGCGTGACTACAACGCGGCCTGTGTGCCCGGCGCGTTCGACCACACGGTCCATGACGGTTGCCGAACCGAAGGGCTGTCGCAGGACAAGACAAACTGGGCGCGGCCATTGGATCAGCCCCCCTTCTACGCCTACCCGATGCGCCCCGGGATCACGTTCACCTACATGGGCGTCGCGGTCGACGAGGGTGCGAAGGTGCAGATGGCCGATGGCAAGCCCGCGGCGAACATCTGGGCGGCCGGCGAGATCATGGCGGGCAATGTGCTGGGCCAAGGGTATCTGGCCGGGATCGGGATCACGATTGGGTCGGTGTTCGGACGCAAGGCCGGCCAGTCCGCAGCGGGATATGTGAGAAACTAGGGGACCGGCGGTCCCGCCGCCAACGCGGCAGGCCGGGCATGTGCCCGGCAGGTGCGAACAAGCCGCACCCGGGACCGCGAGGCGCCCAACGGAGAGGACAGGACAAGATGCTGGACACCGAAGGACCGCTCACCACCACGGCCGAGGCCCGCCGCGTGGCGGAGATCTGCAACGCCTGCCGCTACTGCGAGAGCTACTGTCCCGTGTTTCCGGAGATGTTCGCGCGCAGGTCATTCAACGATGGCGACCTGAGCTACCTCGCGAACCTATGCCACAACTGCAAGGGCTGCTGGCACGCCTGCCAGTACGCGCCGCCTCATCCGTTCGGGGTGAACCTGCCCGCGACCTTAGCCGACCTCCGCGTCGAGAGCTACGCCGAGCACGCATTTCCCAAGGGCTTTGGCCGCGCGTTCGAGAGGAACGGGGCAATCATCGCGCTGGCCACGTCGCTGATCCTGATCGCCACCCTGCTGGGCGCGATGCTGCTGGTCGACGGCACCGTCATGACCGGTGTGCACACCGGCGAAGGCGCATTCTACGCCGTCATCCCCCACAACACGATGGTCGCCCTGGGCGGCGCGACCTTCGGCTGGGCGATCCTGGCCATGATCCTCAGCGTGCGATCCTTCTGGAAATCCACCGGCGGCGGTCCGATCCCGCTCAACGCCTGGGTTGGTGCCTTCAAGGACGCCGGATCGACACGGCACCTCGGCAGCTATGGCGGCGGCTGCAACGATGTGGACGAAGGTTACAGCCAGTCCCGACGCCACGCCCACACCATGACGATGTGGGGATTCCTGCTGTGCTTTGCCTCGACCTCGCTCGGCACGCTGATGCACTACTTCCTGGGGTGGGAGGCACCCTATAGCTGGTACTCGGCCCCCGTCGTGCTGGGCACCATTGGCGGCATCGGACTGTTGGTCGGGCCTGCGGCACTCCTCTGGATCAAGCTGCGCACCGACCCCGCACCTGAGGGCACACGCCGGTGGGGCATGGACACCGGCTTCATAGGGTTGCTGTTCTTCGTGTCGCTTACGGGGATCGCGCTTCTGTTGTTTCGCCATACCTCGGCGATGGGCTGGCTGCTGGCCGTGCACCTTGGTGTCGTACTGGCGTTCTTCGTCACGCTTCCCTACGGAAAATTCGTCCACGGCATCTACCGGTTTGCCGCCCTGCTTAAAATGCATGCAGCCCGCAGATAGCGCCGCGGCATCCGCCCGCAGGCGCGCCCCCAGGACAGGCAGCGCGCGCTGGAACGCGGCACGGCGCACCGCCTGACGCCCGGCAGACATGCCAAGTTCACCTTTGCGAAGCGGCAGTTCCGGACGCGCCAGCGGCACCTGCCACGGCCCCTCCGCTGCGCCGATGCGCGTTTGACTGGACCGGCAAGACGTCTCGCCTGCGCCGCCAAACGCTGCCGGATCTCTGTCAATCCTCACCGCATATGCAATTTGATAGAAGTTTGATGAGGATCTTCATCAGCGAGATCATCACGCTGCGACCGCGTGATGTGGATCCTCTCCTGCCGGATCCTCCCAGGCTCGGGCGCACCCGCTGCGCTACACCCGGTTGCGGTCCAACCATCCGGTGCAAGGGCGCCACCGGGCAGGCCAAACAAAAAAACCCGGGCCGTAGCCCGGGTTGTAGGTCGGGGGCCAACATGGCCCCCACTGGGGATCCGATAGATCAGATGGTCTGGCTGCCCTTGCCGAAGTCGGGATAGGCCTCCATCCCGAGCTCGGAGGTGTCCAGGCCCTGGAGTTCGGCTTCCTCGCTGACGCGGATGCCCATGGCGCCCTTGAGGATGACCCAAAGGACCAAGGAGACCGCGAAGACGAAGATACCGACCACCGCAAGCGAGAAGAACTGCACCCAGAGCTGCGCGACAAAACCGTTTTCGTCGGCACGGGTGTGGATGGCGACGGCAAGCGTGCCCCAGATACCTGCGAAGAGGTGAACCGGGATGGCGCCGACCACGTCGTCGATCTTGAACTTGTCCAGAAGCGGCACACCGAACACGACGATCGCACCGCCGACGGCACCGATCAGGATCGCTGCACCAATGCCGGGGGCAAGCGGTTCAGCCGTGATCGAGACGAGACCTGCCAGAGCGCCGTTCAGGAGCATGGTGAGGTCGACCTTGCCGTACATGATCTGCGTGAGCAGGAGCGCCGACAACACGCCACCGGCGGCTGCCGCGTTGGTGTTGGCGAAGATCCGGCTGATGTCGGCCACATTGCCGGCCGAGTTCATGTAGAGCTGCGAACCGCCGTTGAAGCCGAACCAGCCCAGCCACAGGATAAACGTGCCCAGCGTGGCCAGAGCGAGGTTCGAACCCAGCATCGGCTGCACTTTGCCGTCCTTGTACTTGCCGATCCGCGAGCCGAGGATGATGGCACCGGCGAGCGCCGCCCAGCCACCGACCGAGTGCACGACCGTCGAGCCGGCGAAGTCCTGGAAGCCCATGCCGTCGAGCCAGCCGCCGCCCCACTTCCACGAAGCCTGGATCGGATAGATGATGCCCGTCAGGATCGCGGTGAAGATCAGGAACGGCCAGAGCTTGATCCGCTCGGCCAGCGCACCGGAGACGATCGACGCCGTTGCCGCACAGAACATCAGCTGGAAGAAGAAGTCCGAGCCGACCGAGGCGTAGGTGATGTCACCCACGTCGGCGGCTGCGACACCCACCGGCTCGAGCGACGTGGCCGCGATGGCACCGAGGTAGCCCTCGACCATCCAGCCATCGCCCGGGTACATGAGATTGAAGCCGACCAGATAGTAGGCGACAGCAGCAAGGCTGAAGAGCGCCATGTTCTTGGTCAACTGCATCGTGACGTTCTTGGACCGGACCAGCCCTGCCTCGAGCATGGCAAAGCCACAGGCCATGAACATGACCAGAAAGCCCGCGACCAGGAACATGAACGTTGTAAAGATGAAGCCGATCTCGCCCTGAAGCAGTGCCTCGACGGTGAGCGGTTCGGCATCCTGCGCAATGGCCGGGCCGGCGGCGAGCGCCAGCCCCAGTCCGAGCGCAATGGAAGTCGTACGGTTCATTGTGTTATCCCTCACGTGTTTTGTTGGATGTTTGGCCTGGGATCAGACCGCGTCTGCATCGCGCTCGCCGGTACGCACACGCACCGTCTGCTCGACGTTGATAACGAAGATCTTGCCGTCGCCGATCTTGCCGGTCTGGGCCGTCTTGGCGATCGCATCGACCACCGAGTCGACCTGATCGTCGTTGACCACGATCTCGAGCTTGAGTTTCGGCACGAAGTTCACCGTGTATTCGGCGCCGCGATAGATCTCTGTGTGTCCCGATTGACGACCGAAGCCCTTGACCTCGGAAACCATCATGCCCTGGACCCCCTGGCCCGAGAGCACGGTGCGCACTTCCTCGAGCTTGAAAGGCTTAATCACTGCGATAACCAGCTTCATTGCTGCTCCCCGACTATTGTGGTGCTTGTTGCTACCTGTCCATTGATCATACAAGAAGCGTGCCAGTCTGGGGTGCAACCGAGTTTTGCCAAATTTATCTGATGTTTAAGATGACCTTCATGTATAGGTTGCATCCTGAAGTCAGGCCCCCATGCACGCACAATATGCAGGAGACCGACCTGCCTAAAAAATGTGCACAAATCGGCGGCGCCGGCAGCGCGCTGATGCGGCAGCCCTGCAACGCAATCATCGACCGGACCTCATTTCTGTGCATGATCGAGGAACAGTGACTGACCGAGCCCAGCCGATGACCGATATCGCCACGCGCGTCCACAACCACAACTTCAAGATCGATCCGATCGTGCGCTCGGTGATCGATACGGACTTCTACAAGCTGCTGATGGCGCAGTCTGTGCTGCGCCACAATCGCGACACGCGGGTGACTTTCAGCGTGATCAATCGCTCGTCGAACGTGCCTCTTGCACGCCTGATCGACGAGGGAGAACTCCGCGAACAGCTCGACCACATCAAATCGCTCACGCTCTCGCGCGGGGAAAGCACCTGGCTGCGGGGCAATACGTTCTACGGCAAGCTCTGGATGTTCGAGCCTGACTTCATGGACTGGTTCGAGGGATTTCGCTTTCCCGACTACCATCTCGAACGCCGCGGCGATCAGTACGAGCTGACGTTCGAAGGCCGCTGGGTCGAGACCATGATGTGGGAGATCCCGGCGCTCGCCGTGCTGATGGAGCTGCGCTCGCGCGCCGTGCTCAAGCACATGGGTAAGTTCGAGCTCCAGGTCCTCTATGCCCAGGCGATGAGCCGGGTATGGGACAAGATCGCGGCGCTGCGCGATCTCGACGGTCTCCGGATCGCCGACTTCGGCTCGCGGCGGCGGCACGGCTTTCTCTGGCAGGACTGGTGCGTCCAGGCGATGATCGAGGGGTTGGGCGAGAAGTTCACGGGAACGTCGAACTGTCTGATCGCGATGCGCCGCGAGGTCGAGGCCGTGGGCACCAATGCGCACGAACTACCCATGGTGCATGCCGCGCTGGCCCGTAACGACCAGGATCTTGCTCAGGCGCCCTATCGCGTCCAGGAGAAGTGGCAGAAGGACTATGCGGGCAACCTGCTGATCATCCTCCCCGACACCTTTGGGACCGAAAACTTCCTCAAGAACGCGCCCCCGTGGTTGGCCTATTGGACAGGGATCCGCGTCGACTCGGGTGATCCGATCACGGTGGGCGAGACCGCAATCCGCTGGTGGGAGGAGCGTGGTCAGGATCCGGCACAAAAACTGATGATCTTCTCCGACGGCCTGGACGTCAGCGAGATCCGCCGGCTTTACTGGCACTTCGCGGGCCGAGTGCTCCTGGGCTTCGGCTGGGGCACACTGCTGACGAACGACTTTCGCGGGCTGGCCCCGGATGGCGGGCTCGACCCGTTCAGCCTGGTCTGCAAAGTCGTCTCCGCCGACGGGCGCCCGACAGTGAAACTGTCCGACAACCCGTCAAAAGCGATGGGACCTCAGGAAGAAGTCGCACGGTACCAGCGCGTGTTCGAAATTGGACAGCAAGAAGACCTCGGCGTCGTCGTCTGAAGGTCTCTGGTCGAGGATGGCGCGCCGGGGAGGATTCGAACCCCCGACCCCCAGATTCGTAGTCT
>JBCCDA010000117.1:0-12137 GCA_039033215.1 Pseudomonadota bacterium | reverse complement strand
GCTGTCTAGGGCACGACGACGGGCGGAAGCCAAGGTCGAGGCGCGCCTCTTCCCCGGAAACGCCAATCAGTACTTCGGTCAGTACATTCCCGGTGCCATCACCATCGCGTTCTTTCTGGCGGCGGTCTACTTCGGGTACGAAGTTCTGCTCGGCGGGTGAGGCAGGGGTTGCCTCACATCCGCATGCACTGTGTCTCGACCTGCACTTGGTGTCCGTTCTGCGCTGTGCCCTGGAAGAGGTTGTACATCCTGCCCTGACCGGCCGGGCGGGCGAACCAACTGACGATCGGATGGTTGCCAGCCTGGGGTTGCAGCCGCATCTTCACCAGCGGTGCGTTCGCGGGGTTGTCCGAGGGAAGCACGCTCCAGTCGCCGAACCCCTGGATCTGCGTGAACGGGTTCGAAAGCTGGGGATAGATCACGACACCCCGCCCCGAGAGCTGGCCATTCGGTGCGATCTGCACGTCGACCTCCAGCCCGTAATTGGACGCCGGATCGCTTGACTGTGCGTTGACCGTACACCGCCAGGTGCCCGAGACATTGACCTGCTGGGCGCTGGCCGAACCAGCAAACAGCAGCGCGCACAACATGGCGCTCAGCATTCTTATCATCGACTTTCCCCTTGCTCCCCGCGCTCAGCGTGGCCGGAACCGCCGATCCGGTCAATACTGGCGTTTGGCGGCGGAAGTTGGGCCGCATCGTCGTGGCGGCCGGGGCTGGCCTAGCGCGGTGCGACGTCCCCAATCCGGTCGAAGGGGCCGAGCGTCCAGGTGAACGTCGTCTCCTCCGGGCTGGACAACAGGTGCTCCCGCAGAAGACCTGGGTCGACCGAGGTGATCCTGACAGCCGGCACGTCCGGCACGACAGGCTTCGACGCGGCATCGAGCGTCGCAAGATCCCGTTCTGCCAGCAGGTGGAGCGTCAGCCTGCCATCCGCGGCGATATGGGCCCGGGCAACATGATAGGCAGCCGTTGGCACCAGTGCCTGCCAGGCATCCATCTCGGTATCGCCGCCAGGCGCGTAGTCCACCGACTCGAGCCGTGCGACAAAGTACGTGCGTCCGTCCACGACTGCGGGCCAGCCGCGCCAGGTCCCGATCGCGTACGGCAGGCCCTGGGTCAGATCATCCGGATCGTAGGTCGTTGCGAACAGACGAACGCCGAGCTGCTCCCCCGGCAGTTCCTCGACCGTCAGCACCATGACAAGCGAGTCCTGCGCGATGACCCACTCCCCGGCGAGGCCGTCTTGGATCTCGGCCCCCTCGGTCTGGGGCAGCGGCGCGTCCAGCGACGCGACGTAGTCGCACCCGGCGAGCATCACCATCAGCAACCCAGCGGCGATCGCCCTGATCATCCGTCGTCCTCCCGCAGTTTTTCGGTGAAGCGTGCGGCGCATCGGCAGGTGGCGTCAAGCGTCAGGGGAGGGGGGCAAGAGTGGCCTTGATCTCCGCGGCCTGGGCTTGAGGGATTTGCGGCAGCATGACCCGCAGCGTGTAAGCGCCGTGGCGCCGCCCCTCGACCACGTAGCTCCAGTCTGTGATCTGATCTCTTGTGAAGTCGAGAAGATCGCCAAACGCCAGCCCCTCGATGTGATTGGGCTCGTTGGCGACGTAGCCCTCGAACCCGTCGCCCTTGGGTCGGAAGGGACCGACCCAGATGTGCTCGAGACCGGGGCGCGAGGTCGTGGGCACTGCGACCTTGACGCCAAAGTACTCCAACTCGTCGACACGATTGTAGAGTTGCTCGAAGAAGTGCGGCAGCGTGGCGCGAGCCTGATCGATGGCCGCGTTCATTTCGGGGTCAGTGTCTTCATAGTCTACGACCGGGTCACCCGCCCAACCAGGGGTAGGGACCAGTGCTAGGACGACGAGAACGGCTGTGAGCGCCCGGGACATGGATCTCGCCAACACTGTCATCGTTTGGGTGCACATGCGCTTTCTCTTTCTAAAGCCGGTCTCGGCTACACACCACTTTCGTCAGACCTCTTGCTACCTTTGTCACGGTCGCCGCGTCGCGGCTCGCCATTTGGCTGATGGTCTCGTTGCAGCCAGTCCTCGACCCGAACGACCTTCGACACTCGGCAGTTGATGATCACGTTTGTGAGGACGGGAAGGATGCATGCCAGAACGAACCCAACGACCTTTGGCTGCGTGCGCTCCAGCGTATCGACGTAGGTCAATGCATCGAACTGGGCGACTACCGCCGTCGATACCAGAAAAGCTGGGACCACGATTGTCACAAGGCCCAGGGCGTGGAGCAGGTATGACCGGGGTGAGAGCTTGGTTCTCAGGCCGACGCCGCATTCCGGGCACAGATGAACGTGTGCCCGAAACCAGCGCCGACTGTTCCACGACAACCAGAACGCGCGCTGGAGCGCGCCGCACTCGCAGCAGCGCAGCCCGCAGAGCCTGTCGAACCAGCGCCTCACCTAGAAGTGGATCGCCCGACCGTAGGCGTCCAAGACGCTCTCGTGCATCATCTCGGACAGCGTGGGGTGCGGGAAGACCGTGTGCATCAGGTCCTCTTCCGTGGTCTCGAGCTGGCGGCCGACCACGTAGCCCTGGATGAGCTCGGTCACCTCGGCGCCGATCATGTGCGCGCCCAGTAGCTCGCCCGTGCCCTCGTCGAAGATGGTCTTGATCATCCCCTCCGGCTCGCCCAGTGCAATCGCCTTGCCGTTGCCGATGAAGGGGAAGCGCCCGACCTTGATCTTGAGGCCCTTCTCCTTGGCCTGCGCCTCGGTCATGCCGACCGACGCCACCTGCGGCTGGCAATAGGTGCAGCCGGCGATGCTGTCGGGTGAGACCGGGTGGACGTCGTTCTTGCCCGCGATCAGCTCGGCCACCATGGTGCCTTCGTGCGAGGCCTTGTGCGCAAGCCAGGGGCCGTTGGTGGCATCGCCGATGACATAGATGCCGTCGATCCCGGTGCGGCAGTAGGCGTCGGTCACCGCAAAGCTGCGGTCGATCTTCACGCCCAGCTTCTCGAGCCCGATGTTCTCGGTGTTCGCGACGATGCCGACGGCCGAGATGACGGTGTCGAAGTCGTGTTTCTCGACCTTGTCGCCCTTCTTGATATGGGCGGTGATCTTCGGGGCGGCGCGGTCGAGCTTCTCGACCATGGCACCTTCCATGATCTTCATGCCCTGCGCGGTGAACGACTTCTTGGCAAACGCACTGATCTCGGCGTCCTCGACCGGCAGAATGCGGTCCTGCACCTCGACCACGGTCGTGTCGGCCCCCAGCGTGTTGTAGAAGCTGGCAAACTCGATCCCGATGGCGCCCGAGCCGATGACCAGCAGCTTCTTCGGCATCCGCTTGGGCGTCAGCGCATGCTTGTAGGTCCAGACCAGATCGCCGTCAGCCTCGAGCCCCGGGAGCTCGCGGGCCCGCGCCCCGGTCGCGATGATGATGTTCTTGGCGGTCAGCTCGGCGGGTTTGTCACCCTTCACGCTGACCTTGCCCCTGGCGGGGATGGAGGCCACGCCCATGATCACGTCGACCTTGTTCTTCTTGAGCAGGTGCCCGACGCCCGAGTTCAGTTGCCCCGCCACCTTGCGCGAGCGTTTGACCACGGCATCGAGGTCGTAGCCGAACTTGTCCGCGGTCAGCCCGAAATCCTTGGCCCGCTCCATGAGGTGATAGACCTCCGAGGACCTCAGCATCGCCTTCGTGGGGATGCAGCCCCAGTTGAGGCAGATCCCGCCCAGATGCTCGCGCTCGACCACGCAGGCCTTCAGGCCCAGTTGTGCCGTCCGGATCGCGGCCACGTATCCGCCGGGGCCCGCCCCGATGACGACGACGTCGTAAGTGCTCATGCGGTGTCCTCCTTCACCTTTGCCGCTACGCTAGGCAGTGGGGTCACGGTTTGCAAATGCGACACGGGCAACATTCTGGCGATTTGTGCGCTGCAACATGACCATTGTGACCCAAGGGCGCGCGGGCCTCGGCCCCCTTGCGCTGAAACTGCTGGCGATCCCCCGCACCCTCTGTGATCATTCGCGAGCAGATAGCCTGGGGGGAATGGATGCCGACAGTCTTTGAATTCTGGAACGCCAGTGCGCAGTACTTCGATGAAGACGGGCAACCGTACCTGGGGTTTGACTACGATCCACCGGACGACGCGCTGCTGAGCTTCTTCCAGGTCAGTGCCAGGATTACGGAGATCATGACCGACACGGAATGGCTGCTCCATATGAACGAGCACCTCTACGATGTTCCCAACCTAGATGCGGACGAGATGGTCGACTTGGTCGAAGTGATCGGCGAGCAGGCCGGGTACGAGTTCAACACCTTCGACCTGGAGGTGGCGCATCCACATCAGGGGTCGGTCACTGTCCCGATCGGCCACTGGGTCGATCTGCGCACGGGTCTGATGCAGGGCTATCATCCGTTCCAGGGCCTCGTCAGCCAGGACCAGATTTACACATCGCCTGCGCCCGCGCAGAACTTCCACAGCCCGGAGATCTTCAACATCACGATCAACGAAGCCGCACCTGCGGCCGAGCCATCGGGCGGCGGCGTGAAAGCGTTTCTCGGCAACGCAAAAACCGCCGTCGAGATTGTGCAGTTCTTTATGGATCTCTGACAGTCGCGGTCCGCAAAGGCGCCCGTCAGCCCGCTGCCTGCTGGGCGAAGAACGAGGTATCCTTGGGCACCTCCGGCAGTTCCATCTCGTAGGACTTGCAGCGCACCCGGCCCGAGACCTCGCCGCGGACCAGTTCGTGGTTGAGCGTGGAAGGGAGCGCATTGGGGCTCAGCTCGATCGCGTCCTCGGCATAGTAGGTCGTGATGTAGAGCGTGCGCGGTCTGTCCGAGAGGTTCGGGGCCGAGCCATGCAGCAGGCTCGCGTGCATCAGGCAAACGGAACCGGCGCGCCCGGTGCAGCTGACGATCCGGTCGCGGTTCTGCTCGACCACGGCGTCGTCGACAGCGCCTGTGAAGACCCCGCCATGCCAGAGCGAGTGCAGCGGGCCGCGGTGCGAGCCCGGCACGACCTCCAGCGGCCCGTTCTCCTCGGTGACATCGTCGACGAACAGCAGCGCCGTGATCATGTCGTCGTTCGTCATCGGCTGGAAGGTGAAGTCCTGGTGGAACTTCACCTTTGTCGCCGCACCCGGCAGCTTGGAGTTCACCTTGCCGTGGTGGAAGCGGATGGCGGGGCCAATCAGTTCGGCGACCACGTCCACTGTCCGGGCGGTCCGCATGACATCGGCGAAGACGTCCGAGACTTCCTCGGGCGATTGCACCCGTCGGAGCGCGGGACGGTCCGCCGTGTGCCCGGGCTCCAGGTCGAAGCGTGCGCGGCCATCGAGCGTCTCGCCATAGTCCTCGGCATGTGCCCGGCTGTCCGTGACCCAGCCGTCGAAGACAGCGCGAAGGGCGGTCAACTGATCCGGTGTCACGGCATCCTCGACGACCAACACGCCGTCTTGCCAGAACGCCTCTCGTTGGACGTCGGTCAGGTGGGTCATCGCGGCCTCCGCTTCGGTGCAGGAGGCCCATTGAGGCCGATTATCTGCCGGGAGACAAGTGCAACGCGATCTCGGTTGCCGGCGCGATCCCTTTCAGCCCACCCTCGACCGGGGCATTGGCGAGCGCGGTGATCCGGAAGGTCGATGCATAGAGCCCGTCGACGGTCGCGCGGGGCACCGAGAAGGGCGGCCCGTCCATCACGCTCTGGTCGTAGTCGAAGGTGACGAGGAGCTGGGGCACATGGCTGGTCAGCACCGGCAGGTGGCCCGCATACCGCGCCCGCATCCCGTCGGGCAGGGCAACCAGTGCTGCCCGGTCGTAGACGGCGTCGACCGGGCCCAGCGTGGCGGCATCCAGCGCGAAGATGTCACCCACGAAGATGTCGATCCCATCGGCCGAGAACCGGGTCAGGGCGCCTGCCTCGGTAATCTCTGGCGTGACGCCCAGACCCTCGAAGAGCTGTTCGATCGCGAGACGGCTGAGCTCGGCCCCCGCGATGCGGAACCCCTGGCCCAGCAGCCAGCCGATATCCAGCGTCTTGCCGCAGAGCGGCAGGAAAATCCGTGCACCCGGCGCCAGATCCAGGGCGCCGATATGGGCGACCAGCATCGCGTTGGGCTTGGGCTGGTGGAAGCCGATCTGATTTGCCTGCCAACGCTCGTGCCAGAAATTCGCGTCCATCGGGGCCTCCTCCCTCGGGTGCCGGACGAGCCGGGTCGGGCCGGGTATAGCTCGCCGAGGCCCCGGCGCCAATGAAGGGTTCCGGTGCGAGTAGGGGCGAAGCCTGCGCCAGGGAGTCCACTACCCCAGTGCCAGCTTTGATCCTCAGTGACTCTCCCCGTTTGAACGCCGCCGCCCTGAACGAAAGAACGGCTCGTTCGAAGGAGAGGCTCGATGGACGTGAAGCGCTGCAAACCCGAGGTGATGATCTCGAAGCTGCGTTGGGCTGAGGTTCTGCCATCGGAGGGCGTCAGCGTCGGCGAGGTCGTCCGGCGCCTCGGCGTCGCGCAGGTGACGTATTACCGGTGGCGAAAGGACTGAGCCGCGTCACGCCAACGGTCCGAGTGACGACGGCGAAGGGCGGGATGAAGATCGACCAAGTTCGCGCGTGGCCGACCACATTGAACCGGCTACGCGAAACAAGATGCCCTCATCGTTCAGGACGCTTTGAGAGTACGTGACACAACAGATCTTGCATCATCCGCCAACCCGCAACGTGACCCGATCAATCCATGAGGGTGCCAGAGATCTGGCGAGGGTCATTTTCGCCAACGTCACCCGGACCGTTGGCGGACATTGGCTCACCGCCATGCGCTTGCAGGACATGGTCGATGCACTTGCGGCGACGCGAAGGGCTCGGAAGTCTCCCTACGCTGCCTCTGAAAGGATCAGCTTATCCAGCGTCAAATCAGAAATCGCACGCCTCGGGCGCTGGTCCTCCTGAGTGCCGGTTCACAGGAGCCTTCAAAGCGGACCACTTCATTGGGCGCACCCCAACGCTATGCCGAGAATGACGCTTGGAGCCCAGAACGACTGGTGTCAGCTTTCGGGCCGCTTCTTCAATCTGGCCTTCAAGAAATCCACAAGCACTCTGAGGCACTCAACCCGTTTGTTCTGCTTCGGGTAGTAGATATAGAATGGTGGAAGATCCTTTGCGTAAGGCTCGAGAACCGCCTGCAAATCGCCGGTCTTCAAGTGATCTTTCATTGTCGCTTTCATCGACCAACCGACGCCGTGCCCTTCTCGCGCCGCCTCGATGACACCCGCTGCCGAATCGAAGATCAGGCGTGCAGGTGGGTCGATCAACTTGTCCTGACCATTTTCCGTCACCCACCAGTCGCGCAAGGCACCGGATGAGGGATGTCTGTGACGGATGCACTGGTGGTCCAGAAGGTCGCGTGGGCGCCTGGGAACACCGTGGGTTTCAACGTAGAAAGGTGCCGCAAAAAACGCAGACTTGATGGGTGGTGTGACGCGGACAGCTATCATGTCCGGCGACAGCACATCGCCCATGCGGATGCCTCCGTGGAAACCCTCTCGAACGATGTCCACCAGTTCTTCATTCCACGAAAGGTCCAGATTGATGCCAGGGTTCTCTGCAAGGAATACGTCCAACGCAGGCGCGAGGGCCGCGATATAGGCTCCACGCGACAAACTCAGGCGTAGAGTTCCAGTTGTGGACTGCGCCATCTCCCTTGTTTTCTTGACTGCATAGATCAGGTCGCGATGGGCGGGGGCGGCGGCGTCGAACAGGACTCGTCCGGCATCGGTAAGCTCGACGCTACGAGTCGTTCGGAAAAACAGCTCGATCCCAAGCCGCTCCTCCAAGGATTTCAGTTGTAGCGTCACGGCGGATGCGCCGACACCGAGTGCGTCCGCAGCTGCGCGCATCGACCCTTCGCGGGCGATGGTCAGAAAGACTTCAATGCCGTGTGTGGGAACGCGCTCCATTATTAAATAATACTCAATAATGGATTCAGAACGCAAGGCATGCTCAAACCAATCGAGTTGGTGTATCTCACGGAAAACAAGACCGTGAGGCATGGAAAGTGATTTGAGTGACAGCGCGATAGCCCGGCCAGAGAACATCATGCGCGGTGTGGCGCTGATCATTGCAGCGGCCCTGACAATTTCGATTCAGGATGTCGTCTTCAAACTTTTTAGCAGCGAGTTGACCTTGTGGCAGATGTTCGCGCTGCGCGGCGTGCTCGCCATACCTTTGCTCATGGCGGTTCTTTGGTTTCGGGACGCGCATCGTGGCGTCGTGCGTCTGGCAATGGGAAAGTGGCCGCTTCTCCGCGCTGTGTTCATCACTACCACGTTTCTGGCCTTCTACGCTGCCATCCCTTTCCTGAGCCTATCCACTGTTGGTGCGGCCAACTATATCGCGCCGATTTTTGTGGCGCTGCTGTCGGCCTACGCCATCAAGGAACCAGTCGGCCCCTTCGGATGGCTGGGGGTCTTGCTTGGCTTTGCGGGCGTCGTCGTTCTGTTGCGACCGGGGACAGATGCGTTCTCTCTATGGTCGATCCTGCCGATCATCGGAGCCGCATTCTACGCTCTGGCGCACATCACGACACGGGTGAAGTGTCAGGACACACCGCTGGCCGTCATATCCCTCGCGCAAAACACCGTCATGATGTCGGCGGGTCTCATTGTCAGTGCGTTGCTGATTTGGGCACAGCCTGACGCCGAGCTTGTCCGCGAGTATCCCTATATCTTTGGTTTGTGGTCAAACGTGGACCTGACCGATGGTCTGGTCCTCGTTGTTCTCGCCGGATTTACAGTTCTGATCGGAGTTCTTCTCGCAGCGGCCTACCAAGCTGCGCCACCCGCGATCATTTCCACATTCGAGTACAGCTATCTCGTGTTCGTTGCCATTTGGGACACTCTGTTTTTCGGCATAGCGCCGACCTTCACGTCAATCACCGGCATGGCTCTGATTGTCATTGCGGGTTTGCTGGTCTTACGACGTGGCAAACCCAAGGCAATCAAACTCACTGACGAGCGCCGTTGACAAAAAAGCAGACGATCGCGCAGTTGCGGCTATCAGCAACTTCGGGTCCGCAGACCGACTGCCGCAGTCAGGCTGAACTTCGCACCTGCCGCGAATGGCCGGTGGCGTTCTGCGACTCCAGCATTCGGGCACACACGTCGACGTCGGCTCTGGGAGATCCCTACTGGTGGTGCGAACCTCTTCAGGTGCCATTCATAGCTGCGCTCTGCAGATGCGCTTGCAGCAGCTGATTGAACGTTTCGACATGTTCCAGTGACGCCAAGTGGCGTGCCGGGTGCAGCCATTCGAGTTTCGCATTTGGAATGTCGGCAGCGAGGCGTTCGCTGACCTCACGCGGGACGCCCGGATCATCCGGCGCGGCGACAACCAGCGTCGGGATCCGTATGCTACCTAGCTCCTGGAGCGTGTCCAGTTCGCACATGGCCGCCGTGACCGAGGCAAAGCTGCGCCGGTCAAACCCGCGAATGACGTCGGCGATGTAGCGCGCGCCCTCCAGACCATCGCGCAAGGCCTGATCCGTGAACCATCGGCGCATCAGGTCTTCGTGGATAGGCTCGATCCCATTGGTCAGGACGTGCTTGGCACGTTCCTGCCACTGAGAACGCTGGGCGTTCGAATACTTTGGTGTGGTATTGACCAGCGTCAGTGAAGACAGCTGATCCGGATGTTCGATGGCCAGCGTCTGGCCGATCATTCCACCCATGGAAACGCCGACATAGTGCGCCTGATCGAGCCCCAGGTGATCCATCACCCCCAGAACATCCCCTGCCAGCTGCGATAGGGAATAGGGGCCATCGCTGCGCCCCGAGGCACCATGGCCCCGCGTGTCGAACCGAATGGCCCGGAACCCTGCGCAGGCAGGCAGGTGCGCATCCCAGAACCGGTGATCGGCACAAAAGCAATGACCCATCAGAACCGGCGGCGCGCCTTGCGGGCCGCTATCTACATAGGCGATTTCGATATTGCCCACGGGTGCGAAACTGGTCGTCACGGGAAGCTTCCTGTTTAGTCGGATTGAAACTGGATAATCGAGCCCATGCTGTCACAGATCAACCGACGTTATACGCTGAAGGTCCGACCTGCGACCTTGCCCGGCCCCGAGCATTTCCAGGTTGAGGAGGTGCCACATCCGGCGCTACAGCCCGGCGAAGTGCGCGTGAAAGCGCTTTATCACGCTCTGTCGCCGTGGCAGGGGCAGCGGCTGAAGGATTTCAAGAACTACACGAAACCGTTCGAGATGGGCGAGTTGATCGATGGTGACGTGCTTGGCGAGGTGATCGAGACAACAGACGACGCAGTTTTGCTGAAGGGTGATCTGGTTACCGCCCGGCTGGGTTGGCAGGACTACGCGGTGGTGCGGGGAGATGCCCTGGCGGTGGTCTCGGACGAGTTCGATCCGACGCTGTGGCTGACCGCACTCAGCTCACCGGGTTTGACGGCTTATACCGCGCTGGATCTCTTTGGCAGATGCATGCCGGGGCAGAGCATGGTCGTCACATCGGCAGCAGGCTCGGTCGGCAGTTACGCCGTGCAACTTGGCAAGCTGGCAGGGATGCGCGTCATTGGCGTTGCAGGTGGGCCGGAAAAATGTCGCCATGTAGTCAGGACACTGGGGGCCAATGCCTGCCTGGACCACAAATCGCCCGAGTATGCTGCGAAGCTGGCTGAGGCCCTGCCCGACGGGGCGCATCAGGTTTTCGATACGACCGGCGGACCAATCGCGGACGCCGTGTTCGACAACATTGCGAAGTACGCGCGCGTTCTGATCGTCGGACGTACGGCTTCGAACACGTCGGACCGCCCGGATCTCGACCCTGTGAACATGCGCCTGCTGTGGGGGCGTGAGGCGACCGTTCACGGATTCTCGCGCTATTCCTATCCGGAACGCTGGGCATTTGCGCGAGAACGCATGGCAGCGCTCTGTCGCGAAGGGCGTCTGATTGCCAGCCACAACACGGTCGAGGGGTTCGAGCAACTGCCGTCGGCGCTGCATGATATGCTGGCAGGAGAATTCATCGGCAAGGTGCTGGTCAAAGCAGCGGAACCATCGACATGACGCTACTGAAGGCAAAGGTCGGTGATATCGACATTGCATACCGATTGAACGGGCGGGACGATGGCCCTGTCCTGATGATGGCGCACGCCATGGGGACCAGCCATCGGATCTGGGACCTGCAGATGCATGCGCTGGAATCTCGCTACCGCATCCTGCGCTATGACTGGCGCGGCCATGGCGACACCGATGCGCCGGAAGGGCCGTATTCGCTGAGCCAGTTCGAAGTCGATGCGGTTGGCTTGATGGATGTGTTGGGGCTGGAAGAGGTCAATTGGGTGGGGATCTCGACCGGCGGAATGATCGGTCAGGGCCTCGCGATCAACTACCCGGAACGGATCGCAACGCTGACCTTGTGCAACACGACCTCGCAAGCTGGTCCCTGGTACCGCGGCTGGGTGGCCGAACGTCAGGCAGTGGTGCGCCGTGATGGCATGATACCCGTCTGGGACATGACCGAACGCCTGTGGTTTACGGATGCCTTTGTCGAGGCAGCATCTCCCGCATATCACGCCGTTCGTGACGTATTCGTCGCGACACAGGTTCCCGGATACCTTGGCGGTACGTCCGCCGTCGCCGATCTGGCGTATCAGGACAGTCTGCATCGCGTCACCTGCCCAACCCGCATTATCGCTGCCGGAGCCGACCCGGTCACGCCGATTGACCATTCCGAAGCGATCCGCGACCGGATCAAAGGCGCGAAGCTAAGCGTGATCGAGGGACAACGGCATTTCTCGAACGTCGAGGTGCCAGACACGTTCAACAAGGTGCTGCTTCGGAGTCTGAGCGAACTCATCCACTCTGGTGGCCAGGCAACGTGACGACAGCTCTATCTTAGATAACTTCGGTTGATCCTGAGATCTTCGCTACACAATGTGCTCGATTGCTTCGACGTCATCCGCTTGAAACGAGATTGGCAACAGTGAACGCCAGTCATGGGAACCCTGCATCGCAACGAAGAGCCCGCAGGCCAATGTCTCTGATGGGCCGTCTGCTCGACGCTCCAGATCGGGCATAGGGCCGTGAGCCGATCGCCAGCGGAAACGCGCCATTTGCAGACCTCGGTTTGTTCTGCCGTGTCGTAGCTGGGGCG
>JBCCDA010000116.1:0-12141 GCA_039033215.1 Pseudomonadota bacterium | reverse complement strand
GATCGGACCGTCGAGTTCGCACACCATGGGCCCGATGGTGGCTGCCAGCCGCTTCCTCGATGACCTGCGCGCGGGACACAATCGTATCCCGGGTGCCGGATCGCCAGTGGCCGTTGCCTGCCGTCTGCATGGCTCGCTGGCCTTCACCGGGAAGGGCCACGCCACGGACCGGGCGGTGTTCCTCGGGCTCTTGGGGTTCGCCCCCGATACTCTGGATGCGGCCGACGCAGAGGCCGCGCTGGCAGAGTTGGCCACTGCAAAGCGGGTGCGACCCGAGGGGCTCGATCTCTCGTTCGACCCGGATTTGGACCTCGTTTTCGACTATGGCCCGGCGCTGGAGCTGCATACGAACGCCATGGTGTTCGACGCGCGCGACGCCGCAGGCACCCTGGCGCATCGTGAGACATACTATTCCATCGGCGGCGGGTTCGTCCGGACCGAGCGCGAGATGCGCCTCGGCACGGTGGCATTGGCTGACGGCGCACCGGTGCCCTTCCCGTTCAAAACCGCGGAAGAGATGCTGGGCATGGCAGCACTTTCCGGTCTGTCCATTGCCGGTATGAAGCGCGCCAACGAGGAAAGCCGGATGGCGCGGCCTGCGCTCGACAAGGGGCTGGAGAGGCTCTGGAACGTCATGCTGACCTCGATGGACCGTGGCCTCGAGACCGGCGGGATCTTGCCGGGCGGGCTCAATGTGAAACGGCGCGCAGCCAAGATCCACCGCCAACTCGAAGACGAGAAGGGCCGCAACCTCCAACAGCCGCATGTCACCAACGACTGGCTGGCGGTCTACGCGATGGCGGTGAACGAAGAGAACGCCGCTGGCGGGCAGGTTGTGACCGCGCCTACCAATGGGGCGGCAGGTGTCTTCCCAGCGGTGCTACGCTACTACCGGGACCATGTGGTGGGCGCGACGGGTACGGGGTTGCGCGACATGATCCTGACGGCCGCCGCAATCGGGGGGATCGTCAAGCACAACGCCTCGATCTCGGGCGCGGAGTGCGGCTGCCAGGCGGAGGTTGGCTCCGCCTCGGCCATGGCCGCGGGCGCGTTGGCCGAAGCACTGGGCGGCACGCCCGCACAGGTCGAGAACGCCGCCGAGATCGCGCTGGAGCACCACCTCGGGATGACCTGCGATCCGATCCGTGGCCTGGTGCAGGTCCCCTGCATCGAACGCAATGGGCTCGGCGCCATCAAGGCCGTCTCCGCCGCGTCGCTGGCGCTGCGCGGGGATGGGGAGCACCTCGTCTCGCTCGATGCCTGCATCAAGACGATGAAGGAAACCGGCCGCGACATGTCGCACAAGTACAAGGAAACAGCGCTCGGCGGTCTGGCAGTCAACGTACCCGAGTGCTGATCCCGCGGATCTCAATCAATGCTTGAAGCAGTGCTCACGATGCCATGCGAGGAAAGCCGGGTGAGGCCTGTCCGAGGGTCGTGCCGGCCCCAGCAGATGGCCTGTACTATTGATCAAAGATCCGACAGTGCCCGGATCATTAACCTGGCGTGAGACCTCGATCTTCATGTCATCGCTCAGCCCGATGAGCCCACGATCGAACATCCAGTGCACGGTTCCTGACAGTGCGATACCGTTGCTGATGATATCCAGGCCTCCGTGTTCCACGGGCCTGATGTGCGCCGCCTCCGCCTCGGCACGGCCACCACCGTTGATCAGACGTAGTCCAGTGATCGCGCAGCGGTCGGCGTACGCTCGCAAGACCACACGGCGAAAGTTCCGGTCCCTGACGGTGCGAGAAGTCAGCTCCCGGAGCGCGCTTCGGTCGTCATCGAAGAGAAACGGGGCCACGGGATCATTCATACCAGGACCCTCAGTGGCGTCATTGCGCGGCAAGACCGCGTCATCTGAGGCCAAACCCCGCCCAGTGATACGCGCAAAATCCTCCGGTGAGAGAGCCCTGACCGCAGACTGTGCGCGGCCGGAGAGACGACCGTACTCATTCAGTAGGCCACGTTCGACCGGGCCATCGTCGTCATTGAAGGGGACCGTGGTGCCGAAGTCGAGGTAACTCTGGGGAACAACGAGCGCGTTGAACATGTCGCTGCGCGTCGGATCGGGAACGATCCGATCGACCTGCGCGACGGCAAAGTACCCGCGAGTCTCGGGGACCTTCGAGGGCTCCAGGTACACGATCCAATCCCCAACGCAGGCCTCGACCCGCGAAAGGTATTGTCTCGGGAATTGGTAGCGAACGGCCGGCACGTCTTCGTACCGGGAGTCCGACCGGTGCATGAAAACGCCGAAGCCCATGCCTGGGTCTTACCATCAATCCCGATGTTGCCAAGGCGACGGTGACCTGGACTCACAGCAACCCCTGGCTGCGAAAGCTCGTGTCGTTCTCCTTGCCGATCACCACGTGGTCATGAACGACGACACCGACGGACCGCGCGGCGTTCTCGATCTGGCGGGTCATATCGATGTCGGCCTGACTGGGCGTCGAGTCGCCCGAGGGATGGTTGTGCACCAGGATGATCGCCGACGCGTTCAACTCCAGCGCCCGCTTGACCACCTCTCGCGGATAGACGGGGACATGATCAACCGTGCCCTGCGCCTGCTCCTCGTCGGCGATCAGCACGTTCTTGCGGTCCAGGAACAGGATCCGGAACTGCTCGGTCTCGCGGTGCGCCATCGCGGTCTTGCAGTACTCCATCAGCGCGGTCCACGACGACAGCGCATGGCGGTTCATGACCTTCGCCCGCGCCAGCCGGTGTGCCGCCGCCTCGACGATCTTCAACTCGCAAACCACGGCCGGACCAACGCCAGCGGTTGACGACAACCGCGCGGACGAGGCGGAGATCACACCGTTGAAGTCCCCAAATGTGTCGATCAGGCGCTTCGCCAGCGGCTTGACGTCCCGCTGCGGGATGGCGCGAAAAAGCAGGAGCTCCAACAACTCGTAGTCCGCAACGCTGGCCGGCCCCGCTTCCAGAAACCGGGTGCGCAAACGTGCCCGATGGCCGTGCAGAAAGCGCGCTGCCGCCGCCGGAGATCGGGCTGGTGGCGCATCGAGCAGCAGGTCCGGCTGCGCTTCTTCACCCGTCGGGAGAGACTTCAGTTCGCTGTCCGCACGCACCGGCGCCTCCTCGAAAACCAGCGCGCACTTAGGCTTGGTTTTGGTTACCAGGTCGTTACCAGCCGCACGTAGCATCGACGGTGCGCAGATGTTCAGGCAGGCGGGCCACCCCAAAAGCAGCCCGCCCAGTAGGTCTAGGCGAAGTGAAAGAGCCTTGCGCTGAACTCGTGCGCGTCGACAGCTTCCAGCGTGATCGACCCGTCCTCGGTGGTGATTACGGCATCGCCCGCGTCAAACTCCGTTGCGTCCTGCAGTGCCGCGAAGGTCGAGAAGTCGTCCTTCGACACCAACACACGGTCGCCCCAGCCGAGATCCTTGACGACATCGTCACCCGAAATCTCGCGGAAGTCGAACCGGTCGCGGCCAAACCCACCGAAGAGGTGGTCATCGCCGGCGCCGCCATTCAGCAGATCGCGGCCAAAGCCGCCCTTCAGCAGATCGTCGCCTGCCCCGCCATCCAGCGTGTCACGCCCCGCGAGCCCAAAGATCTGGTCGTCACCATCGGTGCCCACAAGATCGTCGCGACGGAACGAGCCCTTGATCGTCTGCCCCAGCGTGTTTCCGGGGATGTCGAGCGGAATCAACACGCGGTCGATCGCCTGGATCAACGCGTTGTCCGCCGGGATGTCCGGGATCACGATGGACGGGTTCTCGATGTCCGGCTCGTTGTCGATCAGTTCGGTCCCGTCAGATCCGAATGTCGCGCCCTCGAGAAGTGTGGACACGGCGTCGAGCGCGTCGACCTGGGCCGCCGTCTTCGATCCTGGCGAGACGTGGTAGAGCAGGATGTCCGACAGGAGATCGATTGCGCCCTCCCGACTGCCAGACAGCTCCTCCAACGTCGCGGCGATGGCCCCGAAGACCGCATCCAGATCTTCCGTGTCACCGTCGAAGCCGAGATCCACGGCCAGCTGCACGAATGCCGCGTCGGTCGGCGCGAAGATCGTGACGTCCTCCAGACCTCGCACCGTCTCGTCCAGACCCGCCGCGGTGAGCGCCTGGATCAGGATCGTGAAGTTTCCATTTTCCGCCGCGACATCGACCACGTTGTCGGGGTCGTTACCCGCAATGTCGATTGGCAGCAGCACCCGATCGATGACTTGGATCGTCCCGTTCGCCGCATCAATGTCCTGCGCGACGACGGAGGGATCTGCGAGGTCCAGTTCGGCATCCGCCAGCCGGATCCCGTCCGCGTCGATGGTCCCGCCCTGCGCCGTTGTGATGGTGCCGTCGGCCCGAAGTTCGGCCAGCGTCCGGCCATCCGGGGCCACGTGATAGAGCAACACCTGCTTGAGTAGGTCCAAGCCACCCTCGGGCGACCCGGCAAGATCTTCCAGCGCCGCAAGGATCGCTGCCAGCGCCCCGGCTTCATCACCGTCGGCAACATCGGCGCCGAGGTCCCTGGCCAGCTGGATGAACGCGGTATCCGTGGGCGCAAAGACACTGAAGTCCGCCTCCCGATCGGCGAGCGTGCCCACCAGATCGGTCGCTGTCAGCGCCTCGCGCAGGATATCGAAGTCATCCGCATTGCTGTCGAGCCCTTCGGTCCCGGACGCATCGAGCACGATGTCGACAATGGTCGGCTCGGGCTCGGGCGGGGTCAGATCGATCTTGCCCCGGACGAAGAGAAACAGCTCGCGAAAGCTGATCTCCCGATCGTCCAGGAAGAGATGCCCACGATCCAGCGTGAAGGTCAGACCTTTCACAGTGAATTCGAACGGGTGTCCCATTTCAAACTCCCTTTTCAGTTTCGTTATTGTGCCGCTCAGGGCAGGATGACGGCGTCAATGACATGGATGACACCGTTCGAGGCGTCGACGTCCGTGGCGACGACGTTGGCACCATCAACGGTCACGCCGCCGCCGGTAGCATCGATATCAACGGTCGAACCCTGGACGGTAGCGGGAGAGAGCTTCTTGCCCGCGAGATCCGCCGACATCACTTTGCCAGGCACGACGTGGTAGGTGAGGATCGCAACCAACTGGTCGCGGTTCTCGGGCTTGAGCAGTGCATCAACGGTGCCGGCGGGCAGTGCGGCGAACGCATCGTCGGTGGGCGCGAAGACCGTGAACGGGCCGGGACCCTTCAGCGTTTCGACCAGACCGGCGGCCTGCACCGCGGCGACAAGCGTGTTGAAATCATCCGCCGCTATCGCGGTATCGACGATGTCGAGCTGAGGTGCTGACACCTGCTGAGCCGTCGGGGCGCAGGCTGCGAGGACGCCGGCCACCATCAGTGCGAAGATCTTTTTCATCGAGTTGCTCCTTGTGTTTCTGTGGCGTGTGTATTTTTCCCACACGCTTGTGGAGGTGTGCCGCCAGGCGGAACGGTCAAGACACTTCGTGGACTTTTTTTCCACTTGAGCGTATTTCACGGTGATGAGTGGAAATGGCATAGAGACACCGGCGACGATCTTCGGACGGGTAATCCGCGGGTTACTCCGCCCCTTGGTGCGCGCACTTATCGCCCAGGGTGTGACGGCGCCTGCACTCTACCGGATCATCAAGGAGGTCTATGTCGACGTGGCGGAGCAGGATTTCAGTCTGGACGATGGGCGCCAGACCGACAGCCGCATCTCGATGCTCACTGGTGTGCACCGGCGCGACGTCCGCAGCTTTCGAAGCGAGGATCGTGGCGAGGCCGAGGCGACCGAAGAGAAGGTCACGACGCTCGCGACCGTAATCGGCCGCTGGCTCGCCTCCCCCGACACACGCGATGCCGACGGCCGGCCCCTGCCCCTGCCCCGCAGCGCGGAGTCCGGGCCCACCTTTGACAGCCTGGTCCAGTCTGCAAGCACCGACATCCGTCCAAGAACCGTGCTTGACGAGCTGGAACGCCAGAAATTGGTCGAGGTGCGGGAAGGCATGGTGTACCTGCACGCCGACCCGTTCCTCGGCCCCTCGGATCCGGATCAAAAGATCCATTTCTTCGCCGAGAACGTAGGCGACCACATCGCAGCCGCGGTCGACAATCTGCTGGCGGACGACTCCGTCTACATGGAGCGCGCGGTGTTCTACAATCGGCTGACATCCGACTCGATCGAGGAGATCGAACGCGAAGCGCGGCGGCTGGGCGGCGCCGCCCTGACCGATCTCAACGAGATGGCACACGTCCGCCAAACCGAAGACTTGGATGCCCCAGGCGGCACCCGGCGGTTCCGCTTCGGCGTCTTCTTCTATACCGAAGACGAGGGGCCCGCAGCGAAGGACTCAGGGACGGGTGACGATGAGAAGACTTGATCGCCGGATCGTGCTGAACGGCCTTGGGGCGAGTACGCTTGGCGCATGCGCCGGGCCGTTCCGGATTGGGGAGGGCAAGAAACAACCCCGCGGTGGCATCGGCGGCACCGGGATCATCGGCACGCTGACGGACTTTGGCAGCCTTATCCTGAACGGCCTGCGCGTGGAGCTGGACAGCGCGACCGAGATCACCGATGCGCTTGGCCGGGCAGCCGAGGACTCGCTCGCGATCGGCCAGAACCTGACTGTCGAGGCCGCCACGATCGATGGTGCGCTTGTTGCCCGGCGGGTCCACATCACGCATCCGGTCATCGGACAGGTCGACGCCGCGGCACAGGCTGGCGACCAGAAGTTGGTTGACGGCGTGGTCGTACGTCCCGAACCGGGCATGATCGGCGAGCTTGCGGTCGGTGCACGGGTCGCCGTCTCCGGCGTATGGAACGGGCCCGAGATCATCGCCTCGCGAATCGATGTCGTCGCGGATGAACATCCCTCCGTTCTCGCAGGCGTGGTCAACCGCCCTGAAGGGGAGCAAGGGGCGTTCGTGGCGACGCGGCCCCTGGATCTCGACAGCAGTCTGCTGCCCCCGCAAGGCAGCTTCGTGACGCTCGTCTGGACCGGCAGCGGGGTCGATCGCTTCCCGACGCAGATCGTCCCAAACCGCTTCACCGGCGCCGCAGGTCCCCTGACCGGATTGTCGGTGGAAGGCTATCTGGATCCGATCGATGCCCCGCCGTCCTATACTCTTGCTGGGCTGGGCCACAGCTTCGATGCGGATGCGAAGCTTGGAGCGTTCCGCCAAGGGCGCGCTCTCTTCACAGGCGGCTACGATGGTGACTTCGTCGTGCAGGAAGGCCTGCCAATGCCCGAGGACCTCACCCAACGCCGTGCCCGATCACTTGCGCTGCTTGATGGTGGGCCGCGAGGTGGCCTGCCGGTGCGGTAGTAGAAGCGGACGGGCGCCTACGTTGGGGCGTACTCTTTGAGGAACATGTCGACCGTCGCCTCGGCAATCTTGGTCATCTCCGCCTTGCTGACCACCTCACCGGAAAAAACCATCGGCCAGAAAGCCTCTGCCTTGATCAGGCCAATGAACTGGGTCGCCGCCCTCTCAACATTCGGGACTGCAAGCGCACCTGCGGCATCCGCGTCCGCGAGAAACTCCTGGAAGACGGCGATCCGCTCCATCTTCCGGTTCATCTCGGCGGCCAGATCCGGATCCCGCATCGTCTCGCCTACGACCATCCGCGCGAGCTTCATGAAGTCCGGATCAGTCAGCAACTGCCCTTCTGCCCAGGCGAGGCTGATGAGCTGATCGTGAATCGGGCATTCGCGCTGGTAGGCGACATCGAAGGCCTGGTTTGCACGCTCACCCATGATGTCCAGAATCGCGCGGAAGAGCCCATCCTTCGACTCGAAATGGTTGTAGACGGTGCGCTTCGACACGTTCGCCCGCGCCGATACGCGGTCCATGCTCGCCCCCGCAAAGCCCTTCTCGCGAAATTCGGCCACGGCCGCATCAATGATCTGCCGGCGCTTGCCCTCGCTCTGTTCCATCTTAGCTCTCCTGACAGAGGTTTAGCGTCACCACGTGCAGAAGTAAACTTGGTAGTTTACATCGTTCCTCACTGAGTACACTATACCGTACAGTTTACACGACTCACCCGGGGATTGCAGATCGCTGTGCCCGCCCGTCAGCAGAACGTGAGAAGGAGCCAGACATGGCAACGCAGATCACCGTCAACGGAGAAAGCCGCACGGTCGAGGCACCGCCCGACACGCCCCTTCTGTGGGTATTGCGCGACGAGTTGAACTTGACCGGCACCAAGTTCGGCTGCGGCGTCGCAGCCTGCGGTGCTTGCACGGTACACATCGACGGCTTCCCCATGCGCTCCTGCTCGATGTTACTTGAGGATGCGGCGGAAACCGAGATCACCACCATCGAAGGGGTCAACGGCCCCGCTGCTCAGGCCATCCAGGACGCGTGGCAGAAGCTCGATGTCGTCCAGTGCGGCTACTGCCAGTCGGGCCAGATCATGTCGGCCATCAACCTGCTGACCGAGACCCCCAAACCGACGGACGAGGACATCGACGCTGCAATGGCGGGCAACGCCTGCCGCTGCGCCACCTATCAACGCATCCGCGCGGCAATCCACCACGCCGCCGAAATCATGGAGGGTTGAGAGATGACCGTTCACGCAACCCGCCGCGCATTCCTCTCAGGCGCAGGTGCCACGGCAGCCGCGCTGATTGTGGGCATCGATCCACGGGGCGTGCTCGCCGCAGGCGACACAATGGCCGAGATCAACCCGTTCGTGCGCATCACACCGGACGGTGTGGTGCACGTCATCATCAAACACTTCGAAATGGGCCAAGGTACGACCACCGGGCTCGCGACCCTGGTCGCCGAGGAGATGGACGCGGATTGGGAAGCCCTCGCGGTCGACCTCGCCCCGGGTGACTCGGCCCGCTACGCGAACCTGTTCTTTGGCAGCCAGGGCACCGGCGGCTCCACTGCGATCGCCAACAGCTTCATGCAGTACCGCAAGGCAGGCGCCGCCGCACGCGATGTGCTCGTCCGCGCGGCCGCGGAGACATGGGGGGTCGCCCCGGACACCGTGACCATCACGAACGGCGTGCTGATCTCGGGCGACAACCAGGCCCCGTTCGGCGATTTCATCGCCGCGGCCACGCAGCTGACGCCGCCGGAAGACCCCGCGGTCAAGGATCCCGCCGACTTCCGGCTGATCGGTGAGGACCACCTGCCCCGCAAGGACTCCCTTGGCAAGACAACCGGGGCGACCACCTTCGCGCTGGACGTCCGTGTCCCCGGCATGGTCACGGCCGTCATCCTGCGGCCCCCGCGGTTCGGTGGCGTGCTGACCGGCTATGACGTGAGCGGCGCGGGCGAGATCCCCGGCTTCCTCGACACCAAGACGCTTCCCAACAACGCAGGCGTCGTCGTCTTTGCCAAGAACACCTGGGCGGCTATCCAGGCGCGCAACGCGATCACGGCGGAATGGGACTTCGACGGGGCCGAGAACAGCTCGACCGACGCGCTCGTCGACTATCATCGGGAGCTGTTGGAGAACCCTACCTATCAGACGCGAAAGAGCGGCGATCTGGGCGCGACGGCGGCCGAGCTCTCTGAAGCCGACACGACAGTTGAGGCGGAGTTCGTGTTCCCCATGCTCGCCCATGCCCCGATGGAGACACTCAACTGCGTGATCGAGCCCACCGAAGCAGGTGTGCGCATCCACGATGGCTGCCAGTTTCCCGGGATCACCCAGCCTGTGGTGGCCGCAGTGCTGGGCCTGCCCCCGGAGGCTGTCGAAGTGAACACCGTCTACGCGGGCGGCTCCTTCGGGCGGCGGGCGACACCGACCTCGGATTATCAGGTCGAGGCTGCCCTCGCCTTTGACCTGATGGGACGGGGGACCCCGGTCCAGCTTGTCTGGACCCGTGAAGATGACATCCAGGGCGGCTACTACCGCCCGCTGGCCCTTCACAAGGCGACGATCGGGATCAAGGACGGCAAAATCGCCGGTTGGGACCATCGCATTGCCGTCAAATCGATCCTGAAGGGCGGGCCGTTCGAGGCCGTCCTCGTGCACGACGGCGTCGATCACGTCTCGGTCGAGGGCGTGGCGGACACCCCTTACGCGATCCCTGGGATGTCCGTCGGGTTGAGCGATGCCGAAAGCCAGGTCCCCGTGCTCTGGTGGCGCGCCGTCGGGCACACCCATACGGCCTATGCGATGGAGACGCTGATGGACATGGCCGCCGAAGCGGCTGGCGCAGATCCGGTCGATTTCCGCCTCGGCCTGCTTGCTAGCGGCGAGGCCGATCACGAAAGGGTATCAGGCGTGCTGCGTCTGGCCACAGAGAAGGCCGGTTGGGGCGACACGGGCAAGCATCTGGGCGTGTCGGTCCACAAGTCCTTCAACTCCTATGTCGCCCATGTCGTCGAGGTATCGCTGCACGATGGGGCGGTGAAGGTCGACCGCGTCACCTGTGCCGTCGACTGCGGCCTCGCCGTCAACCCGGACGTGATCCGCGCCCAAATGGAAGGCGGCATCGGGTATGGCCTGGGTGCCGTAATGCGCAACCAAATCACGCTGACAAATGGCGAGGTCGACCAGACGAACTTCCCCGACTACGCACCTCTGCGGATCATGGACATGCCGCAGGTCGACGTCCACATCGTGGCATCGGCCGAGGCACCAACGGGTGTCGGGGAGCCCGGATTGCCCCCGGTGGGTCCGGCGCTCGCGAACGCGATCTACGCCGCAACTGGCCAGCGCATCACGCGCCTACCAATGACAGAGAGCGGCATCGAGTTCGTCTGAGCTCAGGACTTTTGGCTGGCGGGTCTATCCTCGCCGGCCTGCCCCACCATTGAGAGCGAAGCACATCATCGCTGAGGACTGACGTCGTGGTGCGGGCGGTGGGACTCGAACCCACACTTCCATACGGAAAACGGATTTTCGTACCAGCTACGGCTTTCGCCGCCGCCACAAGGAGCAAAGCCCATGGCGTTTGTGGTCTGGACTGTCCCTTCACCATTGCATGTGCTTTAGGTGCTGCCCGTCCAGTCTCTACACCTTCCCCGCGTGCTGGGGCTTGGCTCGGGATCGCCATTTAACAGGTTTCCCCGACTTTGAGCAGTTCTACGTCCCGCGTTTCCCCGGGCGCACTCAAGTTGTCTTAAGTCCGTTGCGTCTACCGATTCCGCCACGCCCGCCGTGACTCGCGCTCTATAACAACGCGCATCCCCGCCGCCAAGCGCCCTGCCCTCACAGTTTCTCGCAGAAATAGAGCGCGATGTAGGGCGGCATGTTGGGATGGGGTAGATTGTCCCCAACCCGGTTGGTCACCATGTTGTCGCCTGCGTTGCCGGCTTCGCTCTTCCACTCAAGCCGGTATTGATTGTCGTTCCCCACATTTCCGCGGGAATTGTTCAAACTGATGGAATGGGCGCCACGCCAGGTAACTTCATGGCTATGTGACGGCAGGTGCGCTTCATCCAGCGCCACCTCTTCAAAGCCGCCTTCGCTCCCGAACGCGCGCTCTGCGTATCCGTGTGTGCCGTTCGGGTTGGCGCCCAGCACCATGCGACCGCGTGCGGCCTCGTACTCGCGCCATTCGCCGGGTAGCGCGAGGCACTGCTCCAGGGACGCAACGACAAGGCCGGTCGGGACCGGGGCGCTCCCGCCTGCGCGGGCAAGCTTGCCCAGCAGGTCCTGAACCGAGTCGTCTGCCGGTGGCGCGGTGCCCGCCACCCGTTCAACAGCCTCGCGCAGCTCCGACTTGGGAACACCGCCAAGCCAGCCGATCAATTGCCCACTTGCCGCGGCGCCGACGAAGGTCGCGAGAACAGCGAGCGTTCCCCACTTCACCACATCGTTCATTAGCTTGCCGGTCTCGATCATCCGTCCCTCCCACGCTTTCCACCAACCATATGGCGGGCACCCGAAAAGAGGAGTCGAAACGTCGGCAGGTCATCTGCAACTAGGTGACGAGAGGTGACACCCTTCGGGACAAGGTCACCTCAATGCAGTTGGCGAACAACTACAACTACGAATGCACTTGGGGAGTCTCGCAGTACGTAACCCGATGTGTCGACTCGCGTCTCATCAGCAGTGTGCGCAACGTCCACAGATCAACTTCGGTTCATTCTGTTTTGGATGAGGTCGTCGACGACGGCGGGGTCGGCGAGCGTCGAGGTATCGCCGAGCGCGCCAAAATCGTTCTCGGCGATCTTGCGCAGGATGCGGCGCATGATCTTGCCCGAGCGGGTTTTCGGCAGG
>JBCCDA010000115.1:0-12233 GCA_039033215.1 Pseudomonadota bacterium | reverse complement strand
GGAACGAGTTCGAACACACAAGCTCGGCCAGCCAATCGGTGTGGTGCGCATCCGTGCCCCGGTGGGGCCGCATCTCGTGCAGGATGACCGGCACGCCAGCGTTTGCGGCGGCCCAGGCAGCCTCGCAGCCGGCCATGCCGCCGCCGATCACATGAATTGGGTCAGGTGTGCTCATGAGCGGGCGGATAGCCCGCCTGTCCGAGCCACGTCAACCGGATCAGCTATTGCTGCTGCTCTTGCCAACGAGCTTGCCGAGGCCACCGACCATCTTGCCAAGCGCACCAATCATCCCGCCGGCCTGCACGTGATCGAGGTCGCCGTCCTTCAACGCCTGCGGTTCCGGTTTCGCGGTGTCTTTGTCGGTCGTCATGTCGATGCCTCCCGTTTCCACTGTCTGGTTTATACGGAATCAGGGCCGACCCTGCCAGTAACAGGTGTTACCGGTCTCTAAAGTTTCTCTCTAATTTGACTGACGGGAGGCAACGACGCGGCGCAAAACGGGCTCAAAGTGCGAGAATCCGGGGGTCTCGCACGCGGGATCCTTGCCCAGTTCGTCCCAGAGCCGCACCTGAACGATGTCGCCGAGGTTCGGATTCTGCTCGAACGCCGTGACTTCGGCCGGCGACATGGGGCCACCCTGTAGGTTCAACGAGTGAACTGATGCCTCGGAGAGTTTGTCGAAATAACTGGGATCGGTTGCACACAGATACCGCTTCGCGTCCACGTGGTAGCGCACACAGTCCACCACAACGCTGGGGAAGAACGCCTCGAGCACCTTGGCGCCCGCTTCCTCATGCTTCGAGTCGACCCCGAGATCAGCGGCATCCGTCGCGAACTCGTGGGTGAAGTGCCCGACATCGTGCAGCAGCGCGGCCGCGATCACCGCATCCCGCGCACCCGACTGCTCTGCCAATTGCGCGCACTGCAGCATGTGCGCGCCGATGGTCACGGGCTCGCCCAGATACTCACCGTCGGCGTTCTTCTCGAAGATCTCGGCGAGGAAGGGGACAATGGTGTCTGGGGTCTGCATCGTCTCAGCCTCCCTGCCGTCGCGCGAGAAAGGCAAGTCGCTCGAAGAGGTGCACATCCTGCTCGTTCTTCAAAAGCGCACCATGCAGTGGCGGGATCGCCGACTTTGGGTCGGCGCGCAGTGTCGCCGGGTCGACGTCGTCGGCCACCAGAAGCTTCAGCCAGTCCAGCACCTCGGAGGTGGACGGCTTCTTCTTCAGCCCGGCGGTCTCGCGGATCTCGTAGAACTGGGTCAGCGCCTCGCGCACCAGGGTCTTCTTGATCTCGGGGAAGTGCACGTCGATGATTTGGGTCATCGTGTCGGCGTCCGGGAAGCTGATGAAGTGGAAGAAACAACGGCGCAGAAAAGCGTCCGGGAGCTCCTTCTCGTTGTTGGATGTGATGATCACGATTGGCCGGTTCACGGCGCTGATCGTCTCACCGGTCTCGTAGACGTGGAATTCCATCCGGTCGAGTTCCTGCAACAGGTCGTTCGGAAACTCGATATCTGCCTTGTCGATCTCGTCGATCAGCAGGACCAGCCGGTCTTCAGCCGAGAATGCCTCCCAGAGCTTTCCGGGTTTGATGTAGTTCTTGACGTCTTGAACACGCGGGTCGCCGAGCTGGCTGTCCCGCAGCCGGCTGACAGCGTCGTACTCATAGAGGCCCTGTTGCGCCCGTGTGGTCGACTTCACATGCCATTCGATGAGCCGCAGCCCCAGCGAGGACGAGACCTGCCGGGCGAGTTCCGTCTTCCCGGTTCCCGGTTCGCCCTTGACCAGCAGCGGTCGCTCCAACGTGATTGCGGCATTGACGGCGACCCGCAAGTCCTCGGTCGCCACATAGTCTGCCGTGCCTTCAAAACGCATGTTGGTCCTTTTTCGCTGCCATGATCGGGTGGGGCGCCCGCACGTGGGCGCGAGACGAAGAATCGATGCCGTATACTGGAAACTTGAGGACTCTTTAAGCCGTGACATAGACATTGCAGCCGACTATGAGATGGCGGCGCAGGGCGCTGCGATGGCGAAAAAGTCAGGTGAGGGCGGGGGTTCAACCATGAACGTCGAGACAAGCATTACCGCAGACTACAAGCCGCATGACGACGAACCGTTCATGTGCGACCGCCAGAAGGAATACTTCCGACGAAAACTGGAAGAGTGGAAGGCGTCGATCCTTGGTCAGAGCCGGGATACGGTGGCAACCATGCAACAGGACACGACGAACATTCCTGATCTGGCGGACCGGGCGTCGGCGGAAACTGATCGCGCATTGGAGCTGCGCACCAGGGACCGTCAACGCAAACTGATCTCGAAGATCGACTCGGCGCTACGCAGGCTCGAAGAGGGTGCGTATGGCTATTGTGAGGTCACAGGCGAACCGATCTCGCTGCGCCGTCTGGACGCGCGGCCGATCGCGACGCTGTCGCTGGAAGCGCAGGAAATGCACGAGCGTCGCGAGAAGGTTCACCGCGACGCCTGATCTCGCACGGCGCTGACACCCGAACTCGGGTGTCCCGGGATGCTTGCTTGCACCGAGATCGCCTGATCGATCTCTGAGGCTACCGCGGGTTCGTCAGAACGCCTTGAAGGTCAATGTCGTGAGCGTTCGATCGATCCCGGGGATCGTGTGAAGATGTGCGTTTACGAACCGTCCGATGTCCGTGTCGGGGCTGACGTAGAACTTCGCCACCAGATCCCACTCACCTGACGTCGAGTAGATCTCGGACGCAAGTTCGCTGTCCGAAATTGCTTCGGCCACCTCGTAGGCACGTCCCAGCGCACACCTGAATTGCACGAAAAAGCACTGCATCTGGTATCTCCTTGGGCGAAAAGGGTAGCGGGAAACCCGCGTCCTCTCAACGGGCTAGGGCCGCGCGTCGCCGGGCAAGCGCGTCTTCGGGCCAGACCTCATCATAGTCATAAAAGCCTGGGACCTGCCGCGCGCCGTCGGGCACGGCGACCCAGGGCTGCTTCGACTGGGTGAAGATGTGGATGTCGGGCGCGATCTGTCCCTGCTGATCCAGCGTGCCCCCCCGGATGAATACGACACCTTTGGACGTGCCGTAGGCGGTCCAAAGCGGCGTCTTGCACGTCGCACACCGGGTGATGACCTGACCGGCACCGGAGGGTGTGTCGACCGGCGTCTCTACCGTCGCGCCCGTCAACGTCACCCGGTCCGATTCGATCATGGCGTTCAGGGCAAACGCCGTACCGGTCAGCCGCTGACACTCGGTACAGTGACAGCAATGCGTCCAGAACGGCGCTGATTTCAGCGTGTAGCGCGCCGCTCCGCAGCCGCACCGACCGGTTCCCCATGGTGCATCAGACATCCAGAAGCGCCTTCTCCAGCATGCAGTGAACGCCCTTGTTCTGATTGACCGTCTGGGTAATCCGCAGGTCGGCCGTCAGAGAGGCGAGCATGTAGGCATCCTCCCGGCTGAGCCCCCGGCGGTCGACAATGAGGTCCAGCATGTCGCTCAGCGCCTCCTCGGCGCACCGGTCCAGATCCGGCCCGACGGCCAAGGTGATCAAGTGCGTCGGCGTCTCGGCGCGGGGCCGTATCGGTGCCTGGCCGCTGTGCAGGTGAAACGAGAACGTCCCCGTCAGCGCCGTTTCGATGGCGGTGACGTTGACCTCGCCGTCACCCTGGCAGCCGTGCCCGTCGCCGCAGGAGAAATGTGCGCCCGGGACGAACACCGGCAGGAACAGTGATGTCCCCGCCAAGAGTTCCTTGCAATCGAGGTTTCCGCCAAAGGCCCGTGGCTGGATCGAACTCAGACGCCCCCAGCTTGGCGGTGGCGCGGTGCCCATGACACCGAAGAACGGTGCAAGCGGCAGCTCAAGCCCCCAGGGGAGCCGGCCGACCATGCGCTCGTTGTCGAGCGGAATGTTGACCAGGTGCGTGCCGGGGAACTGATCGGGCAGGGTGCCTGACAGCGGGCGGCTGAAGTTGAAACCCCAATCCTGTCCAAGCACGATCTCTTCGATTCGCACCTCGAGCATATCGCCCGGCTCGGCCCCCTCGATGGCGACAGGGCCCGTCAGGATATGCCCGGGCAGCATCCGCTCGGACTTTGCGTGAATGTCGAGCAAGGCCGGGGGAACGTGGAAATCCCCACCGGGAAGCATGTCCGGGCCGCCCGAAACAGTGTCGATCGTGATGCTGTCGCCGGGCTTGATGGTGGTTACTGGCGCCAAATCGGCGGCGAACCAACCCCAATGGCATGTCTCGACAGATGCTGGCAGATGTTGGTGGGTCATGCGTGAGCTCCGTGCAGCGCGATGCGTAAGACGTTTGCGATGATCCGCGCGGCATGGATCCCGCCCATCCCGTCGATGTCCTGCTCGGGCACGAACTCGGCCATCTCGAACCCCGCGAGGGTTCCCTTGGCGGCGGCGCCGTCCAGAAGTTCGATCACATCCCAATAGCTCAACCCGCCCGGCGTGCGCGCCAGGGCCGCTGGCATGATCCCGGGGTCAAGCCCGTCGACGTCCAGACACACGACGACCGAGGCACCTGACGGGATCAGCTCCAGCACCTGGCCGATCCCATGGCGTGCGATCTCGCGTCCCGTCACAATGTGCACTCCCCATGCCAGCGCATCGTCGCGCTCCTGCTGCCGGGCGGAGCCGGTGGAGCGGATGCCGACCTGGATGATCCGCTCGACATGGGGCATCTCGGACGCCCGGCGCATCCCCGAGGAGAGGCCCCAGCGTTCCTCCTGCACCTCATCGCGCCAATCGATATGCGCATCGATCTGCAGGATCGTCAGCGGCCCGCGCCCCTCGTATGCCTGCAGGAACGGGATCGGCAGGCTGTCATCCCCGCCGATGAGTATGGGCACGGCGTCCGCGTCCAGGATGCTCCCGACCGAGGCGCGCACACGCTGGCGGTTGGCCTCGAAGTCTGCGTCGTCGAACGGAAGGTCGCCGCAGTCGACAGCGGGCAGGGTCCCCTCGGCGAGGGCGACACCCGCATCGAAGTCGAAGTGGTGGCGGATCGGCGCATCCCCGACAATTGCGGCCCTGACCGCCGCTGGCGCGCCATCGCAGTAATTGCCGACTGATTTGTACGGCGTGACACCCGGCACGCCCAGCACTGCGGCCTGCGTGCCGGATGGCAGTGTTTCGGGGGTCGCTTTGGGCAAGCCCAGGAACGTCTCGACCCCCTCGGCGCCAAACATGTCGGCGACGCTGCGTTTGGCCATTCTGCCCTCCCGTCCGTTCGGGTGGATGCTAGCGATACCGCCCCCCGTCTGACCACCCCTTGCGTCGGGGGGAACGCCGCGTTATCTCATCCTTATCCGTTGGGGTGCCCTGCAGGGCTGAGAGGCGAAACCGTCAACCCATCGAACCTGATCCGGGCAGTGCCGGCGTAGGGAACGGGTCCTTTCGAGAGCCTCTTCACCGATCGCTGCCCAACGTGGGAGGGCATATGACGGCGATCGCGTTGACCATTGCGGGATCCGATTCCGGCGGCGGTGCCGGGATACAGGCTGACCTCAAGGCGTTCTCGGCCCTCGGGGTGTACGGCGCGTCGGTGCTCACGGCGGTGACCGCTCAGAACACCAAAGCGGTGACGGCAGTTCACGAGATCCCGGTCGAGATAATCCATGCGCAAATTGAAGCGGTGCTCGACGATCTGGACGTGGACGCGATCAAGATCGGCATGTTGTCGAGCCCCGAGATCATCGCTGCCGTCGCAGGCGCGCTGAGCGATGTCCGCGTGCCAATCGTCCTCGACCCCGTCATGGTGGCAAAGTCCGGTGACCGGCTCCTTCAGGAACGGGCGGTGGCGGCACTGCAATCTCTGCTTTTGCCGATGGCGACTCTGGTAACGCCGAATGCCCCGGAAGCGGCGATCCTGACTGACACCGAGGAGGCGCGGGGCCCGGAGACGCTGAAGCAGCAGGGTGAGGCCTTGATTGCCGCCGGCGCCAAGAGCGCGCTCATGAAAGGCGGTCATCTCGAGGGTGACATTTGCACGGACATCTTCGTGACGGACGGCTTTCCGGCCAAGGTGCTGCGCGCCGCCCGTGTCCAGACCCGCAACACCCATGGGACCGGCTGTACGCTGTCCGCCGCCATTGCCGCCCATTTGTCCCGCGGGCGCGCCGTCTCCGAGGCAGTGGCAGAGGCGCACGCCTATCTCAACCGCGCTATCGTGGAGGCGGGTACGCTCCAGATCGGCAGCGGACACGGCCCGGTCCATCATTTTCATGGGGCGCCCGCATGGAGACGGTAACCGTTCTCGGCGCTGGTGTCGCGGGGCTCAGCGTGGCTTGCGAGCTGGTCCGGCGTGGCGTCTCCGTGCGCGTGCACGATCCGGCAGGGGCACCGGGCGCGCATGGCTGCTCCTGGTGGGCCGGTGGTATGCTGGCCCCGTTCTGCGAGGGCGAAACCGCCGACGAACCGGTCGTCCGGCTGGGCAAGGACGCCGCCGCATGGTGGGCGTCGCTCGGCGCAGATGTGACCCATGCGGGATCGCTGGTCGTGGCGCTCGGGCGGGACCGGGTGGAGATCGACAGGTTTGCGCGGCGGACCCAAGGGCATACCGCGCTGGACACGGCGGGCGTCGCAGAGTTGGAGCCTGATCTCGCGGGTCGCATCACGCGAGCGCTTTACTTTGATGGGGAAGCGCACCTCGACCCGCGCGCGGCGTTGCAGGTCCTGGTCACGACGCTTGCCGAGGCGGGCGTCGAGATCGAGACCGCGATGTCCGCGCCCGATGGCACGATCATCGATTGCCGCGGGCTCGCCGCTCGCGACGCGCTCACGGACTTGCGCGGTGTCAAGGGCGAGATGCTGGTGATCCGCTGCACTGACGTCACCCTCTCTCGCCCGGTCCGGCTGCTGCACCCGCGCCATCCGCTCTACCTCGTGCCGCGTGGCGATGGCATCTACATGCTCGGCGCCACGGTGATCGAAGCAACCGAGCGCAGCCGCATTTCTGCCCGCTCGTTGATGGAATTGCTGGGCGCGGCCTACGCGCTCCACCCTGCATTCGGCGAGGCGGAGGTCTTGGAGATCGGCACCGATGCCCGACCTGCTTTCCCCGACAATCTGCCCCGCATCCGTCGCCGGGGCGGACCTCTTGGCCGCACCATCTACGTGAACGGCCTCTACCGCCACGGCTACCTGCTTGCGCCCGCGCTGGCCGGGCAGGTGGCCGCCCTGCTGCTCGACGACATCCGACCGGAGTTCTGCGATGAAGATCACCCTGAACGGGGCGCCGCGTGAGGTGATGGCAACCCGGCTCTCCGACTTGCTGGAAGAATGCGGCTTTGGCGATGCCAAGGTCGCGACCGCGGTGAACGAGGACTTCGTGCCGGCGTCCGAGCGCCGGGACACGACAATATCCAATGGCGACCGGGTCGAAGTCGTCGCCCCAAGGCAGGGCGGCTGATGCCGCGCTTCTACGATATCGATGTCGAAAGCCCCTTGATGCTGGGCACGGCCGGATATCCCTCGCCCGCGATCCTTGCCGATGCCGTGCGCGCCTCCGGTGCGGGGATCGTGACTGTCTCGCTTCGCCGCGAGTCCGCAGGCGGGGCGGGCCAGGATTTTTGGGCCCTGATCCGCGACCTCGGGGTCCGCGTGCTGCCGAACACCGCGGGCTGCCATACGGTCAAGGAAGCTGTCACCACCGCTCAGATGGCGCGGGAGGTCTTCGACACGGCCTGGATCAAGCTCGAGGTTATTGGCGATCCGGACACCTTGCAGCCCGATCCGTTCGGCCTCGTCGATGCGGCAAGCCGCCTGACCGACGATGGGTTCCAGGTGTTTCCCTACATGACGGAAGATCTGGTCCTGGCCGAGCGTCTGCTGGACGCAGGGTGCCAGGTTCTGATGCCCTGGGGTGCGCCCATCGGGTCGGGCCTCGGGCTCAACAATATTTATGGTCTTCGGACCTTGAGGGCGCGCTTTCAGGATGTCCCGATGGTGATCGACGCCGGAATCGGCGTTCCGTCCCATGCTGCACAGGCGATGGAGCTTGGGATGGATGCGGTGCTTTTGAACACGGCAGTGGCCCAAGCCGGCGATCCCGTAGCGATGGCCCGGGCGTTCGCGCAAGCTGTTGCTGCCGGTCGCGCGGCTTTCAAGGCCGATCCGATGGAGGCGCGTGACATGGCCCAGGCCTCGACGCCCGTATTGGGAAAGGCGTTTCTGGAATGAGCCTCGACCGTTTCTACCCCATCTTCGACTCCGTTGAATGGCTTCGGCGCATGCTACCCTTGGGCGTGAAGCTGGTGCAGCTACGCATCAAGGATGCGCCAGTTGTGACGTTACGTGAGGACATTTCGAGCGCTATCAAACTATGCGCGGAACATGGCGCGACATTGGTTGTGAACGATCATTGGCAGCTCGCGATCGATCTCGGCGGAGAGTTCGTGCATCTGGGTCAAGAGGATCTGGAAGCGGCGGACATCCTCGCGCTCCGTCGGGCTGGGATGCGCCTCGGTGTCTCCACTCACAGCCATGATGAATTGGACCGCGCCCTGTCGTTCGACCCTGACTATGTGGCGCTAGGCCCCGTCTGGCCGACGATCCTGAAGAAGATGCCCTGGGCGCCCCAAGGTCTCGACCGCGTTGGCGAATGGAAACGACTGCTGGGGGCAACCCCGCTTTGCGCCATCGGTGGCCTCACGCCGGAGCGGGGCCGGGCAGCGCTCGCCGCAGGGGCCGATCTGGTTTCCGTCGTCACCGACATCACGCTCAACCAGAATCCAGAAGCCCGGGTCAGGGAATGGCTCGCGGCTACACGAAGGGAGACCCCTAGATGCGTCTGATCACATTACTTTTCGCCGTTCTTTGGGCCATGCCCGTGCAAGGCGCGGATAAGATGACCCTGATCCTGGACTGGTTCATCAATCCCGACCACGGGCCGATCATCATCGCGCAGGAGAACGGCTACTTCGCTGATCAGGGGTTGGAGGTCGAGGTCGTGACCCCCGCCGATCCGGCGGATCCGCCGAAGCTGGTCGCAGCCGGCCAGGCCGATCTCGCGGTGTCGTACCAGCCTCAGCTGCATTTGCAGATCCACGAGGGCTTGCCGTTGATCCGGGTGGGCACGCTGGTCGCCACACCTCTGAACTGTTTGCTGACGCTCGCGGACGGGCCGATCAAGACGATTGCGGATCTGAAGGGCGGCACGGTCGGCTACTCGGTCCCGGGGGTCGAGGAGGCTCTGATGCAGGCTCTGCTTGGCAAACATGGTCTCACGCTCGACGACATTAGTTTGGTCAACGTCAACTGGTCCTTGTCGCCGTCGGTCATGTCCGGCCAAGTAGACGCTGTGATCGGTGCTTTTCGGAACTTCGAACTCAACCAGATGGATATCGATGGCGTGCCGGGCCGCTGCTTCTACCTGGAAGAGGAGGGCGTCCCACCGTATGACGAACTGATCTATGTCGCCAACACCAAGACGATGGACGCCGATCTGATCCGTCGGTTTCTGGCGGCGACGGAGCTCGCAACACAGTACATCATCAACCACCCCGAAGAGTCGTATAAGGTCTTTGCGGCGACGGGAGCCGAACTGCAGGATGAACTGAATGCCCGGGCATGGGTCGACACGGTACCCCGTTTTGCTCTGCGTCCCGCGGCTGTCGATGCCGGCAGATATGCGCGATTTGAGACGTTCCTCAGGGAATCCGGGCTCGTGCCGTCGGAAAATCCGGTCTCGAAGATCGTCATGGACGTCACCGAATGACCTACGGGTCGGTGTTCTCAAGGCTTCGTGACGCGGCGCCTGATTGGGATGCGTATACAAAGCACGCATTCGTGGCAGGCCTTGGCAACGGTTCGCTGCCACGGTCCCGTTTCCTGCACTATCTGGCGCAGGATTACGTCTTCCTGATTCACTTCAGCAGGGCCTGGGCGCTTGGGGTCGTCAAGGCCGAGACACTCGACGAGATGAAGACCTGTGCTGCGACCGTGGATGGTTTGGTCAATCATGAAATGTCTTTGCACATCTCGATCTGTGCTGAGGCCGGGATTCCCCCCGATACGCTTGAAAAGACACCGGAAGCACAGGGGAACCTCGCCTACACCCGGTACGTGCTGGAGGCAGGGTTCTCCGGTGACTTTCTCGATCTGGTCGCCGCCCTGGCGCCTTGTGTGATGGGGTATGGCGAGATCGGTACCCGATTGGCGTCGGAAAAATCCTCGGACGTGTATGCACCGTGGATCGCCACCTACGCGGGCGACGATTATCAGGGCGTCTGCAATACCGTTGGCGCCATGTTGGATGCTGCCGTTCAACGTCGTTTGGGCCCGGACTGGATGCGTAGCCCGCGTCTGGATGCTCTGCAGCACCGCTTCGACACTGCCACCCGCCTTGAGGTCGGTTTCTGGGACATGGGGCTCGCGGGGGCGTGACCGCGCCCGGCCTCTGCCTTATCGGTCGTGCGCACGTGGGCGGGGCCACGTTGTTTCAGAAGCTGAACTTCGAGTGTGCAGGAGGATCATGGACGTGTCTGTTGGGACCGTCCGGTGTCGGCAAGACCACCATTCTCCGGCTGGTTGCCGGATTGGAAACCGGGGTGGCTTTCGACGGGTCAATCAAAGCAACCGACGGCGCGCCACTGCCCGAACGGATCGCCTACATGGGGCAAACCGATCTGTTGTTTCCATGGTTGGATGTTCGTCAAAATGTGCTCTTGGGCGCCCGGCTGAGGGGCGATTCAACAGATCCCGATCGGGCTCAGCGCTTGATCGAACGTGTCGGGCTCTCCGCGGATGGCCACAAGCGTCCCGGTCAGCTATCCGGCGGCATGCGCCAGCGGGTGGCGCTCGCGCGGACGCTGATGGAGGATCGGCCCATTCTGTTGCTGGATGAGCCTTTCTCGGCCTTGGACGCGAAGACCCGCGCCGAGATGCAGGAGCTGACGGCAGAGCTTTTGGTGGGTCGGACGGTTCTGCTCATCACCCACGATCCAGCCGAGGCCGCTCGGCTGGGTCACAGCATCGCCTTGATGAGCAAGCACGGTTTGGCGTGGATCGAACCGCCATCGTCAGAGCCGATCCGGGCCTATGATGACGCTGACGTCTTCGACTGTCAGAGCAGGTTGATGTCGCTGATACGCGAGGCCGCGTGATCAGGTCCTTGGGCATTGGCTTGGGCGCCCTTACGATCGCGCTGGTCTTCTGGCAGGGTCTGATCTGGATCTTCGGGTTCCAAAAATTCATTCTGCCGCAACCACATGAAGTCGTTGTTTCCCTTTGGGAATTCCGTGCCTTGATCGCCGAGAACGCGCTCGTGACAGTTCAAGCGGTTGTCCTTGGCCTCATCCTTGGAGCGGGTCTTGGTGCCGCCACCGCGATCAGCCTTGCCGCGTCGCCCTTTGCCCGAACGTACCTGCGGCCGATCCTTGTGTTCACACAGGCAATTCCGGTCTTCGCGCTCGCGCCGATTCTCATGATCTGGTTTGGCTTCGGCACGGCACCCAAGATCGCGATGGCCTTGTTGATCATCTATTTTCCCGTAACCTCGGCGTTCTTCGACGGGTTGACGAACACGCCGCGAGGATACTTGGACCTGGCTCAAACTATGCAGGCTCGGCCATTCCAGACCCTCTGGCGGGTGCGTGTGCCCGCGGCAATCCCCTCGCTCTGCTCGGGCCTTCGCCTTGCCGCCGTCTACGCACCCATCGGGGCGGTGATCGCCGACTGGGTTGGCGGTCGGGCCGAAGGGCTGGGTTATCTGATGATCTATGCCAACAGCCGAACGAAAATCGACCTGATGTTCGCGGCACTCGTCGTGCTCGCTGTGCTGACCGTTCTGCTTCATGCGGGTGTGGACCGCTTCTGCCGCTGGCTGACGGCACGCTACACCTGATCACGCCTCGCGTGCTCTTGCCGGGTTTTATAAGGTTGGCCCTGGAAACCGTCGATGGTTGATATATTGTTATACCAACCATCGACGGAGAAACCGCGGATGACGCGCAGCACTGGGTCGGCAGGGAGCATACGGTCTGCAGCGGGCCTTCGTGCACCGCTCTACCACCGGATCTATCTCATCCTTCGCCACCAGATCCTGGACGGCGCCTTCAGCGACGGCGACCTTCTGCCGGGAGAGCAGGACCTCGCCGCCAGCTTTGACGTCAGCCGCATCACCGCGCGCAGGGCACTGGATGAACTGGCGGCAGAGGGCCTGGCCCAACGTGCCCAGGGCAAGGGCACCTTCGTGCGTGCACCTCAGCCCATGCCAGCGGTCGAAGCGCG
>JBCCDA010000114.1:0-12282 GCA_039033215.1 Pseudomonadota bacterium | reverse complement strand
ACGCTCGAGCGATGCTCGGTCAAGGTCGAGATCCTGGGTTTCACGACGAAGGCCTGGAAAGGCGGGGAGAGCCGCGAGGAGTGGCTGGGTTCGGGCCGTCCCGCAAACCCAGGCCGCCTCAACGACCTGCGCCACATCGTCTACAAGGAGGCCGACGCACCCATGCGGCGGGCCCGCGCGAACCTCGGCCTGATGATGCGTGAGGGGCTTTTGAAGGAGAACATCGACGGCGAGGCGCTGGAATGGGCCTATCGCCGGATCGTTGCGCGCCATGAGGCCCGCAAGATCCTAGTGGTCATCTCGGATGGGGCGCCGGTAGATGATTCTACCCTCAGCGTGAACCCGTCGAACTACCTCGAGCGGCATCTTCGCGAGGTCATCGCGATGATCGAGAAGAAGCGCGCGGTCGAGCTGGTCGCGATCGGGATCGGACATGATGTGACGCGGTACTACTCGCGGGCGGTGACGATTACGGATGCCGAGCAGTTGGCAGGCGCGATCACCGAACAGCTGGCGAGCCTGTTCGACAACAACCCGCGCACGCAAGGCCGGCCGACAAGGGGCCGCCGCGCCGCCTGACCTGCCCGTGTCCGCGAACCGCCGCAAGTATCGTGAGTGCTCAACTGGAGACCAGTTGCGGCACGTCTGGGCTGACCGAGACACTGAAACGTCGGGCCACTCCCCGGTGCACACCGGCGGGTCGTTCAGCGAGTTGACAGGACTGACCGTGGTGATCGGCCAGTTTCCCGCACGAGCGCCCGCGAGCAAGGAAATCGCGAACTGTTGCTGGTGAGCCCTAGTGAACAGTTCGAGAGCAGATGACGAGTCAGGAGCCCATGTTCTGAGTGCTCAAGGAGCACTGCAATTTGCTTTGCCCACGTGTTGACCGTGCTACGTTGGTTCCCAGTCAATGATTCCAGACCACTTGAAACGGGGAAGCAGAATGCTCCGATACATGTTCGCCGCCGGCATGGTGGCCACGCTCGGCACCGCGTCTCTCGCAGACACCACCGACCAGACCTGGATGACCAAGGTCGTGGTCAGCAAACAAGGCGAGCACTGCGCCGACGATCCAAACTGCTTCAACCGCTATCATCCGGCGATCCCGACAGTAGCTACCGCCAACCCCGGCGACATGATTGTCATGCACAGCCGGGACGCGCTGGACAGCGACCTCACACTCGACTCGGTCGCAGCCGATCTAGCCGCCGTAGACCTGAACCTCGTTCACCCGATGACCGGTCCTGTCTTCATCGAAGGCGCCAAGCGCGGCGACGTGCTGGCAGTGACGTTGGTGGACATCGAACCGGACGAGTACGGCTATACTGTGATCGCCCCGGGCTTCGGCTTCCTGAGGGACATCTACACAGAGCCATATGTCGTCAACTGGCGGCAGAACCGCCTCTATGCGGAATCGGACGGTATGCCCGGCGTGCGCATTCCCTACGAGGCGTTCCTGGGCTCGGTCGGAGTGTTGCCGGGTGAGGAAGAGGTCGCCACCTGGAAAGCCAGGGAGGCCGCCCTTGCGGCCGCAGGCGGCATCGCGTTGCCCCCCGAGCCTGTGGGGGCCCTGCCAACGGCTGTCTGCGGGCCTGAAGGATCACACAAGGAAGACTGCCTGCGCACGATTCCACCGCGTGAGAACGGCGGGAACATGGACGTCCAGCAGATGCAGGTCGGCACCACAATGCTGTTCCCGTGCTTCATCGATGGCTGCGGGCTGTTCATTGGCGACGTCCACTACGCCCAGGGTGACGGAGAGGTTGGCGGAACGGCGATCGAGACTGGCGCCGTTGTCACGATGGTGACCGAGATCCGGCCCGGTCAGGGTGAGTTCGTCACCTCCCCTGCTGTCGAAGGCGGCACCCAGATCAAGGACATCGAACCTACCAAGTTCTATCAAACCGTCGGTCTGCCGCTGAAGAGCGCCGGTGAGGTGCCCCCCACCCACGCCTACCTCGACGATGAAGAACTGCCTGCGCTCGAGAACCTGTCCGAGGACCTGACGCTTGCGGCCCGGGACGCGCTGATCAAGATGATCGACTACATCCAGCGAACGCACGGGCTGACCCCCGAGCAGGCCTACATTCTTGCCTCGGTTGCAGTCGACCTGAGGATTGGCCAAGTGGTGGACGTACCCAACTATGTCGTGACGGCCGTCCTGAACGAAGGTGTCTTCGTTCCATGATTAGCCGGCGGGCGCTCGTGATGGCGGGCGGAGCTTGGGCCGTTGCCCAGGCGGCGTCTGCTCACACCTTGTACCCGCAGTGGCTGGCCTATCGGCGCAAGCACTTGCTGATCGGTAGCCACCGCAAAGACAATGCCACCTACTTGTTGGCTGAAGAGCTCGTCGCACACATCAATCATGTCCTTCCAAAGGCCAACGCGCGGGCGGCAAGGGCACCACATCCCGAACGGCTTGCCAGTTTGATCGGCACGGATCAGATGGAAGTTGCCGTCCTCGGCAGGGCAGAAGCGGCCAAGATGAAAGCTGGTGTGGGGCGCTTTGCACCCTACGGTGAAATCGCGTTGTCCCGGCTTGCGGACTTTGGCCCGTACACTTTGGTGGCTGAGGCAAGCTTTCCCACTCGACATGCCTGGATGATCTCTGCTGCGATCGACGACAGCGCGCTCTCGCAGTCCATCGAGGGGTCAGCGGTGCTGCCCCTGCACGCTGGTGTGGAAGCGTACCGCACGGGGATCGCGCTGAAGGAACTGGACGACGCGTAGGTGCGTTTGGGGCATGTGCGGTGCTCTCTGGCATCGATGAGGTGGCTCGCTTCGAAGATTTGGAAGCGACCCTGAGACGCGTCCAGCGAGAGTACATTGTAACGACACGAGCAGTCCGAGTACGCGCCTGGCACGGGCTGCGGTGCCGGCGTCTATCTTCCGGCAGGTTGTCCCCTGCCTGATGGCAGGTAGATGCCGATCTACCACTTGGTCAGCGTTACCGCATCGGCGGGAAAATCGCGGTTCTTGCGCGGCACCCCCTCTCAACCTCCAGCGTACACGTCCTCGGGACCAGCGCCTTGGAGACGCAGACCCGCACCTCGCGGATCAGCCCGTCACGGCAGGTCACCGCGAGCTGGTTGGCGCGCAGGGCCGGGTTCTCCTCGAGGAACGCTTTCTCGATGACATCAGGTGAGACTGTGAGCGGATCCTCAATCTGGCGCAGCAGATCGGGGCGTCTGATCATACCGTACGCCTCGCGCGCCAGATCGAAGTAAGCCCGCGCGGGGATTCCGGCACAACGGCCATGCTTTTTCCACTGATACCATGCAAGCCCACGGCTGCCGAAGACATCCGCCATCGAATCTGTAAGCGTCCGCGACGGATCGCGCTCGGCGGTCGCGCAATTCTCGGGCCAATCGCGATCCCCTTGCGGCCAGAGCCCGTGCAGAACCCAGCCATGGTCATGGCGCGGATCGCACTGTGGCGCATCGCGGGCATCCCCTTCAGCGGCACACCAGGATGCATTCCAGCTGAGCGCGACGATGTAGTGCGTGAAATCACCCGCACGGTCACCGGCGCCAGCGGGTGGTGCCGCCAGAAGCGCAAGAACAAGCAGAAGAATTCGCATGGCAGATTCGGCTTTCCATCCCCGTTTACGCTGACTATATACCCGTCAACCTCCCACTGGATACCGCGTTTGGCCCCGGCCCCGGTCTTCGGACCAGGGAGGAGACGTGTCCGCACTGTAGGAGACCGAACATGGCCCAGGATCTGCCACTGATGCCCAAGGCGACCGCCGTCTGGCTGGTCGACAACACCACGCTGACCTTCCGCCAGATCGCGGATTTCGTTGGCATGCATGAGTTGGAGATCTCGGGGATCGCAGACGGCGAAGTCGCAATCGGGATCAAAGGCTTTGACCCGATCGTCAACAATCAGCTCGGCGCCGATGAGATCTCGCGATGCGAAGGGGACCCGGTTGCGCGGCTGAAGCTGCTCAAGCGGGACGTGGCCCCCGTGCAGAAGAAGAAGCCCCCGCGCTACACGCCGGTCTCCAAGCGCCAGGATCGCCCTGCGGCTATTGCCTGGCTGGTGCGCTACCATCCCGAGATGGAAGACAGCCAGATCTCCAAGCTGCTGGGAACCACCAAGCCAACGATCCAATCCATCCGTGACCGTACGCACTGGAACATCTCGAGCATCCAGCCTGTGGATCCGGTGGCGCTGGGGCTGTGTTCTCAGATCGATCTGGATGGCGCTGTGCAAAAGGCCGCCGAGAAGAAGGCGCGTCTGCAGGAGTCGGTGCCGACCCCTGAGGAGCGGATCAGCCTGATGCCGGTTGCCGACAGCCTGGGCGAGAGCGATCCGCCGCACCCCGGTGACCGCCTGCCCAGTAACGTCGAGGGCTTCGAGAGCTTCAGCCTCGAAGATCCCCGCGGAGGCGATCAGGATGGCGACGCGATGGACATCGATACAGCAGCGGTAGATCCCGACGCCCTGTTCAACCTGCCACGCGGTAAGGGCAGCGACGACTAGAGCCCGCGGAGACGATCATGCTGGGACGTCTGTTCGGGCCACGCAAGCCCTTGGTCACAGTCGTGCGACTGTCGGGCGCGATCATGCCGGATGGCCGTGGGCGGTCGTTCGATGACGCCGCCGTCGCCCCGATGCTGGAAAAGGCGTTTACGGCCCGCGGCGTGAAAGCAGTGGCACTGTCGATCAACTGCCCCGGTGGCTCACCGGTGCAAAGCGCGCTGATCGGCGCGCGGATCCGGAGACTAGCGGCGGAGCACGAGGTGCGAGTCTACGCCTTTTGCGGCGATGTCGCGGCGTCGGGCGGCTTCTGGCTGGCCTGTGCGGCAGACGAGATCTACGCCGACGCGGCCTCGATCGTCGGCTCGATCGGCGTGATCGCGCAGAGCTTTGGCGCACACGAGGCCATCGCCAAGCTGGGCATCGAGCGGCGCGTGCATACGGCGGGTGGCTCCAAGTCGTTTTGGGATCCGTTCCGACCCGAGCAGGCCGAAGATGTGGAACGTCTCAAGACCCTGCAAAGCCGCATCCACGGCCAATTCATCGACTGGGTCAAGGAGCGCCGCGGTGCAAAACTCACAGATGGGACCGAGCTGTTCGACGGCAGCTTCTGGGTCGGCGAGGATGCACTGCCACTGGGTCTGATCGACGGGCTCGGTCATCTTGTGCCCGTGATGAAAGAGCGCTTCGGCAACAAGACCAAGTTCAAGGTCCTCGCGCGGCGCCGGGGGCTGTTCGAGCGACTGGGCGGCCCAGGCATCGACACGCTTGCCGACGAAATCTCGTCGCGTGGTCTCTTCGCCCGCTACGGGCTCTAGCGAATCGGCGAGGCGAGCGGGTCAAGAAGCGTTCGGCCGCCATCGACCCCAAGCACCTGCCCGGTGATATAGCTCGCACGGTCCGACGCGAGGAAGAGAGCCGCCTCCGCTGCCTCGGCCATTTCGGCCAGCCGCCCGAGCGGCGTGACCTTGACCATCTCCTCGCGCAGGGTGTCGTGGTCCCGGAATGCTGCGAGCAGCCGCCCGGTCATCACACCGCCCAGCGCGACGCCGTTCACCCGAATGCCCTCGGGCGCAAGGCCTGCTGCCATTGACCGCGTGAGCTGATCGAGCGCGGCACAACTCACCGAGAACGCGAGCAATTGCGGGACCGTGCGCATCGACGCAATCGAGGAGATGTTGACAATGCTGCCAGCCGGACCGTCGTCGTCGCCACGCTGCGCAATCATGCGCTTAGCCACGCCCTGGCTTAGCTGAAAGACCGACCGGACGTTCTCGCCGAACGCAATATCGAACTGTTCGGTATCAAGATCGAGGAAAGCCCCCGGCGCACTCACGGTCTGGAGCGAGTTCACCAAGACGTCGATGCGGTCGAACTTGTCGACCGACGCGGCGATCAGATTGGTCATGCAGAGTCGGTCCTGAGCCACGTACTGGAACCGCGCCAGCCGCCCTTCATGGCTGCCCAGTTCCTCCGACATCGACTCGAGGCCGTTCTCATCGCTGTCGGCGAGCATCACCGACGCCCCCTCGTCCAGAAAGCGCCGCGCGATCGCCCGCCCGACGTCCTGCGCGGCGCTGGTCACGATCACCGTCTTGCCATCCATCGACTGGCCCATCGTGTCCTCCCTCAATCGCGACCCGACCATAGGTGTGCCTGCCCCTCCGCGCGAGAGGGTTTCTGCCGCAGCCCTTCCGCTGTGTGACAAGCGTTGCCCCCGCGCGCCGAACACGTGGGTAGCGATGCAGGCCTGGAAGAAGGCACAGGCGCACCAACATCAGCCGCCACGGCGGTTCCCGCCCAAGGGCGATGCCACCGTTTGACACCCCCGCCGCGGACACATACTTCCCGACAAAACGGGAGGGACACCATGACGCACGCGTATCGTACGGGGCTCGACAGGAACGCCGCAAACTATCAGCCGTTGAGCCCGCTGAGCTTTCTCGCGCGGTCCGCAGCCGTGTTCCCGGACAAGACGGCGATCATCCACGGAGATCTGCGACGAACCTATGCCGAGTTCTTTTCGCGGTCCCGGCAACTGGCATCGGCGCTCGAAAGGGCTGGCGTTGGCACGGGCCAGACTGTCGCCGCGCTGCTGCTGAACACGCCCCCAATGCTCGAGGCGCACTACGGCGTGCCCATGATGCGGGGGGTCCTGAACGCGCTGAACACCCGGCTGGACGCTGCGGGGATCGCGTTCATCCTCGACCATGGCGAGAGCAAATTGGTGATAGTCGACAGTGAGTTGGCCCCCTTGCTTGCCGACGCCTTGCCGTTGATGGCAACACCTCGCCCAATGGTCGTCGAGTACGCAGACCCCACCGCAGGTGCGCCCGCCACGGGGATAGGACAGGACTACGAGACGTTCCTGGCGACCGGCGATCCGGACTACGCATGGCAGTTGCCGGAGGACGAGTGGGATGCGATCGCGCTCAACTATACCTCCGGGACCACAGGCAATCCGAAGGGGGTCGTCTACCACCACCGCGGTGCGGCGCTGCTGGCGACCGGAAACGTGGTCCACGGCGGCATGACCGGCGATGCCGTCTATCTCTGGACGCTGCCGATGTTCCACTGCAACGGCTGGTGCTTCCCATGGTCCTTGTCGATTGTCGGCGGAACCCACGTCTGCCTTCGCCAGGTCCGCCCAAAAGCAATCTTCGATCTCATCGCGGACGAGCGCGTCACCCACATGTGCGGCGCGCCGATCGTCATGTCGACGCTCCTGAATGCGCCGGCCGAGCAGAAACGTGAGTTTTCCCATAGGGTTGACTTCCGCACCGCCGCCGCACCGCCGCCCGAAAGCGTGCTGGCCGCGATGGGGGACGCGGGTTTTGACGTCACGCATCTCTATGGCCTGACCGAGTGTTACGGGCCCTCCGTCATAAACGAGTGGAAGGGGGAATGGGACGCGCTGCCGGTCGCCGAACAGGCCAGTCTGAAGGCGCGCCAAGGTGTGAACTACCAGGCCCTCGAGGGGGTCGATGTCTGTGACCCCGAGACCATGGCGCCTGTCCCCCGCGACGGCGAGACCATCGGTGAAATCATGATGCGCGGCAACGTCGTCATGAAGGGATACCTCAAGAACGAGAGCGCAACTTTAGCAGCGTTTTCAGGGGGTTGGTTCCATACAGGCGACCTCGCGGTGATCCATCCGGATGGCTATATTCAGATCAAGGACAGGGCCAAGGACGTCATTATTTCGGGGGGCGAGAACATCAGTTCGATCGAGGTCGAGGACACCCTGTTCAAGCACCCGGCCGTGTCGCTGGTGGCCGTGGTGGCCAAGGCGGACGAGAAGTGGGGCGAGACCCCCTGCGCCTTCGTGGAACTCAAACCCGGCGCCACCGCCACGGAAGACGAACTCATTGAATTCACACGACAAAACCTGGCGCGCTACAAGTGCCCACGTCACATCGTGTTCACCGAGATCCCCAAGACCTCGACCGGCAAGGTCCAGAAATTCCAACTGCGCAAGATGGCCGAGGAGGTCTAGGGTCGCTGCAAAATCCAACTCCTTGTGAGGTCTGAGACCGGTGCGAGAACCGGCCCCTGCATGACTACATCACCGCCCGACAATCGGAGAGTTCCGGGCGGTGTGGATCCTCATCAAACTTCTCGCAAACCGGATATGCGCGAGAGATTGATGTACATCGCGGTGTAGTTGGCGTCCCGCTCCGCGCCCGCGTCAGGCCAGCATCCGGGCGATCTGATCCTTCAGCACCATGCGTTGTTTGCGCATCGTCTGCTCGTTGAAATCGTCCGTCGGCTCGACATTCGTCTCGGCCCGGTGAATGGCCCGGTTCACCTCGTGATACTCGTCAAAAAGCTTGCGGAAATGCGCGTCGCCTTCCTTGAGTTCGTGCATCTTCTCGACCTTGTCCGGAAACTCTTCTGCAAGCTCGTGCGGGACGTGGGACATCGGGGGCTCCTCTGGTTTCTTGGAACCACGCTAGGGGCGCCGGGCCCTACCCCGCTTTGACCGGGATCAATCCATGGCGATGGCGTAGCGCTCGAAGAACGCCGCGAGCGCGTCCAAAGGTTCGCGATGCTCGATCACAGCCATGCCGATCTCGAACGAGGCAACTTCCGGCGCGTCGAGGTACCAGCCGTTGAGGTCGAGGAAGACCACGGCGCCCAGCCAGCCCAGCCGCTTGTTGCCATCGACCAGGGGATGCCGGGTGGTGATCCCCTCGAACATCAGGGCGGCGAGGTGGAAGGGACTGGCGTCGGGTTCGTACTGATGCGCCGAGCGAGCGCGTTCAAACCCCGCGATCACGTCATCGGGCGCGCGGACTTTCAGGTCGGCGCCCTGGGTTTCCATCAGAGATCGGAGATAGGCGAGGATGCCGTCGGGATCCGGCCAGTCGCAACCCGTCACTGCCCGAACAGCTTGAGCGTATGCGCGTACCGCTTACCCATTTTCTCGGCCGACGCCCGCGTGCGCTCATAGGTCGAGTCAGTCTTGGCCACGGTCATCTTGCCATCAATGATGGTCACCTTCACCTCGGTCCCAACCTCGGCCTCCATGGCCCGAAGCTCCTCCCGCGTGACGGGGATCATCGCGCCGTTGCCTATTTTTTTGATGGCAGTGGTTTTGTTCATACAAATGTATGTACGAAATGAGGTCGAAGCGGTCAAGCTCGGCTTGGTCGAGTCTCCGTTGGCATCGTTACACTATGGCGATGTACGTTTTGGGGTCAGCGCCTTGGGAACGGACCGAGTCCGACGTCCTGACGTAAGGATCCGAAGAGGTGGGCTGAACCCACCCCACGCTCGCTGAGGTGTCGCTTTTCCAAGTCGCGGGTGATGGCATGGCAACCAACCACCAGAAAGGTGCGCGATAAAAAATTGAGTTGCACACCGGTCTTACAGCCTGCCACAGTCAGCAATTATCTCCATTCGGAAGGCCTCCAGTTGCAAAGATTTTTTTTCACGTGTGTGCCTTTACTTATCTTCGCTTTGCTCAGTGGCTGCTCTAGCGTTGAGAATACCACCGCGTTACCACAAGCAGGTCAGGCAGTACTTGTGATGCGCGCTTACACTCGAAGCTGCGAAAGCGACGGGCAAGTGTCCATCCGCGGAGATGCACTTGGTGTCGTCGGAAAGAGGCGCCAAAGTCGTTTCAAGATGTATCCCTACGGAGGACCCGTTGTGACAATGGAACTTCCTGCCGGATCGTACGAGGTCATTCAGATCAACTGCGGGCGTGATCGAATGCGTATCCCCGACGCTGTCGCACGTTTCGACCTCGCGCCAGGAGAAGTGATCTACGTCGGCGATCTCTTGGCAACCACATTGATCGAGAGAAACAACTCGCTCGTTCCGGTAAATCGAAAGCGACGGGGCAAATTCTTCCTTGACATCATAGACAAGGAAGACGTCGTCAGACGCAAGCTTCGGAAGGTGTCGCCATCTCTAGCGGATGCAATGCTGAAGCGCCTGATCGTGGTCGGCGAACCAGGTTAACTACCTCGCAAACTTCTTGTACTTGATCCGCTTCGGCTCGACCGAGTCCGGGCCCAATCGGCGGATCTTGTCGGCCTCGTAGTCCTCGAAATTGCCCTCGAACCATTCGACATGGGCGTCGCCTTCGAAGGCGAGGATGTGGGTGCACAGCCGATCCAGGAAGAAGCGGTCGTGGCTGATGACCACGGCGCAACCCGCAAAGCTCTCGATGGCGTCCTCGAGCGCGCGCAGCGTCTCGACGTCCAGATCGTTGGTGGGCTCATCCAGCAGCAGTACGTTGCCGCCGCGGCGCAGGAGTTTCGCCATGTGGACGCGGTTGCGCTCGCCGCCGCTTAGCAGTTTGACCTTCTTCTGCTGGTCGCCGCCCTTGAAGTTGAAGGCCCCGCAATAGGCGCGGGAATTGATCTCGGCGTCGCCGAGGGGAAGGATGTCGAGACCCTCCGAGATCTCCTCCCACACCGTCTTCTCGCCATCCAGTGAATCGCGGGACTGGTCGACGTAGGACAACTCGACCGTGTCGCCGAATTCGACCGAACCCTCGTCCGGCGTCTCCTGCCCCGTGAGCATGCGAAAGAGCGTGGACTTGCCCGCGCCGTTCGGGCCGATCACGCCGACGATGCCGCCGGGGGGCAGGCTGAAGGTCAGGTCCTCGATCAGCAGGCGGTCCCCAAAACCCTTCTTGAGGCCGCTGACCTCGATCACCTTCTGGCCGAGGCGGGGGCCGTTCGGGATGACGATCTGGGCGGTCGAGATCTTTTCGCGTTCGGACTGGCTGGCGAGGTCGTTGTAGGCGTTGATGCGCGCCTTCTGCTTGGCCTGGCGGGCCTTGGCGCCCTGGCGGATCCATTCAAGCTCGCGATCGAGGGTTTTTTGGCGCGATTTGTCCTCGCGCGATTCCTGGGCGAGGCGCTTGGCCTTCTGTTCCAGCCACGAGGAATAGTTGCCCTCGTAGGGGATGCCGCGGCCGCGGTCGAGTTCCAGGATCCAGCCGGTGATCTCGTCGAGGAAATAGCGGTCGTGGGTGACGATCAGGATGGTGCCCTTGTACTCGATCAGGTGTTTTTGCAGCCAGGCGATGGTCTCGGCGTCGAGGTGGTTCGTGGGCTCGTCCAGCAGCAGCATCTCGGGTGCTTCAAGCAGCAGCTTGCAGAGCGCGACGCGGCGGCGTTCACCGCCCGAGAGCGTGGCAACGGGGGCCGAGTCCGGCGGGCAGCGCAGCGCCTCCATCGCGACGTCGACCTGGGCGTCGAGGTCCCAGAGGTTCTCGGCGTCGATCTGGTCCTGAAGGGCGGACATCTCGTCCGCGGTCTCGTCGGAATAGTTCATCGCCAGCTCGTTGTAGCGGTCGAGCTTGGCCTGCTTCTCGGCCACCCCCAGCATGACGTTGCCGCGGACGTCCAGCGTCTCGTCCAGCTCGGGCTCCTGGCTGAGATAGCCAACCTTCGCGCCCTCCGCGGCCCAGGCCTCACCCTGAAAATCCGTGTCGATCCCGGCCATGATCCGCATCAGGGTGGACTTGCCCGCGCCGTTCACGCCCACGACGCCGATCTTGACGCCGGGCAGGAAGCTCAGCCGGATGTTCTCGAAGCACTTCTTGCCGCCCGGATAGGTCTTGGAGACCTTATCCATATGGTACACGTACTGGTAGGAAGCCATTGCGCGCCTCGCCCTCATGATTGCCCGTGGGGTGGGTGTAGCTCCGGGCTCCGGGTGGGGCAACTGCCGACATTGGCCCAATTGCACCTCTCTTTCACCCCAGCCCATACCGCCCGGAAGAGACTGCGGTGAACACCCCGTGCGTGCCGTCTCTGTGGGGCAAAGCTGCCCCATCGCGCCGCGAATCCCCACCACGCGACGACGGTTCGCGCCACCGTTGCGGGGTCTCCAAGAGATCCCGGAGCGCACTCCAGGACACTTGCGCGAAATTCGTGAAATAATCTGTCGCAAAAACCTCCAGCCACGCAAGGATCAGTTGACCCGGATCTCCTTGGCCTTGCTGCCGGAATTCAGGCGCTTGACACATTTACAGACTAACCTGTCAATCATTCACAGAAATTCTTGAGATAAATCAAAGTCCCATGCGCGATTTTTGACAACTCCTCTTCCCGACAAAGCAGATCAATCGTGAACGGGGAGAGATCGCATGAACGACCAGGCACCAGTTCAAACGTTGGGAGCGGCCCAGATCGCCGTACCAGCCAGCAGCGCGTCTGTTGCGCATGTTGGTGAGGGTCAGTACCACGAGATGTACGCGCGGTCGGTCAGTGATCCCGAGGGGTTCTGGGCGGAGGAGGCGCGTCGTCTGGACTGGATGACGCCGCCCACGGT
>JBCCDA010000113.1:0-12695 GCA_039033215.1 Pseudomonadota bacterium | reverse complement strand
TTTCACCGGAGATCGCTGGCCTGAAGGGCTTCGCGCAATTCGTCAGTGAAACGCCGGACAGGGCGGCGGAGGCGCGGACGCATGCCATCGAACGGCTCGGTCTGCCGGAGGCCGCGCTCGAGACCTACCTCCACCAGCTGCTCTTCACCCTCGGGGGGTGGGCGCAGGTCGCCCGGTATCACCTGTGGCAAGCCGAGCTCGCGGGCAGGAGCGATCAGACGATCACGGATCTACTGACCATCCGGCTCCTGTGGGACCAAGCGCTCTTCGTGCAGTATGAAGACCAGATCGCCGACAGATGGGAGGAGGTGAAGCGGGCGCATGCGGCAGCGCTGGTTCCCGACACGGATCTCCAGGTCAATGCGGTCCTTCAGGAGGCATGGGAAAGGGCCGCGCAACGCGATTTAGCCAGCACGCTTTCGGCACCGGCGCCCGCCGTGCAAGGTGCCCGTCCCTCGCTTCAGGCCGCGTTCTGTATCGATGTGCGCTCGGAGGTGTTCCGCCGGGCGCTCGAGGCGACCGACCCCCGCATCCGGACGCTGGGGTTCGCGGGCTTCTTCGGCCTGACAGCCTCGCACAAAGGGTTTGCGTCAGACGTCGACGAGCTGCGCCTGCCAGTACTGCTCAACCCTGGTGTGTCCTCGACCTCCCGGGGCGAGGACACCAATGCCGATCAGATTGCCCGCTTCAGGGCACGTGCTGGGCGCGCATGGGGCCGGTTCAAACTGGCGGCCGTGTCGTCGTTCGCTTTCGTCGAGGCGACCGGACCGATCTATGTGGGAAGACTGGTCCGGGATGCGTTGAACCTTGCGCCGAACGAGACGCCGGGCGGACCGGCGCCGCGTCTCGACCCCGCGCTGGATCTGGCAGCTCAGACGGATGCGGCCGAGACGATCTTGCGCGCCATGTCCTTCACCGAAGGGTTTGCACGGCTCGTCGTACTGGCCGGGCACGGGGCCAATGTGGTCAACAATCCCTTTGCCAGCGGCCTTCACTGCGGGGCCTGTGGTGGCTACTCAGGCGAGGTGAACGCCCGTCTGCTTGCCGGTCTGCTGAATGCTCCGGAGGTGCGCGAAGGACTGGCCGAGAGGGGGATCGAGATCCCCGAAGACACGCTATTTGTCGGCGCCCTGCACGACACCACAACGGACGCGATGACCCTCTACGAGGCGGATCATCTGTCGCTAGATCATACAGCGGATCTGAAGCAGGCACGGATCTGGTTTGCCGCCGCGGGGTCGGTGACCCGGAGCGAGCGTGCGCTTAGGCTACCGCGTGCGTCAGGCACTGGAGACGTTTGGTTGCGCAGCCGCGATTGGGCCGAGACGCGGCCTGAATGGGCGCTGGCAGGCTGCAAGGCCTTTGTCGCCGCACCGCGCCGTCGGACGGCAGGAAAGAGCCTCGCGGGGCGGGCCTTCCTCCACGACTACGATTGGAAAGGGGACAAGGATTTCGGTGTGCTCGAGCTTATCATGACCGCGCCGGTCGTCGTCGCCAGCTGGATCAGCCTGCAATACTACGGCTCGACCGTCGCGCCCGAAGTCTTCGGGTCCGGCAACAAGCTTCTGCACAACGTGACCGGCGGGATCGGGGTTGTCGAAGGCAACGGCGGCATCTTGCGCTCAGGTCTGCCCTGGCAATCCGTCTACGACGGCGAGGACTATGCCCACGAGCCGCTCCGTCTCTCGGTGTGCATCGAGGCCCCGCGTGAGGCGATGAGCGATATCCTTGAACGCCACGACGGGGTGCGCGCGCTGTTCGACAACCGCTGGCTCCATCTGTTTGCGCTGGACGAAAGCGGGCGGATGGCCTGGCGCTACGATGGTGACCTCAAATGGTCGCCGATGTCCGAAGCGCCGGCCCAACCGGTGAAGCTGGCGGCGGCCGGGTAGTCTCGCTGTTCAGCTCATGGGTCGGATGGCTTCGGCGAAGTATCCGCTTGCCTGGATTGTGTTGCGGTGATCGCTCACGCGGGCGTCGAGCAGCTTGTTCAACCGCCCGCCGAAGGGACGCTCGACTCGGCGTTTCCAGACCTTGAGCATATTCAGGATCGCCGAGTATTTGCCCCGAAGAGGATAAAGGGTGACTTCCTCGAAGTCGCGCAGCAGGTAGGCCATGCCGTCGCGGCTGAGGCGTTGGTAGTCCTGAAAGACCAGCGAGCGCGGGGCGTGGTAGCGCCACATCCACGGCACGTAGAGGAAGAGCCGCCCACCGGGACGTAATGCTGCGCGGAAGTTCGCGACCGCGGCTGAGGGATCGTAGACATGCTCGAGGATCGCAAAGGCGATCACGGCATCGTAGCGCCCCTGCATCCAGTCGGGGAAAGGCTGGCACACGTCACCAAGAATGTCGGGGCGGGTCAGGTTCTCGTCCGCCGCGTCTATGTCGTTCAGGTCCAGCGTCTCGACCGCCGGGCCATCGGGCATGGTGCCCCGCATCCCGTCGCCGACGTCCAGCACGCGTCCAAGCGCCCGCACGGCATCAGCCACGTGCTGGCGGGTCCTGTCGTCATGAAGGTATCGAAGATCGGTGCGCGCGCGCCGCGTGATATCGGCCATCCGCTCGCTGGTCTCTATTGTGTCGTGGATGCGGCGGGGGACGGGGCGCGTCATTGGGGTGCGTGCTGCGGTGTCAGCAGCTCCTCGATCCGTGCGATCGCGGCATCGCCGTCATCGCATTGAAGCGGTATGGGCGCGCGTCGTGGGGCAGCGGCGGCCTGATCGGCGGTCTCCGCGAGTATGGCGGGATCCAGCATCGCATCGCGCAGCAAGCTGATCCCTGGATAGGTCGCAAGGCGTCTTGCGCGGATGAGTTGCTCGTGCTCGCCGCCTTCCTCGGACGGGACCAGCACGGCAGGCGTCTGGCACTGTGCGAGCTCAACGGCGGTGTTGTATCCGCAGAGACTGATCGAGCAATCGGCTGACGCCATGAGCGCCCGGTAGTCCCGCCGCACCGGCTCTACCGTCAGATTGTCATGCCCATGGCTGGCCAGCAGTGCCTGGGCCCGCGCGCCCGCATCTGGCCCGCCCACCAGGAGGTGCCAGGGGCGCGACGACAAGCGCGAGGCATCCGCAGCAACCTCGAGCAACCGCTGGCCCAGTGTGCCGCCCCCCGCACTGACCAACACGCCGGGATTGTGCGCGAGGGCAAGCGGCATGGGGCCGACAACGTAGCCGGTGTGGCGCACCGGCGGCAGGCCCGGCCCCTTCAGCGGCCAGGTCTCGGACAGCGGCAGGAAGTCTGCGTCCCCGTGGACCAGCACGGCATCATAGCTGCGTGCCAGCACGGACGCCGTCTCGGCAATGCGGTGTGGCTTGGGCTCGGGCGCATCGCGGACCGAACAGACCACACGCACGGGCTGCCCGGACCCTGAGGCATGCGCTGTCTCGATTGCCAGAAGGAACTCGGCCGCAAGCGCGCGCCGGCCCAGCGGAAACAGCTCGGTCACCAGAGCATCTGGCCTGAGCGCCCGGACCGCATTCTTCAGGACGGTCTTGCGCCCCTCCATGTAGTCCGCGTCTGCCTCACGGCCGTCCGCCTTGCGAAGCGTCGAAAAATCCAGATCCCTGACTGTCAGCGGCGGCAGTTGCACGATATCCAGCCCCGAGACGTCCACATGCTCGAGCGGGCGCCCGCCGGAGATGACTGTGACATCATGGCCGCGTTTGCGTGCTGCACGGGCAAGGGCCAGTGTCCGCACCAGATGCCCGGTCCCCGACAGATGGCAGGACAGGAAGACGATCGCGCTCATGTCCGATCCACCAGCCGCAGGGGTTCGCCCGGGTCACGCGGCAGACCAGTGGGCCGAAGGGTCAGCGGATAGAGACGCCCGCGCTTGATCTCGGGGGGCGCGCCGTCCGTGGCCCGCGTCAAGATCAGCCGCATCAGCGCCTTGTGGGTCACGACCAGTGCCGGTGGCCCGTCCGCGATGTCGGCGAGCGCAGGGCGTGCCCGCTCCCAGGCCTCACGCGCGCTCTCGCCGCCGGGCGCTTTCGTGTCAGGGCCCCATTCATGTGTCGGGCGAAACCCGTTGGCCGGATCCTTCAACAGCGCGTGCGCGGTCTGCCCCTCCCATTCGCCCCAGGACAGCTCGACCAGCCGGGCGTCGACATCGATGTCTCTGTCGGGTGCCAGAATCTGGGCCGTCTCGCGCGCCCGTGACAGGGTCGAGGCGACGATCCGCGCCGTGTCCCACGGTGGCGGCAGGGCCAACCCCTGCAACGTCTCGCGTGCTTCTGCGGTGAGGGGTACATCCGTCTGCCCCTGCAATCGCCGCTGGGCGTTCCAGGCGGTGGGATAGTGACGGAGCAGCGCGATCTGTGTCATTTGATCAGCCGCCCAAGCTCGTTGCGCAGAATGCCTGAGACAGCACCGGGCGTGTGCCGTGCCATGATGCGAGCCCGCGCCGTGCGCGATTGGCTTTCCCGCTCAGCGGCGACGGCGCGGATGCGCGCCGCGAAGTCGACAGGATTCCCCGGGGAAGTCAGACGGCCCACAACGACATCGCGCTGGGCCGGATGGTCCTCTGCGACGACGGGCACACCGGCGCCCTGCGCCTCCAGGTAGACCATGCCGATCCCCTCACCGACACCGGGCCAGACGAGAATGTCCGCCGATGCGTACTCCTCCTCGATGTCGTCGTGAGATAGTGCGCCGAGCCACGTGACGGCATCGCCGAAGGCCCGGAAGAGCCAGTGGACCTCCTCCTGCGCGGGGCCGTCCCCCACGACCCGCAGACGCCAGGGGGCATCCAACCGCTCCAGCCCCGCCGCCAGCCTCCGGTAGCTCTCCAGCTTGTCGCCGGTACGCATCATCGCGACGGTCAGAAGGTTCAGCGGCGACCGGGAGGGCAGGTGCCTTGGCGTCGCGTTCGCGGTCACGATTGGCGGCAGACGGACCAGCTTGGCCGCGAGACCGGCATCCTCGAGTGCCCCCAGATCTCGATGGGTCGTCCAGAACAGAAGATCGGCAGTCGAAATCGCTTCGTGGCAGGCCTTTGCAAACCCTGCCCAGGGACCGATCTCGCGTCGCGGCGAGAGGGACGGTTGCTGGATGATGTAGGGGATTCCAAGCGCTTTCGAGACGACGGGGCCAATCAGGTCGGGACACTTGTAGTAGCAGTGGTACGTGTACCAGAGGTCGGGCGGTGCATGTCGGTAATGCTCGATAAGCCGCGAGGCCTCCGCCGCCGCCTGCGTGGCCAGTGCAGTCTGGCGTTCGCTATCGCCGTCAACTTCCAGAAGGCGTAAGTCCGAGGGAACCTCCGGCGCATATCCCGCAAGCCGCAGGGCGGTCAGGAGGTGGCGCACGATCGTTCGCTCGCCGGAGGGGTTGGGGTCGTCCGGTGATTTCGCAGGAGAGTAGACGGCGATCCGGGGCTGCATGGCTCAGCCTGCGATCAATGCACGGGAGAGGCGATCTTCGAGCAGGTCGATGCCGGCATCCATTGTGAAGTCAGCAATCAGGCGCTGATAGGCGGCCTCGGCCATCCGAGCGCGGCCGTCCGGGTCAGCCGCCATCTCCTCGATCGCCCGTGCAAGCTCCTCGGGAGCCGAGGACGGGATCAGGTGGCCATGAACGCCGCTGGCGATGAACTCGGGGATGGCCGAGACGTTTGTCGAGAGGATCGGCAGCTTCTGCGACGCAGCCTCCATCAGGACGTTTGGCAACCCGTCCCGGTCGCCGTCCGATGCGATCTTGGAAGGCAGGACGAAGATATCGGCGTCGCGCATCGCCTGGACCACCTGGGTCTGGTTCTGCTTGCCGTGGAACGTGACGAGTGCCTCAATGCCGTTCTCGTATGCCAGGTGTTTGAGACTGTTGCCCAGTTCGCCCCCGCCGATGTGGTGAAACTCCCAATCCAGCATGTCCGTGATCTCGGCTAGCCCCCGGATCAGGTCGTCATACCCCTTCTTTTCGACCAGCCGTCCCACGGACAGGATACGGATCTTGTCGGTCTTCGAGGGCCGCGTCACCGGGGCCGGAAAACGCGAGAGGTCGAGGCCATGGTAGACCAGACCGACGCGGTCGGGGTCAGGCGCCAGCCGACGCAGCTCCGCCGCCCCCGTCCCGGTGCAAGTCACGGCAAAGCGCGCCTCTGCCAGTTTCTCGGTCTTCTCCCAATCGGGGATGGTCCAGATGTCCTTGGCATGGGCAGAAACGCCCCAGGCCAGGCCCCGCATGATCGCGGCATAGCGCGTGACCGAGGCAGGTGTGTGCAGGAAGTGAGCGTAGAGAAGCCGTGTCTCGGCAGGCAGTTCGGCGGCCAGCACCAGGGCCTGTCCCCAGCGGCGCACCCGGTTGCGGGTCCGGTCGCGCGCCAGATCGCGCCGCCAGGCCGACCACGCAGCGCCGTAGCCCGGCAGACGCCGCGCGATCCGCCAGGCCCGCAACAGCCGCAAGGGGTGGCGATGAAGGTATTCCGGCAGATAGTGGCAGGGGGCCGTGATCCGGTCATGGATGGGGTGCGTCCTGCCGCCGTCATAGGGATGGCGCAGCGACCAGATCGCAAACCGGTGGCCGCGCTCCTGAAGCGCCAGCAACTCCTGCGCGATGAACGTCTCGGAGAGCCTTGGGTAACCCTTCAGCACCACCGCCAGCGGGGCCGGGCCTGTGCCGTCCGGCGCGCCGTGCAAGGAGAGATCCCGGGGTGCGTTCAACGGCGCCTGCCTCGTCACTCGCCCGCCGCGATCAACGCCGCGGCATGTCCGCCGACCTGGTCCGCCACGGTGTCCAACCCGTCCATCAACCCGGGCAGGCGCATCTGGCTGGGCCGGCGCTGATAGGCCAGCGACTTGATCGCCTCGGCCATCACCTGAGCGGTCGAGCCATCGCGCTCGGGCAACAGCATCCGCACGAGCCCCAGCTTCTCGGCGGCCTCCGCGCGGATGACCTGCTCGCGTCGGGGATGGGTGCGTGGCACGATGATCGCGGGCTGGTCCATCGAGAGGATTTCGCAGAACGTGTTGTAGCCGCCCATGGCGACCACGCCCGAGGCCTCGGCCAGCAGCCGCTCGAACCGCGCGTGAAACCCGATCGCGCTGACCCGGCCATCCAGCTTCGCGATTCGCTCGTCGAAGGCCTGGCGTGCGGGCGCGTTCATGAACGGCCCGTAGACGATGAGCGCCCGGGTCTTCAGCGATGTGTCCTCCTCGTAGGCGCGCACCACCCAGTCGACCAGCGCGACCCCGTCGCCGCCGCCGCCGGTGGTGACCAGGACATACGGCTTCTGAGGCAGGTCCGAGCCCAGTTCCGCCGGCCAGTCGGGCGCCTCGCGCCTGAGATAGCCGGTGTAGCGCACCCGTGACTGCAGCGATGCGGGCAGGCCCAAGCCCGCCAGCGGCTCATGCAGTTCGGGGATGCCATAGATCCAGATCTCGTCGTAGAAACGCTCGAGCGCCTCGACGGCGTTCTTGCGGTCCCATTCCGCGGCCAGGGATTCGCTGTCGTCCAGTACATCTCGTATGCCCAGGACCAGCCGGGTCCCCTGCGCCTTCATGTGCTCGAGCGTTCCGGCAAGTTCCTGGCGGAACCCCCAGGGCTCCTTGTCCACGATTGCCATGTCCGGTGCGAAGGCCCGCGCCGCCGCCTCGATGATTGCCCCGCGCAGGCCCACCATCTCGTCGATGGGCATCTGCAGGTTCAGCGAGGAATAACTGCCGTCGGGCTGCTTGACGACACCGGGCAGGCGTACGTGGTCGATCCGCTCGGCGAAGTCGAAGCGGCCGACAATCGGCGAGCCGGTGACGATCAGCGCCGAACAGGCCGGGTCGGCCTGAGTCAGCGCCGTCGCAATCGTGCGGGAGCGCCGAAGGTGCCCCAGCCCGAATGTATCGTGGCTGTAGAGCAGTGTGCGGTGCTCCGTGCCCGGGTGTCTCCCACGGGTCGCTCCGTCCATGTAAGCCCCCTCGGCTCTGGTTCGCCCTTGAGTGCCCCAACTTGAGCACTGCCGCAACCTGTGCTTTATCTTTCAGGCTTCTGTAACGGTCTGGTCGTTGGTATCCAGCACTCGCCCGGGGCTCAGGCTGCCGATCCTACATCGGGGTTTTTTTGCCGGATGACAGCGCGAGGAGGTAGGTGGATGAGGGTGCTTGGGCAGATCCCTGGCCGTGCTGCGTGGTTCTGCGCGGTGATGGCCGTCCTGATCTCCTGTCACTTTGCTGTGACGGCACATGCCCAGATCCCGGGCTACGATCTGTTGGGCGGGAACAGTGAACCCGAACAACCTGCCGAACCCCGCCAGTCGCAACCCGTGCCCGCGCAGTCACGTCCCCAGCTCCCCGAGCCAACGGTCGAGGACTATGGCCGGATCGCCGAGACAGTGCCCGATCCGATGCTGGATGCCACGAACCAGGCGGTCGGTGTCTTCCGGGCACGGCTGCAAGCCATGGCCGAGCGGCTGCCCGGCGCGATCCGCGAGCTCGATACGGCGCTGATCCTCGCCAGTCCCACAGGGCAGGCGTCCTACTTCCTGGGCATCGCGATTTTCGCCGGGCTGCTTCTGGTGATCGGGCGCGCCTTCACGATGATGTTCTACATCTATGTGTCGCTGCCCATCATGATCCGCTTCCAGGAGACCGAGCGGATCGGCTACCGGGGCAAGCTGCCGGTCCTCGCCTACCGCCTGATGTTCACGATTATCGGGATTGCCATCACGGTCTCGGTTGCAACCGCGGTCGGTCTTGTCTTCTACCAGGAGCATCAGCCGACCACGACCACGGTGATCGTCGTCTTTGCGGCGTATGCTCTGGTGCTGGTCGTGGACACGATCTGGCGCATGGCGCTCGCGCCCTACCTGTCCAGCTGTCGCATCCCGGCCCTCAGCGATGCCGCCGCGCGCAGCGTCTACCGCTGGATCTCGGGGATCTCGATCTTCGGCCTGATGTCGATGGCGTTCAGCTATTGGTTCCAGGCGCTCCGACTGGCCGCGGAAGTCCACACCGCGATCACGATCATCCTGGCCGGTATCACGGTACTGGCGCTCCTCGTCATGGCGCGGGTCCAGCGGCACTCGATCACCCGTATCATCCTGGGCGGCAAGCCACGCGACGAGGTGAGCTGGCCTCAGCTGGTGGGAGCAACGCTCTGGGGTCCCCTGCTCTCCGTCTACCTTGTCCTGACCTGGGGTGATCTCAGCGTCCGCCTGATCATGGGGCTGGAACAGGCACCGTTCCGGCTGGGCGCGTCGTATCTCATCTTCATATCCGGCATCGTCATCTACGCGATCGCCGCCTACGCGATCGAGCGGATCTTCGCCCGGTCGCGCGAAATCGCAGCCATGAACGCGCACCTCGATGCCCAGCGGGCCGCCGAGGAGGCCGCCTTCCAGCAGGAGATCCGCGACAAGGCAGCCGGCGTCGGTGACGGGCCGGAAGATGCAGATGGCGACGGGGATGGTGACGACGGGGGCGGGAGCGCCGTCGAGACGGTGGAAAACCTGCCGCCGCGCCGCCCCGGGATGCGCACGCTTGAAGACCTCGCCCGCCGGGCCGCTTCGCTCTTCGCCATCGGCGCCGTGACCTACACGCTCATCCGCTACTGGGGCGGCCCTGACGTCTTCGAACGCAATGTCGTGCTGAACCTTGTCGAAGACGTCATCGACATCCTCTTCCTCGGCTACCTCGTCTTCCATGCCGTCCGTATCTGGGTCGATACCAAGATCGCCGAGGAAATTGGCGACGAGGACCCGAACGAGATCGCCGAAGGCGAAGGCGGCGGGGCCGGCGCCACGCGCCTCGCGACCATCCTGCCGCTCTTCCGCAACTTCCTTCTGATCAGCATCGTGGTCGGAATCCTCCTCCTCCTCCTGGTCGAGTTCGGCGTGAACGTCGCTCCGCTCTTCGCGGGTGCCGGTATCGTCGGCCTCGCCATCGGCTTCGGCAGCCAGACCCTCGTGCGCGACATCCTCTCGGGCGCGTTCTTCCTGGCCGATGACGCCTTCCGCAAGGGCGAGTACATCGACGTCGGCGAGGTCAAGGGCACGGTCGAGAAGATCTCGCTGCGCTCCTTCCAGCTGCGCCACCACCTCGGCAAGCTCCACACCATCCCCTTCGGCGAGATCCAGTACCTCACCAACTTCTCGCGCGACTGGGTGATGATGAAACTCCCCCTCCGCCTCACCTACGACACCGACGTTGAGCAGGTGAGGAAACTCGTCAAGAAACTCGGCCTCCGGCTGCTCGAGGACCCCGACATCGGCGACAAGTTCATCCAGCCCCTCAAGTCACAGGGGGTGATCCAGATGGACGACAGCGCCATGATCCTGCGCCTCAAGTTCATGACCTACCCCGGCGAGCAATGGGTGATCCGCAAGCGCGTCCTCGCCGACATCCGCGAGCTTTTCGCCGCCGAGGGGATCAAGTTCGCCCACCGCGAGGTCACCGTGCGCATTCCCGACCTGCCCGAGGACCGCCAGCTCACAGCCGACGAGAAAGCCGCCATCGGTGCCGCCGCCCGCCGCTCCGTCGACGCAGTTGAAGAGGAGATGGCGCCTGCGGCAGCGGGTGGGGATGTGCGCTGACCTCTACATGCGCGTGGGGCCACCGAACAGCGTTTCTTGCCCTGCCGGATGCTTTAGACTGCCGTCACTGCTCTGCACTGTGGACAGCTCTGCAAACAGAAAGCGGCGCCGCGTCCAATCCGACGCGACGCCCCCGTGTCTCAACCGCGGTTTGTTCTGATCAGCCCCGCGCGCCGAGACGACGGATCAAGCCGAACCCGCCCAGTGCAGTGAGCAGGAACAGTGCCGCTGCCGGGATCGGCACCGGCGAAACCCGGACGGCGTCAACGTCGAAACCGCCGGGTCTTTGCGACGACGTATCGATGATCCGAAGGGTGTCGAACACGTTGTTCGTCAGCCCTGCGATCGTCAGTACGCCGCCACCCTGAGCGGCTACGTTCGTGATTGATCCAACGGACTCGAAAGTCCCGCCAAGTCCGACTTCGACTTTGGCCGATTCAGGGAACCGGCTCGCACTGCCGAACGTGACTTCGAAAATCGTCGCTGATGTATCAAACAGCGTGCCAAAGGTTAGATCGATGGTGCTCCCGGTACCGATCTCGAAGAAATCGCCATCTGGCGAACCAAGAGCATTCAACGGATCGGCGCGATTATTGGACGTTCCGCGAGCAGCCGAAGGGTCGAAGGTGATCGCGGTTGCGTAACCGTTGTCGAAACCGCCCGGCCCCGCTGTGGTGACCGCCGAAGCCGACATCGGAAACGTTAACGCTGCAGCCATACACGCCGCAATAAACTGAACTCTCATTCCACACTCCACATAAGCAACACACAACACGGCGGCGAGTTACCCAAATATGTTCGATCTGTAAATCCCTCGGCATGGGCGACTTTGGGGCTGCCTGTTACTCATGCGTATAGGGTCTGATCTTTCGTATAGAATGTGCCTGTGGGATCAGCGCATGGGTGTCCAGCTCCCGTTGACCGCCGGTCCAACCGCCTGATGGTCCCGGTTGATCCCATAGCGCCCGTGTTCGCTAGGGGTCAGCAACCCGCCCCGGTCCAGCGGCTCAGCAGCTTGGGCAGGTGGGTGCGGGCTGGCTCGATGCCCCGGTTCTTGGAACCCGCGTGTTCTCAAGTCGACTTTCTGCGCGCACAAAGTCATACACTTGGCATACGCAAGTCATACGTTTGGCATACGTGGAGAATCCCAGGGGCGGGGTGGGGATGGCAGCGCAGACACTCAAGACGATGAAGCTCTACTCGGCGGTGGAGCGCATATATAACGATCTGGAATCATTGGGGTATTCCCGCGAGGACGCGTTGGACCCACGCGTCCTCGCTGGTCTCGACCAGTTGCACTACCACGGCACCGAGGCCGTCGATGCCGCAGCTCAAGCCCTTGGAATCGTTGAGGAATTCCAGGTTCTCGACATCGGATCGGGCTTCGGCGGCCCCGCCCGCTGGCTCGCCTCGCAGCACGGCGCGACCGTAAAAGCTGTGGAATTACAAGGGGATATGAACGGCACGGCCGCGGATCTGACCCGCCGCTGCGGGCTCTCGGACAAGGTCATGCACATCCAGGGCGACATCCTGAAAACACCATTGGAATCAGAGGGTTACGATGCCGCCGTTTCCTGGCTCGCGCTCTACCATATCCCTAACCGAAGCGTCCTTTTTCCCAATGTTTTCAATGCGCTGAAATCTGGCGGCGGCCTCTACATAGAGGATCTCTACCAGATATCGACACCGACACCCGTCGAGCAACAACACCTTGATGGCATGTTGGCTGCCGGGACCATGCACACCCGCGATGTCTATCTCCACGAGCTCACGTCGGCCGGTTTCACCGACATAGATTTCCACGATAAGACTGAGGATTGGGTCACCTTCACCACCGATCGCGTTGCTGCTTTCAAGGCCAACAAGGATGCCTATATCGCCCACCAAAGCGTCGAGACGTACGCCGAACTCGAGGAGTTCTACGACGTGGTCGCGGATGTCCTGGCTGGTGGCAATGTCGGCGGTGTGCGTCTAACGGCTTGGAAACGCTGAGAGATCAGGCCTGAGACTTTCGAACGAACGGTACCGGCGCGACCGGGACACCTTCCTCCTTCAAGGCTTTCGCCTCGGCCGGTGTCGCCTCCCCCCAGATCTGGCGCTTGTCCGACTCCCCATCGTGGATCTTCCGGGCTTCGGTCGCGAATTCGCGCCCCACGTAGTCGGCGTTCTTCTCCAG
>JBCCDA010000112.1:0-12808 GCA_039033215.1 Pseudomonadota bacterium | reverse complement strand
TCCCTCAGTTGAGAACCGCCGCGCATGGGCCCAGATCGTCGAAAGCCGAGCAAGATCGGCGCGGACATCCTCGGCCACCTCAAATCCCGAGTAAGCCCGTCGCATGTTCATCGGGCAGGCGCCCCGCAACGCCGTGAAACCGGCATGCATCTCCGACGCGACAGACCGCGCTACCGCTCGAGCGGCTGGATCCTCCGGCCAATGGCCTGCTTCAGGATAAAGTTCGGCCAGCGTCTCTGCGATGGCCAGGCTGTCCCAGACTATCACGTCTTTGTGATCGGAGAGATCGAACCGCACAGCCGGGACCAATCGGGCCGGCGCCATCTCCGTCCGAAGAGCCTCGAATGCAGGTGTTCGCATATGTGCAGATCGGAGCTGAAAATCGATCCCAAAGGCGTCCAGAAGCAACCAACCGCGCAAAGACCAGCTGGAATAGGCGAAGTCGCCGATGAACAGGGTTGTTTGCATTGTATTCCTCCCTCCCCAATGTGTCAGCGTGGGTTGACAGATTTTCAAGTCACCTTTTGTGACGTCGCCGATCAACCAGAGTGGTTTGATAAAAAAACTGAAAAAAGATTCCAGACAGGTGATCCGATGCCCGGGCGGCAGCGTCTAACTCTGTAAAACATGCACAGGGAAGATCATGATGAATTCACGGACACTCCCAAGCTCGGGTGCGAGCGGTCTGGCATCGCGGGCGATGAAGGCCGAGTTGCTCGACGCGGACACCGAACGCGATCTGGCCACTCGCTGGCGTGATCACGGCGATGATGCAGCTCTGCATCGGCTCGTCACCGCGTACATGCGCCTCGCCGTTTCGATGGCCGCCAAGTATCGTCGCTACGGCGCCACGATGCCCGACCTGATCCAGGAAGCGAACATCGGCCTGATGAAGGCTGCATCGAAGTTCGATCCCGATCGCGGCGTGCGTTTCTCGACCTACGCGGTCTGGTGGATCAAAGCCTCGATCCAGGACTACGTGATGCGCAACTGGTCTATGGTCCGGACTGGGTCCACCTCCTCTCAAAAGTCGCTCTTCTTCAACATGCGCCGTGTGCGGGCGCAACTGGAACGCGAAATGGCGGCGGAAGGGCGCGAGCCCGACTCGTTGGAGTTGCGCAAGGAAATCGCCGAGGAACTGGGCGTGCCGCTGCGTGATGTCGAGATGATGGAAGCCCGCCTCGCAGGCTCCGACTTCTCGCTGAACGCCCAGCAAGCTGGTGACGAGGGCCGCGAGTGGGTCGAAACGCTGGAAGACGAAGGCCCGCGTACGGACGAGATCGTGAGCCGTCAGACGGATAATGACACGGCCCGTAAATGGCTTACGGACGCATTCTCCGCCCTGACGGACCGCGAAAAGGTGATAATCGCGGCCCGAAAGCTACGCGATGCCCCCGAAACGCTCGAGAGCTTGGGCACCAAGTTCGGCCTCTCCAAAGAGCGGATCCGGCAGCTTGAGGATCAGGCCCTGCGCAAAATGCGCAAGCGGCTGGAAACCAACCACGGGACCGCGGTCACCGAACTGGTCTCCGGCGCGATGTGATCCGCAGCATTGTTACAGAAACGGCGCCCGCGTGGCGCCGTTTTTTGTTGGTGGATCCACCAAACCCGGGAAAGCTGAACACTTGCTGATAACCGCGCGCTGGGTATGATCCGCCCGCATCTGAGCGAGGAGCAACGCCATGCCAGTAGATATCAACGCCCCTGAGACCGAGGTCGTCGATCAGCGCCGTATCTCCTGCGACGGCGGCGGGGGTGCCTTGGGCCATCCGCTGGTATGGCTTTCAATCGGACCAGATGGCACCGTGGAGTGCCCCTATTGCGACAAGCGCTTCATCCTGGCGAAGGACGCGGGGTCGCACTGATCGCCCCACCAGCGCGCGATCAACTTAGGATATCCTTCCACATCTGAGAGAATTCTCGCGGTGTATTCTTTCGCCTGCCACTGCGAGATGTATTTCTCTCACGCCATTCTCGCAAAATAGAGTGGCGGTGTATTTACGATGAGTTTTTGAGCGGTGAGGATCTCTCCCAAACTTCTCGCAAACCCGATAGGCGATGAGGATTGAGAGAGATCGCCGGGCCCGGCGTTCAGGGGAGAAAACCCATGACAGACCAACCGACGGGCGAAATAACGCTCCAGACAATCGCCATGCCGGCGGACGCCAACGGCAATGGCGACATCTTTGGCGGCTGGCTGATGGCGCAGATGGACCTTGGTGCCTCGGTGCTGGCGCGGCGCCGATCGGCCGGTCGCGTCGCAACAGTCGCGGTCGACGCCATGGTCTTCCACCGGCCCGTTCACGTCGGCGATGTCGTCTCGATCCATTCGATGATGACGCAGGAGGGTCGGACCTCGATGGCCATCGCGATCGAAGTCTGGACCGAAGCACTGGGCACCCACGCGCACACCAAGGTGACCGAAGCCACCTTCACTTTCGTCGCCATCGACGATGAGGGGCGCCCACGCCGGCTGCCCTGAGGTCTGACCCAGGTCGGGCAGAGTCAGCTACCTGCCTGTTCCTGGCAAGCGAAGAAGGCTGCCATCTGCTCGTCATGGAGCTGCTGAAGCTGATCGGGGCTGGCCGCGCCGGTGGCCGTGACCGAGTTGCCCTCGACCGTCATGCCGGCGGCACGAGCCTTGGCGAGGTACGTGTCCCGCGCCTCGCGCTGGCAGGTGACGATCGGGCCCTCGGTGTTGATGTTGGTCGATCCGCCCGCGGGCGCGGGGGGCTGGCCGGACGTGCCGGCGACGGGCGCGTTGCAAGCCGCAAGCAAGAGGGTCGCGGCCGCGAGGTAACCGAGGCGGGTCATAGGGTGCTCCGTGTCGTTGTGTTCGGGGTTTCAACGATGACGGGGGGCAATCCGGTCCAGGCGCCAGGGCATGGCCCTGGGACATCTTGCGACACGCAGCGCATCTGGACCGTCCCAACACGCTCTGATACACCACATCTATGGCAGATACCGTGGATGACGACGACATGAAGGGCGTGGTGGCCGAGCCACTGGCCCGGGCCCTGGGTGAGCGATATCTCACCTATGCGCTGAGCACGATTATGCACCGCGCCCTGCCGGATGCCCGCGACGGGTTGAAGCCGGTGCACCGGCGGATCCTGTGGGGGATGCGTCAGTTGCGGCTCAATCCCGACCAGGGTTTCAAGAAATCGGCGCGGATCGTCGGCGATGTGATGGGTAAGTTCCACCCGCACGGCGACCAGGCGATCTATGATGCGCTGGTGCGCGCCGCGCAGGATTTTTCGCTGCGTTACCCACTGGTCGACGGTCAGGGCAACTTCGGGAACATCGACGGCGATTCGGCGGCCGCCATGCGCTACACCGAATCGCGGATGACCGCGGTGGCCGAGGCGCTGCTGGACGGCTTGGACGAGGACGCGGTCGACCTCAAACCCACCTACGACGAGCAGGAGGACGAGCCCGAGGTCCTGCCGGCCGCCTTCCCGAACCTGCTGGCCAACGGGGCGGCGGGGATCGCGGTGGGCATGGCGACGTCGATCCCGCCGCACAATGTCGGCGAGATCTGCGAGGCGTTGCTGCATCTAATCCGCCACCCAGAGGCGCGGATCGAGACGCTGGTCGATATCATCCCCGGCCCCGACTTCCCGACGGGCGGCGTGATGGTCGAGCCGCGGGAGAACATCCTGGAGGCCTACAAAACCGGCAAGGGCGGATTTCGCCTGCGCTCACAATGGCATGCCGAAGACATGGGCCGTGGTCAGTATCAGATCGTCGTCACCGAGATCCCGTACCAGGTGCAGAAATCCAAGCTGGTCGAGCGGATCGCGGACCTGATCAATGCCAAGAAGGTGCCGATCCTGGCCGATGTGCGCGACGAGTCGGCCGAGGACATTCGCCTGGTCCTTGAGCCCCGGTCGCGGACGGTCGAGCCGGATCTCCTGATGGAGACGCTCTTCAAGCACTCGGACCTGGAGGTTCGTATCCCGCTGAACATGAACGTGCTGATCGACGGGCGCACCCCGAAAGTCTGCTCGATCAAGGAAGTGTTGCGCGCGTTCCTGGACCATCGCCGGGTGGTGCTGCTCCGCCGGGCCGCCCACAGGCTGGACAAGATCGCCCACCGGTTGGAGGTGCTGGAGGGCCATATCATTGCCTTCCTCAACCTCGACCGCGTGATCGAGATCATTCGCACGCAAGACGAACCCAAGCCCGCTCTGATGGCGGAAGACTGGGGCGGCGGGGCAACGCTCACGGACGTACAGGCCGAGGCCATCCTGAACATGCGCCTGCGCAGCCTCCGGCGACTGGAGGAGATGGAGCTCCGCGCCGAGCGTGACCGCCTGCTGGACGAACAGACCGGTCTCTTCGAGCTGGTCAAGGACGAGACGATGCAATGGGGCAAGATCAGCGACCAAGTGCGCGAGATCCGAGACCGCTTCGGCGCGCCGAAAGATCTTCGCTACCTGACGCTTGCCGAGGACATTCGCGCGGCCCGCCGCAACAACGATCCCTACCCCGACGGCGCACGGCGCACGGGCCTGGCCGATGCGCCGGAGGTCACGGAGGTGCCGCTGGAGGCGATGATCGAGCGCGAGCCGGTGACGGTCGTCTGCTCGGCCCAGGGCTGGATCCGCGCCATGAAGGGTCACATCGCGCTGGATCAGGAGCTCAAGTACAAGGACGGCGACGCAGGCCGCTTCGTCTTCCATGCCGAGACGACCGACAAGTTGTTGGCCTTTGCCTCGAACGGACGGTTCTACACCCTTGGGGCTGACAAGCTACCGGGCGGGCGCGGCATGGGCGAGCCGGTGCGCCTGATGGTCGATATGCCGAACGAGGCCGAACTGGTCGCGCTGTTCGTGCACCGGCCAGGTGCGAAGGTGCTGGTTGCCTCATCGGCGGGCGATGGGTTCGTCGTGACCGAGGACGAGGTGATCGCGCAGACCCGCTCGGGCAAGCAGGTGCTGAACGTCAAGGAGCCTGTGAGGGCCGCCCTGACGCGGGCCGTAACGGGGGACCATGTGGCGGTGGTGGGCAAGAACAGGAAGCTGCTGGTCTTCCCGCTGTCTGAGCTGCCCGAGATGACGCGCGGCAAGGGCGTACGGCTGCAGGCCTACAAGGACGGCGGGCTGTCGGATGTCCTGTGCTTCGCGCTCGAGCACGGGCTCTCGTGGAAGGACCCTGCCGGTCGAACCCGCATGGTCGATGCCGATGAGCTGCGCGACGGCCAATACCTGCACAAACGCGCTGGCGCGGGCCGGATGGCGCCCCGAGGATTTCCACGGGACAACCGGTTCGGCTGAGGCGCGCGCGGGCCGAGATGGCTCCCGGTCCAGCCAGGCGGGAAGGTGCCCGGGATCGAGCCGGCCCCGCCCTACGGGCAGCGTGCGCAGGCGTTCGTTCGCCAATGTCGCTCGGACCAATGGCGCGACATGGATCATCCCACAGCAGAACGGAATGATTGAGCGGCTGATCAGGTCGTTGAAAGAGCAATGCGTTCACCGGCGACGTCCCGAGAGCCTGGCTCATGCAAGCCGCGCTATTGGCGACTGGGTCCAGTTCTACAACAATCAGCGCCCGCATCAGGCGCTGGACATGAAGACGCCAGCCGAGGCATTCAAATTAGCAGCCTAACCTGAGGAGATTCCGCTGGGTCGATACACTATCTCGACCGCGGTCTCGATCGCGGTGCCGATGTCGTCAAGGATCACGATCTCGAACGTATGATCGGCGTTGCCGCCGTTGTTCCCGACCGTGGTCGCGAAATCCTGGTCGATACTGTCGCCGAACAGGGTCTCGTTGCCCGAATTGAAGCTGACCAAGCCGCTGTTGCTGAATACGCCTGGCGCGTCATTGCCAGACGGGTTCTCGACGTTCCACCCCGTCAGGCCGTTGGGAAAATTGCCGTTCGTCAGGATGTCTAGATCGTCGATGTCGGCCATGATCATGTACATTCTGAGTTGGCGGCAAGGTGGCTCGCGCAAGCCGTTTCCCGATTGTCGTGTGCGCGGAGAGAAAGGTTCAAAGAAACTCCACTGTGCTCACACTCGGCACAACGGCGAGGGATGGCGAAGGTGACAACAGAACACTGGTCGCCGTGCCTTCGCTAAGTCGAGTTTCGCGCAAACCTGTGAGTAGCTCGTCCTGGTGAGCCGCGTCGGATGTCGCCCCGAATTCAGCTGTTGGATGGCAGCAAACGCCATGCGCCGCCGCCGCAGCGTTCCCAGTCACGAATGTCTCCTATGGGCCGTCCGCTGTGTGTCCAAGATCGGGCGTAGCGGTGAGGGCTGGTGGTAGATCAGGATGCGCCAACTCACGACGTGAGGGTCGTAGACAATAATTGGCTGCTACTGTGTCAGCCAGCAAGCACGGACTACTGACCAGTTCCTGCTAGCGAAGGTATATCCTTGAACTTCTGGGTAAGGAATTCCGTGAACGCTCTTACGCGTACTGAAAGTATCCGTGATGGTGATCGAACGGCGTAGATGCTCCACTCAGGCAGGACGGTGTAGTCTTGCAGGATCTCAACCAAGTCGCCCGTCTCGAGATGTTCAGACACTTCCCATGCGCACTTCCGGGCGATGCCGACGCCAGATAGCGCTGCTTCAGTAACCGCCTCGGCGAGGTTGGTGGAGAAATTGCCCGACACCCTGCAGTCATGCACGCTGCCATCGGGCCAACGCTTTGACCAGATGCGGACGTCAGACCGGGTCACGCAGTTGTGTTCGCTCAACTCCGACGGGCGCTGAGGTTCGCCAAACCGGGTCAGATACGAGGGCGCTGCCACCACGATCCTCGGGCTCTCGGCGATCCGGCGTACTTTCAGCGTCGAGGGTGCGAGGGTACCAAGACGCACCGCCAGATCGAACCCGTTCTCGACGATATCGAAAGTCGTGTCACTCAGGTGAAGTTGGACGGACAGCTTGGGATATCGATCCAGGAACTCCGCCACAAGCGGGGCCAGGAACTTCCGGCCAAAAGACGCTGAACTGGCAACTCTCAGCTCGCCGCCGACGGCGGTGGGATCGCTTTGTAGATCAGAGATCGCCTCATCGACATCACCCAGAATACGTTTCGCGTGTTCCAGGAATGCCTCGCCGTCCACCGAGAGTGATACCGAGCGGGTCGTCCGGTGCAGCAACTGGGCGCCCACCGTTGTTTCCAAATCCTGGATCCGCTGGGTCGCGGTGGTCCGCGACAGGCCCAACTCCGCGCCCGCCTTGCCGATGGCGCCCAAGGTGGCGACCCGAACGAAGAGTTCCAGCGAGCGAAGATCTAAGCTCATTGTTCGCTCCTGCCAAACAGAGTTTCCAGTGAGCCGCCCATTATCAGGATAACCCGATCGCCTATTTCTTGGTGCAACGCATCAAGGCACGTCAATAGGCAGTTTCGGAAGGACGAGGAAATGAAGTTCCGTGGAGCGGTAGCGGTGATCGCACTAGGCTTGGGGTTCACGTCGTGGGGAGCCGATGCCGAGCCGATAGTCAACGTCGTAGAACGAACGGAGGTCGAATTCATCCCTCTCAACCCGGCACGGGGCGACGCCAGCCCGAAAGCCGGCGTTCTTTGGGGCGATATCCGCCAGGACGTCCCCAGCGGTGCACTGATCACCTTTGCCGACGGCTTTGCCTCCCCGCCGCACATCCACAACATCACTTACCGTGCCGTTGTGATCGAAGGCACAGTCCACAATGACGATCCCGATGCAGAGAACCTGTGGATGGGCCCTGGCTCATTCTGGACGCAACCTGCTGGCGAGGTGCACATCACCTCGGTCGGTCCCGGGGGTGGTACTGCGTTTCTGGAGATCCTCTCTGGCCCCTATCTCGTCCAGCCATCCCGGCAAGCTTTTGACAACGGCGAGCGCCCGGTAAACGTCGAGGAACGCAACGTCGTTTGGCTGGACTCCTCAGATGTGTCCTGGGTGGCGCACGGCGCCGGGACTGGGGGCCCGGAAGTGGCCTTCCTGTGGGGTACGCCCGCAGACGGTCAGTTGAACGGGACCTTCGTGAAGCTGCCTGCAGCGTTCTCCGGCGCTTTGCAGACACTCGGCTCGGAAATCAAGGCCGTGCTTGTGAAGGGGCGTGTCACGCATGCGGCAGGGGAGCATGCCCCGCCCCGGGCGCTCGGGGCAGGAAGCTACTTCGGATCGCAAGGGGACGTTGCGCACGATCTGACCTGCGCTTCGGATCAGGCGTGCGTGGTCTATGTCCGTGCGGCTGGGAAGTACCAAGTCGTCGACGGCGATTGAGGGACCTGGCGGAGGTACGGTGACGTCACGTCGGATGGAGAGCTCTTCCACCAAAGCGACCACCGCCGCACTCGCGCTCGAGGAACAAAATAGCCTGACCTTCATGTTCCACGGGCGCGTCATCGTACTCGCCCTTCTCGCAGTCTGGGTCGCGGCCACACTCCCGTTTGAGCGATCCGTGCTCTATCTGGGTGTACTTCTCGTCTTTCTGCTGTTCGGCACGATACCGTACATGCTTGCCCGACACGGACGTAGCGGCACGGCGGTGATCGCCGTTTTCCTTATGTTGGACGCGGCTGTGCTCAGCTTCCTGCTGATCGTGCCCAATCCATACGGCCTTGAGGGTTGGTCGCCCCAAATGAACCTGAGAGCACCCGGTTTCCTCTACCTCGGTGTCTTTCTGGTCTACATGGCGCTCAGCTATCGGCCCGTCTTGGTCGTGTGGGCAGGTTGCGCGGCTATCCTGTCTTGGAGCGCGGGCTACCTCTGGGTCGTAAGCCTGCCAGAGACCGCTTTCTTCTCATCGCCAGACGTGTTGGATGCCGGGCTGAGTCTCCAAGACGCTCTTGATCGCGTGCTCGATCCAAAGGCAGTGGGATTTGCGCGTTGGGTCAACCAGGTTGTGTTCCTTCTGGCGGTTACGCTTATCCTCACCCTGACCGTCTGGCGCTCGCGACAGCTCATGCGCCGCCAGGTGACCGCAGAGGGTCAACGCTCGTCGCTGGCACGCTACTTCTCGCCAAACATCGTGCGCGAGATTACCGAGAACGGGCAGTCTCTCGACAAGACCAAGGTCCAGCCTGTCGTCGTGTTATTCGCGGATATCGTCGGCTTCACAGCAATCAGCGAACGTCTGGAGCCCAGCGCGTTGTTGGATCTCCTGCGTGAGTTTCACGGCAGGATGGCCCGGACCACAATCGCGTACGATGGCACTGTCGATAAATACATCGGAGACGCGATCATGGTGCACTTCGGCACGCCGAAGACGCGCGCAGATGATGCTGAACGCGCCCTGCGGTGCGCCAATCAAATGCTCGCTGAAATCGACATGATGAACGCGGAACGCGCGGCTGAGGCCCTAGGACCGATCCGGTTGGGCATCGGCGTTCACTATGGCGATGTCATCGTCGGTAACATCGGGGATGCCTCGCGGCTTGAGTACACAGTGTTAGGCGATGCCGTGAACGTGGCTGCCCGCCTAGAAGGCCTAACCCGAGGGATGGGCACGGAGCTGGTCGTCAGCGATGCTGTCATCGCAGCAATCCAGAACAGCGGAGTTGATCCTGTCGAGGTTGTGTCGGATCTGCAGGTTGGTCGCGACGTCGCTATCCGTGGACGAGGGGAGCCGGTCAAAATCTGGCACAAAGGATCTGGAAGCGAGCCTTGGCGGTAGCTATCAACTTACCGCGATGTCTATCAGGGCAATCTATGATGTTCGAAAACGCGCAGACCTGTGAGTACCTCGTCGCGGTGAACTGCGTCGGGTGTGGCCCCGGTCCCAGCTGTTGAATGGCGGCAAACGGCATGCTGCGCCGCGGCAGCGGTGCCAGTCACCAATGTCTCTTGTGGGCCGCTCTTACAGCCTCAGTTTCGGGCGGAGACGTGGACGTAGGCGCTCAGCCAAGGTACGTCATTGAATGACTTGGCGTGTTCAGTCCTCTCCGAACCTGGGAGCTCTCGCTTCGAACGAACGACCGACGTTCTCTGCGCACTCTAGAGGCGGACCTATGGGTCGCTCGAGCCTCCATGCAAGTTCGCAGCCGCATGGACCCGCCGGCCCTTCAAGTCCTTCAATACATCTTGGGTCAGGCACTAACTGTTCAACAGAGGTTTACATGAAGGTGCAGCTGGGCAAGCGTTGTGGCCATGTGTTCCAAAGACCAAAAATCCCAAAGGTTCAGCATGATTTCTTGCCTCGGGGAGCCTCTGTGAGCCGAAACAGGTCGGCGCGGTCGGCAGTTTTTTCAGTCTTGCTCGCCTTTCTGATAGTTGGTGCCTCGGTTGCGCAAGATACCCGATGGCAGATTTACTCAGAAGAAGCGAACGGTGATGTCTATTTCTTCGATGCGTCACAATTGAACCCGAAGTCCCGCTTACATGGAGTCTGGACGAGGACTCAGTATAAAACGTCTGTCATGGGCGCGTCGAGCTACCAGAGCTTTGTGGAACTTGACTGCGCTGATCGCACAGTGAGAACCCTGCAACGAACCTTCTTCTCGGACAAACACTGGGAAAAGCCTGCGATGAGTACTGATATGACGGCAAAGCCGAAGCGTGCAATTCGCAAAGGTTCTGCCACCGAGCGCCTTTATGACATCCTTTGCACCCTGTAGGAATCTGAACTGCCCGATCCCAAGCAGAACTTCGCACGCAACCCAAAGGAACACCCGCACCACTTGTGGTGCGGATGCTTGTCGTGGACAGTTATTGCAGGCTTTCGGCGGTCACCTTGTGGATGTCACCTTCGTCAGTGGCCACGTAGAGCGCGTTGTCCGGCCCCATGACTAAACCACGGAAACGCGCTGAGAAGCCCATGGGCATCCGCGTAATACCATTGATGCCCAGCCCATCAGGTGTGATGCCGATCAAGTCGATCCTGGAGCCCTCGGGCGTGTCGCCAAACCCGATCCCCATGATGCCGACCGCGAGGTGGCCCTCGTAGACGCCCCAGTTGCTGCCTTTCAGGAAAGCAGCCGAACCAGTGCCCTGCGACAACCCATTGTTGTTCCATGTGGCCGGCATGAGGTCTTCGAACCGCGTGTCGCTCATGGGCGTATAAGCCGCACGCACCGCAGGATCCATGCCATCCATCTGATTGGGCTCATAACCGCAATACTGATCGGGACATTCGCCGCGGCCACCTGTGTTTTGTGCAGGATCCCAACCGGCATTCCCGCCATTCACGAGCGCGGTGATTTCGTCATTGTGCCACGGACCATGCTCCGCCGTGAACGCTTTGCCATCACTCGGGCGGAAATCGATACCTTGAACATTCCGGTGCCCATAGGTGTAGATGCGCTTGTCGAACCCTTCCGGAGGATTGTTGTCCGGATGCGGGTTGCCTTCCGCATCAATACGCAGAACCTTACCACACAGCAAAGTTCCGTCTTGGGGACAAATCCCTCTGTGGCGGTCACCGCCTGTGACCCAGAGATAACCTCCCGGCCCAACACGTAGCCGACCCCCGTTGTGAGCGCCCGGACCGCCAAACGGTTGATCAGAGTCGAACGGCTTGTATTGAATGTCGGTAACGATATCGGTCCGGTCAGAAACGCTCGTTAGGTCTTCGCTAACCGTGAAGCGCATAACGATGTTGCCGTCGCACTTCTCGAAGTTCGTTTTGCAGCCATCGCCATGATACTTCGTCGACGATGAGTAGACGAAAAGGTAGCGGTTTTTGTCGAAGTGCCTGTCAGGCACCACGCCCAGCATGCCGGCTTGTCCTGAACAGAAAAGGTCATCACCAGCATCGGCGTAACCCGTGGTGTCCTCCATTCCGTAGAGCGCATGCACGGTCCCATCTGTTGTCCTGACAGACAGGCCGTTGCACTTCTCTGTGTAGAACATCGTGCCGTCCGACAAGAACGCCATGTCCCAAGGACTCTCCAATCCTCCCAACACGACGGATGAAGTAATTTTCGGCACGTCCATGCCTTGGTGGTCATCAGCCTCAGCCATCAACGGCGCTCCAAACATCACTGCTGATGCCACGACACCAGAAAACAGCCTAGTGGACACGTTTTTCATTGTTTCCTCCCTTTGCACGCGAAGTTTCGCGCATGGTCACTATGACCCGCGTCGGTTGCAGAGCAAACACTACTTTCTCGTCGAGTGCGTCTCATCTAGTCGGAGGTTAGGGTGCTGATGGCCACCGGAACGGTAGGTAAGCCTTACGTCCGCTTCCGCGCCGGTCTGTTAACAGGCGGAATGGGAGAAGTCCGTCGAATCTGGTCCCTATCCCGGCAAATGAATGGCGGATTTGTGGATGTTGCGCCGCGGGATTTAGCTTAACTGGTCACGGCCGCTTTGGGTCGTCCGCTGAGTGTCCAAGATCGGGCGTAGCGGTGAGGGCCAGTGGTCGACCGAGATGCGCCAATTGCGGACGTTCTGTAAGTCCACGCCATCGCTTTCTGGCGCGGATCAGCCGTGGGCGCGTCTAGCGTGGTGGCCCATTGGAGGTTAGTGCGCGCGCCCCGGATCCGGGGCGCGCGTTGGCGTCTATAGGAAGTCCGTGGCGTCGATATCCGTGGTGGCGATGCCCTCGAAGAACACGACATAGCCGCCGCCGACGATCTTGGCGCCGGCCCCACCTCCGAAGGTGGAGACCGTGAAGTCCCCCAAGCCCAGCCCGTCCGCGGTGAAATCCAGCACGTCGATCCCGTCCTGCCAGTCCGTGATCCGGTCAATGCCGCCCGTCACCGTGAACTGGAACGTGTCGGCCCCGCCATCGCCCGTCAGTCGGTCGGAGCTCGCACCCCCGTTCAGGATGTCTGCGCCGCCGCCGCCGAAAAGCTCGTCAAGGCCGGACCCGCCGTTCAGCGTGTCGTCGTTGGCCCCGCCGTAGAGGACATCGGCGAACTC
>JBCCDA010000111.1:0-12855 GCA_039033215.1 Pseudomonadota bacterium | reverse complement strand
GCGACCTCGCTGCATGTGGGATCGCTGATCCAGATCATGATGCTGCGCTGGCTGCAGAAGACCGGGCATAAGCCGATCACGTTGATGGGCGGTGGCACCTCGAAGGTCGGCGATCCCACCGACCGGTCCGATGAGCGTCCCCTGCTGACGGCGGAGGCGATCGACACCAACATTGCCGGAATCCAGACCGTGTTTGCCAAGTACCTCAGCTATGGCGATGCGCCCACCGATGCGGTGATGCTCAACAACGCCGAATGGCTGGACGGGCTGCAATACCTGGATTTTCTGCGGGATGTTGGCCGGTACTTTTCCGTCAACCGCATGCTGTCGTTTGAATCGGTCAAGTCGCGGCTGGACCGGGAGCAATCGCTGTCGTTCCTGGAATTCAACTACATGATCCTCCAGGCCTACGATTTTTCCGAGCTGAACCGCCGCTACGGTTGTCTGCTGCAGATGGGCGGCTCGGACCAGTGGGGCAACATCGTCAACGGCATCGACCTCAGCCGCCGGATGAACCAGGCGGAGGTCTTCGGCCTGACCTCTCCGCTGCTCGCCAAGGCGGATGGCTCGAAGATGGGCAAGTCGGCGGGCGGCGCGGTCTGGCTGAACGAGGACGCGCTGAGTGCCTACGAGTTCTGGCAGTTCTGGCGCAACACGCTGGATGCCGACGTGGGCCGGTTCCTGAAGCTCTACACGGAACTGCCGCTGGACGAGATTGCCCGGCTGGAGGCGTTGGAAGGCCAGGAGATCAACGACGCGAAGGTGATCCTCGCCAACGAGGTCACGACCCTCTGCCATGGAGCGGGTGCTGCCAAGACGGCCGAGGCGACCGCCCGCGAGACCTTCGAGGACGGCGGTGCCGGGGCGGACCTGCCGACGGTGGTTCTGGCGGCGGCGGACTTCCCCGAGCACGGGATGTCGGTCGGCCAGCTCTTCGTGAAGGCGGGGCTCGCGGACTCGGGCAAGGCCGCGAAGCGGTTGATCGCGGACGGCGGCGCGCGGCTGAACGATCAGGCGGTGACCGATGCCGGCCAGATGATCACGCCGGCGGACATGGCCGAGCCTCTGAAACTGACGGCCGGCAAAAAGCGCCACGCTCTGGCCAAGCTCGCCTGACGTCGCCTCGGGCGGCGCGCGCAGGCCGGATGGCCGAGCACGTACGGGACAGGAATGCGCGAGGGCGTCAGCCCCCGCGCGCCGTTTGATCCGCAGATCCGGCAAACCAGACCGCCATCATCGGCACCATCAGCATGACGAAGACAATCCGCACCAGATGGTGGACGGCGACGAACCCCGGGTCGGCACCGATCGCAAAGGCAATGAGGCTCATCTCGGCGACACCCCCGGGCGCATAGGCCAGCAGCAGACCGATCAGCGGCTGCCCCGTGAGCGCCGCCACGCCGAAGGCAAAGACGGCGGCCACGCCCATGAGCACCGCCGTCCCTCCGAACGTCAGGGTGCCAAACCGCAGGAGCCGTCGGGGCTCGACGCCCGCAAAGCGGCACCCGACCGAGGCGCCAAGGACCAGGAGCCCGACCTCGACCAGCCAATGGGGTAACACCCCTTCGACCAGTCCCGCCATGCGCAAGACGGCGGAGGCGATCAGCGGGCAGACCATCATCAGGATCGGGACCCCGGTGTTCCTGAGCAACCAGACCAGACCCAGGGAGACCGCCAGCAGAAGCGCGAGATCGGGCAGCGAGATCAGCGCCAGCCCCTCGTACTCGTCGCCCGTGGGTGCCGCAAAGCCCATCAGCCCGAAGGCCACGAACGGCGCCATGCAGACGACGAAGGCGATCCGCAGCGACTGGGCAAGGGCCACGTTGCGCTCGTCCGCACCGAGGCTCTCGGACACCAGCACCACCGCCGTGAGCCCGCCCGGGATGGAGGAACAGAGCGCCGTCATCTGCTCCTCGCGCACCGCGTGGCGGTAGTAGAGATAGGTCAGCGCCGTCGCCACCGGCATGTACAGGACAGCTCCCGCCATCGAGATCGGCCAGCGCAGGATCTGCTCGACCGCCAGCCCCTCGAAGCTCTCGCCCAGGAAGAGGCCGATCAGCAGCATGAAGTTGGCCCGCATCCAGAGCGGCACTTCGGCGGGCAGGCGCAGGAGCACGGCGGCAAGGCAAAAGAAGAGCGGCCCCAGCATCCAGGCGAGCGGGACGTGGAAATACTCGGCCACAAAGCCGCCGACGGCCCCGATGACAAGCCCGACGGCCATCCGCCAGAGCGCACGCGGTGTCAGGCGCGTGCGCCACTTGGCCGTCCAATCGGCCAGCATCCGGCTAAACTGACCTCATTCTGCGCTGACAGCCTTGCGATAGACGTGCCAGGAGGCGTGGCCCAGCGCCGGGAACACCAGGACCATGCCGAGGAACAGCGGCAACATCGCGATCACGATGGCAACCACCAGGATGACGGCCCAAAAGCCCATCGCCTCGCGGTTCTCGGCGGCCGCCTTGAAGCTGGTGATCATCGCCGTGACCATGTCGATGTCCCGGTCCATGAGCATCGGCACGGCGACGACCGAGATCGCGAACAGAAGGGTCGCCAGCGCCGCACCCACGATGGTGCCGATGACCAGCATGACGATCCCCTCGAAGGTGAAGAAGAGGTCGATCGAGCTGAAGACGTTCGTCATGGTCGCCGTCCCGAAGGAGACCGCGAAGATCACCCGCGCCAGCACGATCCAGACGAGGAAGGCAAAGACCGCGAAGACCATGAAAAACGGCAACTGGCTGTTCTTCTGGCGAAAGCCTGCCGCGAGGATCGGTCCCCAGGAAAGCGGCTCTCCCGCCTCGAGACGCCGGGAAACCTCGTAGAGCCCGACGGCCGCGAACGGTCCGATCAGCGGAAACCCGGCCGCGACGGGGAAGATCCAGACCTTCGCCTCGCCCTGGAACAGCGCCCAGGCGATCAGGATGCCCCCGATCGAGAAGACGGCGCCGAAGAACAGCCCGTAGATCGGTGCCTTCTGGAAATCGGCGAGGCCGGCGCGGAGCGCGTCGTTGATGTCGGCCTTGGTGATGCGGTTCACTGTGGGCACCGGCGGGGCAGCAGTGGTGTCCGTCATGGCTCCCTCCTTCGTCTTCTCGGGCCCGATGATGCGGCAAGCCGCTGCGACGGGCAAGTTTCTCCCCGCAGGCTGGCAGGCGGGATCCCTCTGGTGCCTGTCTGGGCGGGATCACGGGTGCTGGATATGATCTCGATCAAATCGGGCGGGGAAGTTGGACTCAGGGATCGGCCTTGATCTCGGCCTCGTGGCCGGCGCGGATCGCCGTGTAGAAGCAGCTCCGGCGGTTCGTGTGGCAGGCAGCGCCGACCTGCTCCACCAGCAGTAACAGGCAATCGCGGTCGCAATCGATCCTGACATCGACCAGCGTCTGGACGTGACCGGAGGTATCGCCCTTACGCCAAAGCTCCTGACGCGAGCGCGACCAGTACGTGACGCGCCCCGTCTCCAGCGTCGCCTCGAGGCTCTGTCGGTTCATCCACGCCATCATCAGCACTTCGCCGTTGGCGGAATCCTGTGCGATCGCGGGGATAAGACCCTGGTCGTTCCATTTGAGGGTGGCGGCGTCGAACGGACCGGTCAACGGGCTCTCGGACATTTGGTCACCTCTTCAGGGTGGCAGGGTTTTCCCGCGCAGGCGGGCGCGCTATGTAACGACTTCGAACGGGAGGCGTCCATGTCGGCAGTGACCCAGGATCTGATGAAGCTCTACTCTCAGCGCATCCTCGCGCTGGCCGCAGGGATTCCGCGCGTCGGACGGCTGGAGAGCCCGGACGGAAGCTCGATGAAGCGCTCGCCGCTCTGCGGCTCCACCGTCACGGTTGATGTGGCGATGGCTGATGGCCGGGTCGCGGACTACGCCCATGACGTGAAGGCATGCGCGCTGGGACAATCGTCGGCCGCCGTGCTGGCCGAACAGGTGGTGGGCCGCACGCGTGACGAGATCGCGGCGGGCCGCGATGGACTTCGCGCCATGCTCAAGAACGATGGGCCGGTGCCCGGGGCGCCGTGGGACGGGCTTGAGGCGTTGCAGCCCGCGCGGGATTACAAGAACCGCCACGCGTCGATCCTTCTGGCCTGGGACGCGACACTGGCGGCCATCGACGCCGCCGGCTGAGGCGGATCGGGACGGGCTGGGCGCCCGAGACCCGTGTGTAGGTTCGGCTTCTTGGAACCCACATCTCGTCGATCTGCGAACTGGCGCCACCGGAGAGCCGCCGGATCCGGAAGGAGACCGCCATTCCGGCCTTGTTCCCGCCTGCAGTACCCGTCAGGCTTGGCCCGATTGCCGGAGCGCCGGAACAAGCGCGGAGGGACCGTATGAAGGGTTGGACATGAGATATCTTGCACTGATCGGATTTCTGGCTCTCGCGGCATGCGGGCAACCGGCGCCAGAAGCCGGGGACGGCCCGCAGCCGCGCATCACCGGTGGCGGCGTGATCGACTACGGCAGCTATCAGACAGTCCGCGCAGAAGCAGGCGACACGGTCGCGAGCCTTGCGCAACGCCACGGTCTCTCGCCATCGGCCATCGGGTCCTACAACGGCCTCGCCCCGACCCACAGGATGACCGAAGGCGACGAACTGGTCGTGCCGCCACAGGGCTGAGACGCAAGGACGCCCCGCGTCAGTGGCCGCTGTGGTCGTCCAGTTCCTTGCGCATGTTTGCTGACGCCGACATCATCCGGGCCCGGGTCATCATGCGGGCGCGTGCCAGCATCCGGGCCCGCGATTGCATGCGCGCCCTGCCCTGCATCCGCGCGCGCGTCTCGATCGTGCCGGCGAAGTGATCACCAAGAACCTCGCGCACCCGAAGGTCGTCACGGTCCACCCCGGTTGCCACCTGCAGCGCGCCGCGCTGGCTCTCATCGAAGACCTCGTAGCCGTCGAGATCGCCGTCCACAAAGTAAATCCGGCCGTCACTTCCCCTGAGCGTGAAGCCTCCGGCATCGATTGTATCAGCCTCAGGTCCATCGGCCTCGCCGACCACTTCTCCGACCTTCATCTGCTCGACCGCGACGACCACCGTCGGTGATTCGAGATCCAGCTCCCAGCAAAAGGTCTTCTTCGTATCCTTGCCTCGGACCTTGGCATCCCCGGCATTGTCCGGCAGCACCAGCAAGATCGGAGCTTCCAGCGCCGTGGGGTCGCCGTCCGTCTCGAAAGCGCTGATCGATGCGACAACAGTCCCCGGATTGTTCAACTCTGCCAGCATCTTCGTCATGCGCCGGCCAAGAGCCTTGTCCTTCACCTCGACGTCGCGGACTTTCCGCCCGAAGAGCTTGACGAACGACGAATCCCCCAGCGTCTCGAAGCCGTCATCGTCCTTTTCAAGCGCATCAGCCTCACCCGCCACACCAGTCTTGGCAGCGAGCGCCTCACCGGGCGTGCCCAAGGCGTGGCGCACGCCTACAGACAAATCCTTTTTTTCTAGCGTCGGTTCATCATTCATGGCGACCCCCAGGTGTGTGTTGGAGTTAAGATATCCCGCTAACGCCTGTTTTGAAAGCCGTTTTCCGGACCGACGTCAGGTCAGCTTGAGACCTCGCCACTCGAAACAACTGCGGATTGCCTCGTGGTGACGCGGCCCGGTCAGGTTGCGGTCGACATCCAGGAAAGTCTGAGCCACGTGATCGAAGGTCAGGTTGGCAGGACGAAGCCGGTGCCAGGTCTGCGCGAGACGCAGGCCCAGCATGTCACGGGCATCCTTGAGCGCATCTTCGAACTTGGCAGGATTATCCTCATACGCTTTCCGGCAGCACCGCTCGTCATATGCCGCAAGCGGCTCGTCGCCCTCGACCCGGCGCATCCCGTGGACGTTTTCTTCAGGTATGGCGCCAGTGCTGACAAGACGGTGGAGAAAGAACTCCACGGCGATGTCGAAGAACGCACCGGTCATGGGTTGGCCGAGTTCATGCACCTCGTGGCCAGAAAGCTCGCTCGGCTTCTTGGAGCGATACTCCAGTTCATCGACCCTCAGGTGGTTCGAAGCCGTTCTGATCTGGCGTGTACGCGACAGCTCACCGATGCGATTGAGCTCGTTCTGGACGTAGAGATCTCCGGACGTTTGTTCGAGCAACCGCTTGATAAAGCTCTCGAAATGAAGCGACGAGATGATCGCGACGAGGTCCGAGGCCGATTCGTGAAAGCCAAGATAATCGGTCGTCAGCTCCTCGGGCGTCGGCAGACCCGTCATCGAGAAGATGAGACTGTGCCCGACCTCATGCGCGAGCACATCGAAGTTGAGCGCAAAGGGCCGCATCGTACCCTTGTCATCGACATCCTCGCCGCACTCGCAATACCCCCAGCCGAACTGGGCGTTCTTCCACGGCAGGCGTGCGATCATCTCGAGGCGGCTGTAGTGCGTCTGGAAGTGCCAGGCCATCGGTCCGCCGGCATAGATCTCCCAGATGTCGAGGACCCGGCGGACCGAACCGAACATATGGGCCGCCAGAAACGCGTCGGTCCCGGGCGAGAGGTGATCGAAATGGCCATCAGGCCCCGGCATCGCAGGGGGGTGCCTTTCGCCACTGAACGGTGGCTGATGTGTCTCGCCGTAGGGTTCCTTGTTCTTGGGGATCAGCGTGTACATCCGCTCGTCGGCCGGGCCGGGTTCGACCGATCCCGCGGGCGACGAGACCCAGACGATCTCGGGTTCGGCGTAGTTCTCGAGGAACGGCGCCTGCGGGTGAAGCAGGAACCGGGTGCCGGAGCCATGAAAGAACTGATCCAAGGAAAACGCCATAACCCCTCCTAATCTCTAGGATAGTCGGCGCGGGCGTGCTCCGCAATCTCCCAGATCAAGGTCCGCTCGAAATGAAAAGGTGGCGGGGCCGCGGGCGGCACCCCCCGGGCGATGAGGTCGAGCAAGCCGAGCGCATCGTCGCGTTTCTGCGATCGGCTGCCACGCGGTAGCCAGGCGGCAAGCGCATCGGTGTCCAGTTCGCTGGGGGCAACGGCAAGGATGGCTGGCCAGGTTCGCTCTTTGTAGAAGAGCGCCTTCGCTGCAGCCGCGATCCGATCCCGGACCGCGGGGCTGATGACGTCTGCGTCGCAGGCATCGGCCAGCGTGGCGCGGACATCCACCATCGCCTCGGTCGCAACATGAGGCATCTCTTCGGGACCGTGGACGACCGCCACTTCGTCGTCATCCTCGAACGGATCGTCAAAGGGCGCGAAACGGCCCGTACGGTAGGCCTCGAAGATCCGCCCATGGCCACGCATGCCAAACGAGGCCAGTTCGGCCGCACGAAGTGCACCCATGCTGGCGGCGCCCCAGACATCTATCCCCTGGTCGAGCGCCCACAGGATCTCCTTGTGCCAGACCGACGGGACCTGTTCGAAATAGCCATCGATCAGGATGAGGCGGGCAGCCGCATGAGTCTCAGTGGCTGCGCGCAGATCACCCCGGCGGGCAGGCGGCAGATAGGTCGCGTCCAACACCGCGCGGGCGGCATCCAACGGCGCGCTGGGCCCGAGAAAGACGCAGGTGTTCATCCGCCCTCCAGAACACGGGTGGCGCGATCGCCGGGCACGTAGTCTGCATCGGCGCTCTCAAACGCACCCTCGAGCCCCGGCACGACGACCCGCACCACCGACAGCCCAAAGCGCTGCCCCAGATCAACCGCGACAGCCTGTCGAACGCCAGCATGCTCCAGCGCATCCAGCACGGCCGCGACATCGCCGGCCATCGTCTCGGTCTCGCGGGAGGGGATGTCGGCCCAGCGCCGCTGCGGCGACAGCCCGTCCAGCATCTCCCGTGCGAGACGCCGACGCTCGGCGGCAACCTCGGGCGCAAAATCCTCCGCCCCAATGTCCTCACGCGCACCCGCAATATAGGTCAGCCGTGCCTGCGCGGCTTCGGTGAGCGCCCGCGACAACGCCACCTCGGGGGCCAGGTGTGCCCCTGCCCCGAACTCCGGCGCACCGGTCTCACCACGGGCGTCGTCGATCAACGCGGCGAAACACGGGATCCCCGTGTCAGAGGTCGTCTCCCAGATGGCGACATCGATCTCGGCGGCCGCGAAGCGCGCCAGCAGCGCCCGGCAGTGCGGGTCGGTGATATCTTCCGGCGCGATGGCCGTGGCGTCGCCATAGGCATGTGGCCCCAGTTTCCAGAGCGTCTCTGCATCGCGCTCCACCACCTCGAGCAGAGCGTGCAGCAGGGCCTCGTCCCGCGTGTTGCCTGACGCGAGCCCGTTCGTTGTCGCCGCCAGCGCGCCGGAATGCGGCGGTTCGGGCAGCGCGTAGTTGGCATGGACCAGCTCGAACGGCAGCCAGCGCCGCGAGCCATCCATCAGATCCGCGCCTTCGATCCAGAGGAACGGCTCGTGCGGGTAGAGACCCGCGGGGTCAGACAGCGGTAACCCGTGCAGATCGATCAGCCGATGCGTGAAGCGCAGCTCCTCGACCGAGGCGAACTTGAGCGGCAGGTCGACATGCTCGGCACAATGGGTCTCGATCGCCTCCATCGCCGCGGAGACACGGGCGGCCTGGGGTGTTGCTCCCTTGCCCTGATAGACCGAGAGCGACCGCGCGTTGGGGCGGCAGGCCTGGAAGACGGGGATCCCGATCCGGTCGAGCCCCGTGAGGTTCGCCAGCCGCGTGATCCCAAAGACCGGCAGGAGGGGGGCGATCCGGGCCCAGGTCTCCTCGGGCGGCCGGGTCCTGCGGGTCCCGTCGCGAAAGCCCTTGTCGCCAGCAGCCTCGGCCAAGGCCGTCATCTCCTGCGTCGCCGCCGCAGGGTATTGGCCAGAAGGTCGGCGTCCGCGAGGTCCATACCGCCGGCGGCGCGATCAAAGAGCCCGCGGACGCGGGAGAGTTCGTGGAGGGCTGTCTGGATCTCGCCCGTGTGGCGGGACCAACGTGCGCGAGAGACCGCGGCGCGCAACGAAAGCGCGAGCGCGCCTTGCTCGTTGGCCGCGGCGGCAGCGCCGTTCAGCAGGACCGCAATCCTGTCGGCATCGGGCCTTTCGCGCGCCATTTCGATCTCGGCGTCCTGACGCTCGATCTCGGCGGCCCAATAGGTCACGCCCTCGGTTGCGATGATCTCACGGGCCTCCCCCAGCGCGGCAACGGCACCGTCCAGGTCCCCTTCCGCGCGCAGGGTCTCGGCGCGCAGGCACTGGAAGAGCGGAAAGTCCTCGTTGGTCGCGGCGGATTGCATGATCGCATAGGCCTCGTTCATCTCACCCAGGCCGTCGCCCGCCTCACCCCGCTGGACGCGCGCCCAGCCGCGGAAGAAACGGCCCTTGGCGAGGTATTCGTCGATCTCGTTCTCCTTGCCGAGCACGATCAGCCGCTCCGCCACACCCAGCGTGGCCTCGATATCGCGGCGGTGACAGTGCAGCGTGACGGCGATGTCGAGACCGTGGAGAAGACTTCCGAGGTGTCCCAGTTCCTCGGCATGGCCGATCGCATGGGCAATGTCCGGGCGGCAACTGTCACCTGATCCGCGCAACCACCGAGTCAGCGCGATCTGACCGTGCGCACAGACCCTTGGGTCGTGCCCGCCATAGAGGATGCCCTGCTCGGCCGAGCGTTCGGGATGATAGAGGTCGAGCCCAACGCGGGCGTGTTCCAGCGTCTCGGCAAAGGCGCCGATCTGGAAGCTGTTTGCCCACATGCAGTGATGCGCCTGAAGGCGGAACTCATCATCTTTGGTGCTGTCCGCAACGTCCACGATCCGGGCCGCGCGCGCCGACATCTCGGGAAAGTTCTTCGAGATCCGCCACCAGCCCCAGTAGGCGGGGAAATGCCAGCGGGAGAACGGCGTGGCGTCGCAAAGCGCGACCGCCTCCTCATACGCAGCCGTTGTCGCGGGCGCCCCCGGCCCCTCGGCACCGAGGACGGCCCCCGCGTAGCGGATGCGCAGCTCCAGGCGCTGGACGGCGTCGCTGTCGGGCAGCTGGTCGAGCGCCTCGAGCGAGCGGCTGAAATGCTGTGCCGCCTCACGGTTCGCGGACGTCAGGCTCGCCCTCAGCCCGGCCTGGCGATACTGGTTGCTGGCCTCGGCGTAGCGGCCCGCCCCGAAGCAGTGATAGCCCAGTTCCTCGGGCGCGACCTTCCGGGCCGGGCCCTCGCTCTTTTGCAACCAGTCGACATAGGCGCCGTGGATCTCGGCCCGACGCCGACGCACCAGGGTCTCGTAGGCAGCCTTCTGGAAGAGCGCGTGGCGGAAGCGGACGATCCCCGCCTGCCCTGCCTGTACCATCACCTCGGCGGCATAGAGCTGACTGAGTGCCTGGGACAGATCATCGAGCGAGACGCGCGCGATGGCGGCAAGCGCTGCCGTGCTGACCGCCCGGCCCAGGACGGCAGCGATCTGCGCGAGCCCCTTGGCCTCCCCCAGCGAATCGAGACGCGCCATCAGAAGATCCAGCAGGGTGCTCGGTGTCGCGGTCTCCGCCCCGGCCAGATCAAGCCGCAGGCGGCCGTTGACATCGCGCGCCGCCCCATTGGCCTGCATGGCCCGGGTCAGCTCTTCCACGAAGAGAGGCACGCCCCCCGCGATCTCGACGACATGGGTGACCAGCGCAGGTTCCGGCACCGCGTCGCCTGCGATGCGCTGCATGATCTCGGCGCAGGCACTTCGATTGAGACCACTGAGCTCGATGCGCACATCCGTCCGTCCGTGCCAGGGCACCCCCTCGCTGGGACGCGACGCGGTCAGAACCATGGCACTGGCCCGCGCACCCGCCTCGGTCGCGAAATCGATCATCGCCAGTGTCGAGGCATCGATCCAGTGCGCGTCCTCGGCCAGCAGCAGGGTGGTCCCGGGGCGTGTCTCGAGGAAGGTGCGGAAGGCGCCAAAAATCCCCTGGCGCGCGTCCGTGCCATCGTCCGAGGGATCATCGCCCACGGCGCTGGATCGGCGCAGCGCGATAAGCGCATCCGCCGCCCGGCTGTCGTTGCTGCCATTGGCGGCGCACCACTCGCTGATCCGCGCCTCTGCGGCCTTGGCGGGAAGCGCATGGAGTTGTAGTTCAGCATCCAGGAAACGCAGCAGGCTGGCGAAGGGCGAGCTTCGATCGGCCGCCGTGCCCGACAGCGCCACAATGGCGCCCGTCTGGATGCGCCCGCGCACCAGGAATTGAGCGATCAGCCCGGATTTGCCGATGCCCGGCTCACCGGTGACGGTCGCAAAGGACGGGCCGTTGCGGTCGGGCAAACCACGCCAAACCTCAAGCAACTGTCCCAGTTCGTCCTCGCGCCCGACCATGGCGCCGGCATGGGCCGTCTCGAGGATGACCCCGGTCTTTGCACGGCCAAGAAGCTGGAACACCTCGATCGGGGCGTCCACGCCCTTCAGCTCCTGAACGCCTAGCGTGTCGAAGGCAAAGCGCCCACGCAGCCGGTCGCGGAACTCCTGGCTGACGGCAATCCCGTTCTCGGGCGCGCAGGCCTCGATCCGGGCCGCAATGTTGGGCACAGCCCCCGTGACGCTGTTGGGCGCGCGGGTCCGTCCCGCCCCCATCTCGGTCACCAGCACGCGACCGGTATGGATCCCGACGCGGACCTGCAACGATGTGCCGAACGCACGCTCAAACGCCTCTCGCTCGGCGGCAAGGTTCCCGACGACCGCCAGAGCCGCCTCGGCCGCAAGGGCGGGCGCGTCCTCGTTCGACACCGGGTAGCCGAAATAGGCGACAATCCCGTCGCCCAGGTATTGCGCGATCATGCCGTCGTTGCGCTCGACGGCCTCTGCGCAGATCTGCTGGTATCGCTGGAGGGCATCGCGCAGATCCTCGGCATCCGCTTCGATCGACAGACGTGTCGAACCCACAACATCGCAGAACACCACGGTGAGCTGCTTGTGTTCACCGGTGTTGCGGGTCTCCTCCGGGCGCTGCGCCGTGCCACAGGCGCGGCAGAACCGGTCCGTCGGGGCCATGGGGGCGCCGCAGGCGCGGCAGGGCACATCTACGGCGGTGCCGCAGGACGGGCAGAAACGCGCATCGTCCGGCATTGGCTCGGCGCATTCCTTGCACTCTCTCGGCGTCGATGTCGCCATCGATTCCGTCACCTCCCGCATCTACCCCCGAGGCACCGTATCGCGGGAATGTCCCGGATACCAGCGTGGGGCGTGCGGGGATGCGGACCTCAGAGATTGGTCAGCCGCAGCAGGTCATAGGCCCGCCCGCGCCGGGGCCGCAGCCGCTTGCGCGTGGGCGCACGGTCGAGCTTGCCGTCGCGCAGATCGATCAGGATGATCAGCAGCACGATCAGCGTCGCGGCCGTCAGGGCAAGGTGCAGGATCTGGAACATGGACGCCTCCTTCAGGCAAAGGTATCGGGTTCGCTCACAGGGGTTGCGATGGCATTGGCACGGTAGATCCAGGCGAAGAGAAGCCCCTGGATCGGGCCCGCGATCAGGCCGAGAAAAACATAAGTGGTGGCATGCCCGATCGCCGCGGCCAGCGGATCCCCGCCCCACATGACGACGGCGACTGCCCCGGGCCACGCCGCCAGCGTGGCGAGGAAGGCAGCACCGAGACAGGCCCCATAGCCGGGCAGTCCGTCCGGACCGGCATGCCGCGTGATCGCCAGATAGGCTGCCGCAAGCCCCAGCGTGAGGTAGACGGGCGCCCCCATGACCACGGCGCCGATCGTCAGGAAGACCCCGTAGAAAAGCAGCACGAGGCCGGAGATCGCAAAGATCACAGGCGCGAGCACCGCTGCAAGGACGAATGCCCCCCAGTCGATCCTGACACGGCGCGGGCCAAAGACCCGGTCAAAAGCTGTGGGACTGTCAGCCATTTCTGTAACTCCTGAAACTAATCGTCAAAATTTTTCAGCCGGACTTCGGCAGCAGCTTCGCGATGCGCGCGCCCAGCTTCAGCAG
>JBCCDA010000110.1:0-12923 GCA_039033215.1 Pseudomonadota bacterium | reverse complement strand
CCGCCTGTTGTTCGGTCTGCACCTCGATCAGGGTGCCGCCGCGGAAGTCGATCCCGAAGTTCAGGCCAAGGATTGCTGCCCCGGCAATCGAGGCCGAGACCAAGAGAACCGACAGCGCGCCCGCGATCTTCCGGCCCGCCAGGAAGTTGACCTTGGTTCCAGCAGGCACCATCGAAAAGACGTGGATCCGCAGGCTCTTGGGTCGCTTAGAGCGCAGCCAAAGCGCCACCATGAGGCGGGTGACCATGGTTGCGGTGAAGACCGATGTGATGATCCCGACGCCGAGCGTGACCGCGAAGCCTTTGACCGGGCCCGAGCCCATGGCGAAGAGGATCACGGCCGCGATGAACGTCGTGATGTTGGCGTCGATGATGGCGGAAAGCGCCTGCTCATAGCCGCGTTCGACGGCTTTGGACGGGGACTTCTTCGCCCTCAGTTCTTCCTTTATGCGCTCGAAGATCAGCACATTGGCATCGACTGCCATGCCGATCGTCAGAACGATCCCGGCGATACCCGGCAGCGTCAGCGTCGCCCCAATGACGGAGAGGAAGGCAAACAGAAGCGCTATGTTCACGATCAGCGCGATGTTGGCGAAGAGGCCAAATCGCCCATAGGCCGCAAACATGAAGATCAGGATGCCCCCGAACGCCAGCACGGTGGCGAGCTGGCCGGCGGCGATCGAATCGGCGCCGAGGTCGGGGCCGACGGTGCGCTCCTCCTCGACCGTGATCGACGCAGGCAACGCGCCAGCGCGCAACAGGATCGCGAGGTTCGACGCGCTGTCGACCGTGAACTGGCCTTCGATGAAGCCAGAGCCACCAAGGATCGGTGATTGGATGCGCGGCGCGGTGATGACCTCACCGTCAAGCACCACTGCAAAGAGGCGCCCTGTGTTGGCAGCCGTGTAGTCGCCGAAGATCCGCGCGCCGGTCGTGTCGAAGCTGAAGTTGACGACCGGGAGCCCGGTCTCGTGGTGGAATCCGAGCGACGCATCGGTCAGATTCTCGCCGGTCAGGATCGGCGCTTCCTCGACCAGATAGGGCTCGCCCGGAAAGCTGGAGGCGGGCGCCCCGGGGTAGATCACCTGTCCGATACCGGGGTTTCTGGCCTCGGCTCCGATGGCGGCAACTTCGTGGAAAGTCAGCTTTGCGGTCTTGCCGATCAGGTCCAGAAGTTCCGCCGATGAGCCGAGACCGGGCACCTGGATCAGGATGCGCCGCTCGCCCTGGCGCTGGATGGTGGGCTCGCGTGTGCCGGATTCGTCGATGCGGCGTCGCATGATCTCGACCGATTGGGCCATGGTGCGGTCGATGATGGACTTGCGGCCAGCCTCGGTCAGCACGAGGTTGAAGCCACCGTCAGTCGACGACACGTCGACGTCGAACTGACCAGTGAAGCCCGCCACGCCCGCGTTCACGGGCTGCGGGATCCTATCGATAACCTGCCGTGCGGCGGCAACCCGCTCGGCGTCCTGCAGCCGCACCTCGACGACATCGCCGGTCAAAAGCGCCCGGTCACCCGAGACCCAGAGCCCTGCGTCGCGCAACGAATTGAACGCCTCGAGGCGCAGGCCGGTCAGCCGCTCGGAGATGACCTCGTCGACCTGCACCTCGACAAGCATGTGCACGCCACCGCGGAGATCGAGCCCGAGGCTGATGACATCGGGTGGGAGATAGGACGGCCAGAGCTCGGCATCTGACCGCAGCTGATCAAGCGCCGCCTGATCGGCAGGATCGTAGGCCCCCGCCTCCAGCGCCGCGGTCGCCCGGGCCGACGTATCAGCCCGGTCGTACCAGAGGTTCGGCATCGAGAAGATGATGCCGAGCAGGCAGACCCCCAGGATGGTGAGTTTCTTCCAGGCAGGAAAATCGAGCATCCGGGGGCCCTCTCGGGGTTGAAAACGGGCTTACGCCTTGGCGCCGTCCGCTGGTTCGGACTTCGCCAGCACGGCGGTGATCGTCGAGCGGTAGAGCTTCACTTTGGTGCCCTCCGCGATCTCGACTTCGACCTCTTCGCCCTCGCCGACCTTGGTCACCTTCCCGATGATCCCGCCGCCCGTGACGACGCGGTCGTTGCGGCGGAGGTTCTCGACCATGTTCTTGTGTTCTTTGGCTCGTTTTTGCTGAGGCCGGATCAACAGAAAGTAGAAGATCACGAAAATCAGTACGAGCGGCGCGATAGACCCGATGATATCAAGTCCGCCGCCGCCGGCGGCCTGGGCATAGGCTGGGGTGATGAACATGTTGCTCCCGCTGTCCATGTGGAGGGGTCTGGTGCCCCGTTGCGGCCTATATACGGGCCAGAATGACCGATGCAAGCAAGCAACCGGTCTCGCGTCGTTGGGTGTTGCGAGAGCTGCGGGCCCCGGACGGACCCGCCAGCCGGGCTCAGACCGCCTTCTCGGCCTCAAGCGTGGCGATGAGCTGATCGACGTTCTGGCCCTCGCGTTGGTACAAGGCGCCAATTTCCTCGCGCTGGGTCACGGCCATCGAGATGCCTTCGACCAGGATATCGACGATCTCGATCTTGCCGCTGCGGTCAGAGACCAGCCATTCCACGGCAAGCGGCTCTCCCGAGGGTCCCTGGAGCGGCGTCTGCACCAAAAAGCCCTTCTTGCCGGCATCCAGCACGCGCCCGATCTGGATGTTCGGGTCACCCGAGACGTCCTTGAACCGCCGCGCGTAGATCACCGAAACGAAGTGCGCGAACGCCTCGCTGTAGCGCGCTCGCTGATCCTCCGACATCTCCAGCCAGATGCGCCCGGCCGAGAAGCGCGCAAGCTGAGGCATGTTCGCGCGTCGCTCCATGATCGACCGGAGCTTCGGCGCGATCGACGCTGCCACCCCTTTGACCTTCAGCAGTTCCAGCAGGTCATCGATGGTGGCCTGAACGTGCCGACGCGCCTCATCCTCGTTCAATGCCGCTGCGGGCCCTGCGGCCAGAAGCGCTGCGGCACCGGCGCCGAGCGCCAGCAGTTCCCGCCTGTCGAATGCCATGTCAAACACTCCCGTCTGATATCGCCGTTGCCCATGAGCATCCGGACCTGATCACCCGGGGCATATACTGCGCCGCATGCCGCTGCGGTAGAGGCAGCTACCCATCTGCACGAATAATTGTCATCACCGGCGGGTCACGGTTTTGCGGGGGCGATGGCCGTAACGCCCTTCGCGTGTCATAATGGGAACTTACGGGGACGCGTTCGGCGCGATTCGACGTCATCCCAATGTTAATGGGTGTCGGCGACGATTGCGCTTGGGCGATTGCGAAGCAGGGTGTGCGTTGGCTGAGATAAAGTATTCAAAGGGCCTCAAGGAACTGCGCGAAACGATGTGGACGTGCAAGCGCCATATCTATTCGGTGGGTGTGTTCAGTGTGTTCGTGAACGTGCTCATGCTCACGGGGCCGCTCTTCATGCTGCAGGTCTATGATCGGGTTCTGTCGAGCCGATCCGAATCGACACTGTTGGCGCTGTTGCTGCTGATCACCGGGCTCTTCATCATGATGGGGGTGCTGGAGTTCATTCGCGGCCGTGTCATGGCCCGTGCCGGTGCCACCTTCCAGACGCTGCTGGACAAGCGCGTGTTCGAGGCGGTGCTGCGCCGCTCGATTGCACCCAACGACCGCGCCAAGCCCAACACGGCGGCGCGTGATCTTGATTCGGTGCGCCAGGTCCTCTCGGGCCCCGCCCCGTTTGCCGTCTTCGATATCCCGTGGACGCCGATCTTCCTGCTGGCGATCTTCATGTTCCACCCGCTGCTGGCCCTCGTGGCCCTGGTCGGCATGCTGATCCTGATCAGCATGACCCTGATGAACCAGTGGCGCTCGAAGGAGCCCAACGCCGAGAGCCAGGCCGCCTCCGCGGAGGCCGAGAACATGGGAGAGGCGCTGCGCCAAAACGCCGAGGCCGTGCAGGCGCTCGGCATGCGTGGCAAGGGTATGGCAGCGTGGGGTGCCTTGCGGGACCGTGCGCTTGACCGGCAGATCGAGGCGTCGGACCGCTCGGCAAGCTATACCTCCGGCTCGAAGTCCATGCGGTTCTATCTGCAGAGCTTCATTCTGGCCGCTGGCGCCTGGCTCGTCCTGCAGCAGCAGATCTCACCCGGAATGATGATTGCGGCATCCATCCTGATGGGCCGCGCGCTGGCCCCGATCGAACAGGCCATCGGCCAATGGGGCCTGGTGCAGCGCGCCTTCCGCGGCTGGTACTCGCTGTCGGAACTGCTGGAGAAGACCCCGACGGAGCGTGACAAGACGCCCCTGCCCGCACCGAAGGGCGTCGTCGATGCCAAGGGTCTCGCCGTCGTGGCACCCGGCGACAGCACGCCGGTGCTGCGCAACATCAACTTCCAGCTCCAGCCAGGCCAGGCCCTGGGCGTGATCGGTCCCTCGGGTGCCGGCAAGACGACGTTGGCAAAGGTGCTGACAGGTGTCTGGAGCCCTGCTGCAGGCAAGGTGCGCATCGATGGTGCGGCCCTGGACCAGTGGCACCCCGACGAGCTGGGCAAGTTCATGGGCTATCTGCCCCAGGAAATCGGGCTTCTGGCAGGGACAGTCGCGCAGAACATCGCCCGGCTGGATCCCCAACCCGATCCCAAGCAGATTGTGACCGCCGCACAGCGGGCCGGCGCACATGAGCTGTTGCTGACCCTGCCACAGGGCTATGACACGGACATCGGGGCGGCCGGGCAGCGCCTGTCGGGCGGCCAGCGCCAACGCGTCGCGCTCGCGCGCGCGTTGTACGGCGATCCGCCCGTGCTGATCCTTGACGAGCCCAATGCGAACTTGGACGCGCAGGGGGAGCAGGCGCTCGTCGACGCCATACGTGACGCCAAGAGCCGCGGTCGTTCGGTGATCATCATGGCCCACCGGCCCTCCGCGATCGCGGCCTGCGACCTGCTCCTGATGATCGACAAAGGCATGCAGGTCGACTTTGGACCGCGCGACGAGGTTCTGAAGAAGCGCACGCGGAACTATCCCCAACTGGTCGGCAAGGACCAAGGCGGTGACGGCAAGGCACCGGCAGCCGCTCCGGCGCAACCGCAGGCCGCCCCGACACAGGCGGCCGCCGGCATGTCGCCGACCACGACCACGGTCGCAATTGACGGAGACAAGACATGACGCCTCAGCTCAGTGGTCCGGGCGGCGCCCCGCAACCGCCTACGTGGTCTGCCAAGCGCTACATCTGGGCGGGCCTGATTTGCGTCCTGGCTCTTGGCGGGGGTTTCGGCGGCTGGGCGGCCACTGCGCAGCTTGCGGGCGCGGTGATCGCCACTGGACAGCTGCGCGTCGAGAACAACCGACAGGTCGTCCAGCATCCCGACGGCGGTGTCGTTGCCGATATCCGCGTGCGCGACGGCGATCTGGTTGCGGCGGGCGATGTTCTCATCCGGCTCGACAGCAAACGGCTCGATTCGGAGCTGGCTGCGCTGGAGAGCCAGCTCTTCGAGATGATGGCACGTCGCGGACGGCTGGAAGCAGTGCAGATCGGGGCCGACGAGATCGAATTCGACCCCGAGATAATTGCGGCAGGTGAGGCCAATCCGGATGTCGCCAAACTCCTGCTCGGACAAGAGAAACTCTTCACGGCCAGCCGCGATTCGATCGACAAGGAAAGGCAGGTGCTGGGCGAGCGCAAGCTGCAACTGGCCGAACAGATCCGCGGCACCGAAGCCGAAATCGCCTCGCTCGTGCGTCAGAGCGAACTGATCGCCGAAGAACTGGTCGGCATGCGCCAACTGCTGCGCAGCGGCAACGTGCCAAAGACCCGCGTCCTGGCGCTCGAACGCGAGGAGGCGCGGTTGCAAGGCGAGTCGGGGCAGCTGATCTCTCAGGTCGCCCAACTGAAGGGGCAGATCTCGGAGATGGATATCGAACTGCTCCGGATGGAGGCGACCATGCTGGAGGAGGCGATCGCCGAGACTCGTGAGCTTGGTTACCGCGAGCTGGAGCTCAAGGAACGTCGGCTGTCGCTGCGCGAGCAGCTCTCGCGTCTGGACATCACGGCGCCGACCGGCGGTGTGATCATCGAGATGAGCGTCCACGCGCTGCAGTCTGTGGTACGCCCGGCTGATGTGATCCTCTACGTCGTGCCGGATGACGCGGAGATGGTCATCGACGCGCGCGTCGACCCGATCGCGGTCGATCAGGTATACCGCGGACAGGATGCGGTGATGCGCTTCTCGGCTTTCAACGCCCGCACCACGCCCGAGATTTTCGGCTTCATCGACAACGTGGCCCCTGACGTCGTGACCGACGAGCAGACAGGGATGAGCTATTACCGTGTCGAAGTCAGCATGAAGGCCGGTGAGATGGACAAGCTGGAAGGTCTGGAACTGATCGCGGGCATGCCCGTCGAGGTCTACCTCCAGACCGGGGAACGTACACCGTTCAACTATCTCCTGAAGCCGGTGTCGGACTACTTCTACAGCGCCTGGAACGAGGAATGACGCCTTGACCTCGGGCGCCGCCCCCCCACCTCGCGGGAGGAGGAGGCGGCGCGCATGGACGGCGACACACTTGTCGAAATCTCGGTCATCCAGGGCCTCGACGACATCACGTCGGCGGAGTGGGACGCCTGCGCTGCACCAGAGGCGCGTGAAGGCGGACGGCCGAACTATCCGTTCCTGACACACAGGTTCCTGCGTGCGCTCGAGACGTCGGGATCGGCGACGCCGCGCACCGGCTGGGCGCCTCATCACCTGGTCGCCCGTGTTGGCGGCGAGGTGACGGGGGTGATGCCGCTCTATCTGAAGAGCCACAGCCAGGGCGAGTACATCTTCGACCACTCCTGGGCGCACGCGTTCGAGCGCGCGGGCGGACACTACTACCCCAAGCTGCTCTCGGCGGTTCCGTTCACCCCGGCCACCGGGCCGCGACTGCTGGTCCGCCCGGACGGGCGAATGGACCAGGAGACCGCGCGGGCGGCCCTGATCCAGGGCGCCATACAGCTTGCCGAACGCCATGACATCTCCTCGGTCCACCTCAATTTCTGCACCGACGCCGAATGGGAGTGGGGAGACGACGCGGGCCTTCTGCGCCGCACGGACCAACAGTTTCACTGGTTGAACCGCGGATACGGTACCTTCGATGACTTTCTCGACGCGCTTGCCTCGCGCAAACGCAAGAACCTGCGCAAGGAGCGCGCGAAGGCCGTTGAGAACGGGGTCACGATCCACAAGTTGACGGGCGATGCGATCGAGCCCGCCCATTGGGACGCGTTCTGGCGATTCTACCAGGATACCGGCGCGCGCAAGTGGGGCACGCCCTACCTCACGCGCGCGTTCTTCGACATCGCGCAGGAAGAGTTGCGCGACGACATCCTGCTGGTGCTCTGCGAGCGGGAGGGAGACTGGGTCGCCGGGGCACTCAACCTGGTCGGGCGCGAGACACTGTTCGGACGCTACTGGGGCTGCACCGAGGACCACCCCTTCCTGCATTTCGAGACGTGTTACTATCAGGCGATCGACTACGCGATCGAGCACGGGTTGGGGCGGGTCGAGGCCGGCGCACAGGGCGGCCACAAGCTTGCGCGTGGTTACGAGCCCGTCACGACCCGGTCGCTGCACTGGATCACGGATCCAGGGTTCAGGCGCGCCGTTGAACACTATCTCGAGAGCGAACGGGATGCGGTCGACTACGAGAACCGGCTACTCGCCGAGCGCACGCCGTTCAGAAAAGACTGAACCTCGGCGCTACTGCACCCGGCAGATGAGAGCGGCAATCGCAGCACGTGCAAGCGCCCGCGCATCCGCTTGGGGCACTGATGTCGATGCGGCGTCTCCACCCGGTGGTTCGATCGCGCCGCGGGTACAAACATCAGCGCAGAGCGAGCACCGATGGCACTGACCTGAGGCGGCATCAACCATGGGGTAGCCCTCGGCATCCATCTCGATGATCTTCGAAGGACATACTTCGACGCATTGTCCACAATGGTCGCAGAGCTCGGCAAAGGTCTCGGGGTCAACACTGCCGGGTGGCCGCAAACTCCCGACGACTGAGGCGTCATCGGAGCGCAGGCCGGAACGGGCGATTGCCGGCGGCATGTCGTCTCTCCCTTTTGTCGGCGCCCGATGTGAACCTCGGGTCGCTAAAAGAGTGTCAGGCTGAGCTGACAGCTTATCACGCTTCAGAGGGTGATTCGTGTCAAGGGTCAGTGACATCGCGCATTGATGTCTCGGACGTCTAGCCGTCCTGTTCGAGATCGAAGAGGGTCTGCTCGAGCGTATCGGGGCGACACGACCTCTGTGAGGCTATCTCCTCGCCGATGTAGACGGTCAGCGTGCCCGCCTCGGTCTGATCGAACTTGTCGTAGCTGAAGGACACTTCGTAGAGATAGTTGCCGTTTCGCAGGCTCAACGAAGCCCAGATGGCCCGCCCGATGCCGTTCCAGGGCGTATAGACAGCCGCTTCCTTGGTCCGCCGAAGTTCCAGCTCCGGCGTGCGGTTCGGCTTGCCATAGGCGTATTGATAGGACCCATCTTCGTGCTGGCAGACCGTGACCTGCCGGGATGATCCCAGGAGCTGACAGTGGAAGACCGTGCCGGCTTCACGGTCGCCGCAATAGTCGGCGCGGACGGGGGAGGCCTGGGCGCACATGGCAAGGGCCACGACAGCCGCTCCGAGCCAAGAGACACGCACCATCGCGGCCTCCCCCGGCCGTGTCTTACATGGCTTCAAGCATCGCCTCGGCAGAGGTCGAGGTCATCTGGCCCGGCGCATCCTCGACATTCAGGAGCTTCACGGTGCCGTTCTCGACCAGAGCCGAGAAGCGCTTGGTGCGCACGCCCAGCCCCGCGGCGGATGCATCGAAATCCAGCCCCATGCCCTTGGCCAGGTCCCCCGAGGAATCGCCCATGCAGCGGATGCCCGCCGCAGACGCGCCCGTCGCCTCGCCCCATGCCTTCATCACGAACGGGTCATTGACCGAGACACAGACAATCTCGTCCACGCCCTTGGCCTTCAGCGCGCCCGCGTTCTCGATGTAGCTCGGCATGTGCTTCTGATGGCAAGTGGGCGTGAAGGCACCCGGCACGCCAAAGATGGCGACCGTCTTGCCCGCGAAGACGTCGGCGCTGGGCACCTGCCCTGGGCCTTCCGCCGTCATCTCGAACAAGGTCGCGGCAGGCATGTTGTCACCGGCATTCGTCGCCATGGTTCAGCTCCTTCTGAGTGGTGGATTACTTTGGTCCCATACGAATCGCGCCGTCGAGACGGATCACTTCGCCGTTCATATAGCCCGTCTCGGCGATGAAGCACACGAGCTTGCCGAATTCCTCCGGCGCGCCGAGACGCACCGGAAAGGGCACCTGTTGGGCGAGACTGTCCTGCACGTCCCCGGGCAGGCCGCGCAGCATGGGCGTGCCGAAGATGCCCGGCGCGATGGTCATGACCCGGATCCCATTGCGGGCCAGATCCCGGGCGGCTGGCAGCGTGAGGCCGGCCACGCCCCCCTTGGATGACGCGTAGGCCGCCTGCCCGATCTGGCCGTCGAACGCGGCGACCGAGGCTGTGTTGACGATGACACCGCGCGCGCCGTCTTCATCCAGCGCGTCGGCCTGCGCCATCTCCCAGGCGGCCTTCGACATGACCCGCATGGTCCCGATCAGGTTGATCTGGATGACCTGTTCGTAGTGGCCCATGTCGATCGGGCCGTCGCGGCCGATGACCTTGCCGGGAGGCCCGACACCCGCACAGTTCACGCAGATGCGCGGGGCACCAAAGGCAGTCTTGGCGCTGGCGATGGCGGCGGTGACGCTCTCGTCGGATGTCACATCCGTCTCGACAAATAGACCGTCAATGTCGGCGGCGACCAGCGTGCCCTGTTCCGCGTCCCGGTCCAGCACGGCGACTTTGGCACCCCTGGCCGCCAGCGCACGTGCCGTCGCTTCGCCCAAACCGCTCGCGCCGCCCGTTACCAGCGCTGGCGTATTCACTCCGATCTGCATGTCGGCCTCCCCGTTTGACGCGAGGTTTACGTGTCCGGGTCGTTCGCGCCAAGGGGGGCGCCATCGACGCGGCGGTAAATCACGATGCGGGTCTCACCGTAGGTGCGGTCATCCGCGGGCGCCAGTCCCTCGGGTACGTCCAGCTCGGCGGAGGCCGCCTCCTCCAGCACGACAACCGCGTCGGGAGCGATCCAGCCTCCGGCAAGGGCCGAGATGAGCGCCTTCGTGCCAAGGTCCTGGCCATAAGGCGGGTCGGCAAAGATCAGGCTGTAAGGTTCGCCCCGGCAGGGTCCCAGGCGGGTCGCATCCCGGCGCCAGAGCTTGGTCTGACCGATCACGCCAAGCGTGTCGATGTTGCGCCTGATAAGCCCGCGGGCCGCCGCACCCTCGTCGATGAAGACAGCGCGGGCGGCACCGCGCGACAGCGCCTCGAGCCCCAGTGCACCGGTGCCTGCGAAGAGATCCAGGACCCTGGCACCCTCGAACTCCGGATAGTCACCGTGCGCCAGAAGGTTGAAGAGCGCCTCGCGCACCCGGTCAGAGGTGGGGCGCAGGTGCGCCACCCCTCCCCCTTGAGCGCCCGGCGCGGCAAGGCGCGTGCCCTTGAACTGCCCGCCGACAATCCTCAACGGCCTCGCCTCATGCGTGCATCACAGCACCGCGTCCAGCGCCTTCATCGCCCGCTCGATCTCGTCAGGCGTCGTATAGTGCAGGAACGAGATCCGGAGAACGCCGTGCTCTTCGTCCACCCCCTGCCGGGCGACGCAGCGATTGGAATAGAAGCACCCGCCTCCCGCCGCGATCTTGTGGGCGGCGAGCTCGTTGGCAAGCTCCTCACCCGGGCGTTCGCAGGCCAGGCTGATGGTCGGGGCGCGGTGCTCGGGGTTCGAAGGCCCCAGCAGACGCACATCGTTACGGCCGCGGAGCCAGTCCATCAGGGGCCCCATGAGGGCAATCTCGGCCTCCCGCATCAGATCATGCGCCGAGCGGCCACCATGGCGGGCGGAGAGCGCATCGACATAGTCGACCATGCCGGCCAGGGCACCTTGCTGGGCGTGGTCGGGCCCTGCAGGCGTGAACCACGTCTTCATGTCGGGCCGGTTGAAGCCGTGTCCCTGGGGTACCATCCGCTCGGCGGCGGCGCGGCGTACGGTCATGACCCCCTGGTGCGGCCCGTGCGTCTTGTAGGCCGAGAACATGTAGACATCCGCCCCCAGCGCGTTCACGTCAGGGATGCCATGCGGCGCATAACTCACCCCGTCGACAATCGAAATCGCGCCCACGGCCCGGACTTTTGCGCAGATTTCGGCAACCGGGTTGATCTCGGCCACGATGTTCGAGGCATGGGGGAACGCCACGACCCGCGTGTGCTCGGAGAGCAGGTCGTCAAGCGCCGCCGGATCCAGATGCCCCGTCTGAGGATCCAGCCGCCATTCGCGGACGGTAAAGCCCTCATCGGCCAGCCGCCGCCAATAGCCCGAGTTTGCCTCGTGGTCCTGGTCGGTCACCACAATCTCGCCGGGGGTCTTCTCGCGCCCGAAGGCCTGCCGCACGGCCTGCGCCAACACATAGGCGTTCTGCGTGGTCGACGGCCCAAAGTGGATCTCGTCCGATGCCACGCCCATCAGGGCAGACAGCCGCGCCCGGCTCTCGTCCATCGCCTCGCCGGCCCGCGCCGATGCTGGGAACGGCCAATAGGGCTGGACCTTGGACCGGCGGTAGAGATCGTTCAGGCGGTCGATCACCTGCTGGCAGGGATAGGACCCACCTGCGTTTTCCAGAAACGCCCAGTCGGCACCGTCTGCATCTTCAAAGGCAGGAAATTGAGCCCGCACCCAGTCGACATCCAGCATGGTATTCCCTCAAAGATACTGCTGCGGCCCAAGGGCACGCACGGTTGGATGGGGAAGCGCTCCCGGCGAGGCCAGTCGGCGCTCGACGGGCAGCACACGACCCGTCAGGCGTTGACGTCGACGACGACGCGACCCTTGACCTTGCCTTTCAGGATGTCCGAACCCAGCCCGGGCAGATCGCTCAGCGTGGCTGTCGACACCATCGCCTCGAGCTTCTCCATCGGCAGGTCCTGCGCGATCCGGGCCCAGGCAGCCTCGCGGTTGCCCAAGGGCTGCATGACCGAGTCGATCCCCAGGAGGTTCACACCCCGCAGCAGGAACGGGACGACGGTCGCGGGCAGCTTTGCCCCACCGGCCAATCCGACCGCGGCGACGGACGCCCCGTACTTCATCTGGGTCAGGACACGCGCCAGCATGTCGCCACCGACGGCATCGACACACCCGGCCCACATCTCCTTGTCCAGCGGCCGCGTCGGCGCCTCGGCGAGATCGGCACGCGGCACGATGGTCGTGGCACCGAGGCCCTTGAGGTATTCCTCCTGCTCGGGCCGTCCGGTGACGCCAGCGATCTCGTAGCCAAGCTTCGCGAGGATTGCGACCGCCACCGACCCGACACCCCCGGCGGCGCCAGTGACCAGGACCGGACCGCTACCGGGCACGAGACCCTGCTTCTCCAGCGCCATGACGGCCAGCATGGACGTGAACCCGGCGGTCCCGACCGCCATCGCCTGGCGGGTATCCAGCCCCTCGGGCAGGCCGACCAGCCAGTCCGCCTTGACCCGTGCCTTCTGGGAGTAACCACCCCACCAGACCTCGCCCACACGCCATCCGGTCAGGACAACCTTGTCGCCCGGCTGGAACTTGGGATTGTCCGAGCTCTCGACCGTGCCCGCGAAGTCAATCCCCGGCACATGCGGATACTTCCGCACGAGACCGCCCTTGCCCGTGAGGCAGAGCCCATCCTTGTAGTTGAGGGTCGAATACTCGACTGCCACGGTCACATCGCCATCGGGCAACCGGTCCTCGCCCAGATCTTCGACGGACTGGCTCACCTGGCCCTGTTCTTCCTCGTCCACGACGAGCGCACGGAATGTCATGGGTACCTCCTAGGGGTAGGTCACGGCGG
>JBCCDA010000109.1:0-13154 GCA_039033215.1 Pseudomonadota bacterium | reverse complement strand
GGACTTTGACATCGCAGACAGCCCCACGGGGATCGACGGTCTCTGGCGGGATCTGATCGAGTACGAACAGTCGCTGATCCCGCACGGCATGCATGTCGTCGGCCAAACGCCATCGGACGACGCACGGGCGGACTTGCTTGCAACGATGGCCGAGGCGCTGCCGGACCACGATCTCACAGAAGCGAACGATCATCTGCAGCGCGATACTGAAACGCCTGCGCTGCTTCACGCGCTGGCAGGCGGCTTCATCCGCCCCGTGCCGGGCGCCGACCTGATCCGCGCCCCGCATGCCCTGCCGACCGGGCGGAACCTGCATGCATTCGACCCGTTCCGCATGCCCTCCGCATTCGCAATGGCGGATGGCAGAAAGCAGGCCGAGGTGCTGCTGCGGCGCCACATGTCGGATGGGCACTCCCTGCCGAAGTCCATTGCCCTGGTCCTGTGGGGCGCCGACAACCTGAAAACCGAAGGCGGACCGATCGCCCAGGCCATGGCGCTGATGGGCGCACAGCCCAGATTTGATAGCTACGGCCGTCTCTGTGGCGCAGAGTTGCTGCCGCTCGAGGAGCTTGGCCGCCCCCGCATCGATGTGGTCATGACCTTGTCCGGTATCTTCCGGGATCTGCTCCCGCTGCAGACCCGCATGCTGGCCGAAGCCGCGTGGCTGGCGGCAACCGCCGACGAGCCAGCAGACCAAAACCATGTTCGTGCCCACACGCTGGCGCATGCCGAAGCCAACGACATCGACTTCGAGACCGCAGCGCTCCGTGTGTTCTCGAATGCCGATGGCGCCTATGGTGCGAACGTCAACCAGCTCGTCGATGCGGGCGCATGGGACCAGGAAGACGAACTCGCGGACGCGTTCGAGCAACGCAAGTGCTTTGCATATGGCCGTGACGGCACCCCCGCCGCGCAACCAAAGCTCATGAAGAAGGTGCTCTCGACGGTTGATGTCGCCTACCAGAACCTCGAGTCGGTCGAGCTGGGGGTCACGACGATCGACCACTACTTCGACACGCTTGGCGGTATTTCCCGGGCTGTCACACGGGCGCGCGGCGAAGAGGCTGCCGTCTACATCTCCGATCAGACCCGGGGCGACGGCAAGGTTCGCACGCTCAGCGAGCAGGTCGCGCTGGAGACCCGCACCCGATCGCTGAACCCGAAATGGTACGAAGGCATGCTGCGCCACGGACACGAAGGCGTGCGCCAGATCGAGGCGCAGATCACCAACTCGCTTGGTTGGTCGGCGACGACCGGCCAGGTGGATCCCTGGGTCTACCAGCGGCTGACCGAGACCTTCGTGCTGGATCCGGAGATGCGCCGGCGCCTGGCCGATCTGAACCCCCAGGCGTCCGCCCGAATGGCGAACCGTCTGATCGAAGCGCAAGAACGTTCCTACTGGAACCCCGACGACGAGACGCTGGCGGCCCTTCGCGCCGCTGGTGATGAACTTGAAGACCGGCTGGAGGGCATTTCGCCCGAGATCGCAGCCGAGTGAGGAGAGACAGATGGCCCCCCTCGACAACAAAGACCTGATGCGACGCGCCGCCGGCGTGGTTCCGAACCTGAAGGGCGCGGATGGCGAAGGCTCGGTCCAGGTGCACCTTGACCCGACCATGCAGATCGACACCGCAAAGGTGTTCAGCATCTATGGAAAGGGCGGCATCGGAAAGTCGACGACGTCGTCCAACCTGTCGGCCGCATTCTCGAAACTGGGCAAACGCGTGCTTCAGATCGGCTGCGACCCCAAGCACGATTCGACGTTCACGCTGACGAAGTGCCTCGTGCCGACGGTGATCGACACCCTCAAGGACGTCGACTTCCACGCCGAGGAGCTGCGCCCCGAGGACTTCGTCTACGAAGGCTACAACGGCGTGATGTGCGTGGAGGCCGGTGGCCCACCCGCAGGCACCGGATGCGGCGGCTACGTGGTTGGCCAAACGGTGAAGCTGCTGAAAGAGCACCACCTGCTGGAGGAGACGGATGTCGTGATCTTCGACGTCCTTGGTGATGTTGTCTGCGGTGGCTTTGCAGCACCCCTGCAGCACGCCGACCGGGCGGTGGTTGTGACCGCAAACGATTTCGACTCGATCTATGCCATGAACCGCATCATTGCAGCGGTGCAGGCAAAGTCGAAGAACTACGCCGTACGCCTCGCAGGCTGCGTCGCGAACCGCTCGAAAGATACCGAGCAGGTCGACCGGTACTGCGACACAGTCGGCTTCAAGCGCATTGCGCACATGGCCGACATCGACGCGATCCGCCGCTCCCGCCTCAAGAAGTGCACCGTGTTCGAGATGGACGCCGAGGAGGACATCGTCCAGGTGCAGAAGGAGTACATAAAGCTGGCCGAGACGCTCTGGGCCGGGACAGAACCGCTCGCTCCCGCCGCCATGCCTGACCGCGACATCTTCGAGCTGCTGGGCTTCGATTGATGACGGAGACGTACGACCATACGCGCAACCGGCTCGAGACGTATTTTGACCGCACCGCGAACGAGACCTGGGCAAGGCTGACCTCCGACGCCCCCGTCTCGAAGATACGCCAGACGGTGCGCGCAGGTCGTGACGAAATGCGCGCCGAGCTGCTGAGCCGCCTGCCCCGCGACCTGACGGGAAAGCGCGTCCTCGATGCCGGCTGCGGCGTTGGCCAGGTCTCGGCCGAGCTGGCCCGGCGCGGCGCCGAGGTCGTGGCGGTCGATATTTCGCCCAACTTGCTGGACGTGGCCCAGGATCGCGTAGAACCCGTTTTGCTCGCGCAGATCAGGTTCCATGCCGGGGACATGCTGGACGACGCGCACGGACGCTTCGATCACGTGCTCGCCATGGACAGCCTAATCCACTACGAGGCACCGGACATTGTCGGCGCGCTCCGGCGACTGGTCGCGCGCACCGCACACTCGATCGTTTTCACGGTCGCACCGCGTACGCCAATGCTCAGCGCCATGCACGCGGCGGGCAAGCTTTTCCCGCAGTCTGACCGCTCTCCGGCAATACAGCCGATCGCAGAACGACGCCTGCGCCGCATGGTAGCCGCCGACACCGCGTTCGACGGCTGGGCTATGGCGCATTCCGTCCGGGTCAAGAAGGGTTTCTACATCTCCCAAGCGATGGAGCTGCGCCGGTGATCATTCCCAAGGGCACCTTCCAGAAGATCGGCGCACGGTACCTCCCGTTCGCCGATGCAGGTTCTGAAGGGTTCCCCTTGGCGCAGATCCTGCGCCTGTCGCTGTTCCAGATTTCGGTGGGAATGGCTACCGTCATGCTGCTGGGTACGCTCAATCGCGTGATGATCGTCGAGCTTGGAGTAGCAACATGGCTGGTCGCCGTGATGGTCGCCCTGCCGGTCCTGATCGCGCCGTTCCGGGCGCTGCTGGGCTTCAGATCGGACCACTACCGCAGCGCCATCGGCTGGCGGCGGGCCCCCTACATCTGGTTCGGCTCGCTCTGGCAGATGGGCGGGCTTGCGATCATGCCCTTCGCGTTGCTTGTCCTGAGTGGCGACACCGTACACCAGATCCCCTTCGCAGGTGAGTTTCTCGCGGCGCTGGCTTTTCTGATGACGGGCCTTGGCCTGCACATGACGCAGACCGCCGGTCTCGCGCTTGCGTCCGACCTGGCCACAGAGGAGACACGCCCCCGAGTTGTCGCCCTCCTCTACGTGATGTTCCTAATCGGCATGGCGCTATCCGCGATCGTCATCGGATGGCTGCTCGCGGACTTCTCTGCGCTGCGCCTCATCCAGGTCGTTCAGGGAACAGCGGTTGCAACCGTCGTGCTCAATCTGATCGCCCTTTGGCGCCAGGAGCGAGTCAAACCGATGTCCCGCGAGGAGCGCGCCGCGCCCAAACCACGTTTCAGCCACGCCTGGCGCGACCTCCAGGCGGGTGGTCAGGCCGGACGGCTACTGCTGGTGGTCTTCCTCGGCACCATGGCATTCCAAATGCAGGACGTTCTGCTCGAGCCTTATGGCGGGGAGATCCTGGGCCTCTCGGTAGCGGCAACCACCCTGTTGACGGCCGCCTGGGCGGCGGGCGCTCTTGCAGGGTTTGCACTGGCGGGCCGGTGGCTGGGCCACGGTCTCGACCCCTATCGGATGGCCGGACGAGGGATCTTGTTCGGGCTCATCGCGTTCTCCGCAGTGATCTTCGCTTCGCCTTGGCACTCCACCACGCTCTTCTTTGCCGGTGCCACGCTCATCGGCCTCGGCGGCGGGCTGTTCGCGGTGGCTACCCTGACCGCCGCAATGACCATGCCGGTGGGGCAACTCGCAGGTCGCGGGCTCGCGCTTGGCGCCTGGGGTGCTGCGCAGGCAACGTCAGCGGGTCTGGGCATCGCGATCGGTGGAACACTCAGCGACATTGTCGGCCACGCGGCCACCTCCGGCGCGCTCGGCCCCGCCCTGTCCAGCCCTGCTACGGGCTACTCCGCGGTCTACCATCTTGAGCTTGCTCTCTTGTTCTTCACCCTCATTGCGCTCGGACCGCTCGTCCGTGTCCGGCGCCGAATCGTCAACGCCGATCCTGGGGAGCGTGGCAAGATCGGCCTCGCCGACCTCCCCGCCTAAGAGTGCCGCAAAGGAGATAACTCATGTTCGATGACTACGGAACGATCGTCGGCAGGATCGATCTGGCCCAAGTCTCGCTCTACCTGTTCTGGCTGTTTTTTGCTGGGCTGGTGATCTACCTGCAGCGTGAAAACATGCGCGAGGGCTACCCGCTCGAGAACGATGACGGCTCGGTCTCTGCGAACGAGGGGCCGTTCGGCACTCCCTCGCCCAAGACCTTCCGATTGCCGCACGGTCGTGGAGACGTGAAGTTCCCCAACCGAGACAAGCAGGACGACCGGCCGATTGCGTTGGCGCCGACCGCACCCTCGAATGGCTCCCCGTTCGTGCCCACTGGCGATCCGCTAGCCGACGGAGTAGGCCCCGCCTCGTACGCCATGCGCAAGGACTGGCCCGAGCTTGACGGCCACGGCCACGTCAAGATCAAGCCAATGGCGAGCCTTGCCGACTATCACGTCTCAGCCGGCAAGGATGCGCGCGGCATGCCAGTCGTCAGCCACGATGGCGAAACAGTCGGGACCGTGACGGACATGTGGGTTGACGTGCCGGAACAGTTGGTCCGCTACCTCGAGTTCGACCTCGCGGACGGCGGTGGCAAGCGCCTGCTCCCGATCCAGCTCGCCAACTACTACTGGTTTGACCGCGTGAAGGTGCACTCGCTCTATGCCCAGCATTTCGCCGGGATCCCGACGACCGCCAAGCCGGAAGAGGTGACGCTGCTCGAGGAAGATAAGATCTGCGGGTACTACTGCGGCGGAAAGCTCTACGCGAACGCAGACAGGACCGAGCCTCAGATCTGACGACGATGCGGGGGCGCAAGCGCCCCCGTGTGATCCGGGCCGTTGGAGGGCGGCCCCAAGACCAGACAGGGAACCAACGCCATGAACCACGACGATTTCCAAGGACCCGAACCGGTCGAAGGCCTTCCCGAGGCCCCACCCGAGGGCGAAAAGATCCTTTGGCAGGGACGTCCCAACTGGTGGGCGCTTGCACGGGACGCTTTGATCGTCCGCTGGGTTGCCGCCTACTTCCTGCTTCTCGGCCTCTGGCGCGGCTGGGCGGCCTGGGACCGCGCCGACCTCGCCCTCGGGATCGACGCGTTTTCGGTGCTCGCGGCGATGGGTGCGTTGACGTGTGCGATCTTGCTGATCTGCGCTTACGTGATGGCGCGCGCCACAGTCTACACGATCACGAACAAGCGGGTGGCGATGCGCGTCGGCGCGGCACTGACGGTCACGTTGAACCTGCCCTACCGCTGGATAGGCGCGGCTGATCTCGCCCTCAACAACGACGGGACGGGTACAATCGCGCTGACGTTGATCGGCGACACCCGATTTTCCTACCTAGTGCTCTGGCCACATGCGCGCCCCTGGCGGATGTCGAACACGCAGCCTGCCCTGCGCGCTATCCCGGACGCCGAGAAAGTGGCCGCCCTGCTCGCCGCGCACGCCCAGGCTTCCGTCACACGCGGGCCGATCCGCGATGCCCAGACGATCGCGGCGGAGTGAGCTGATGACTGAACAGACACTCCACCGCGAGATCCGTGACCGTCAGCCCCCGCGCGACAAGGAGAAGATCCCCCGCATCCTGTTGAGCGCTATCCTGGCTCTTGTACTGATCACCCTGGCGATGGTGACCATAGCCCGCGTGACAGGTATGGAGCCTGTATCCCAGTTCCCCGATGTACCGATCGTCAAGGAGCGCACGATCCTGATCCATGGATCAACCAGCGGGCATGCCACTGTTCTGGACGCTGACGGCACGTTGATCGCTGATCTCGGCCCTGACGAAGGCGGTTTCGTTGCCGGGATCTGGCGCTCGCTGGAGCGCAAGCGCAAGCCCTACGGGATCGAGGGATCAGCCCCTGTTCGACTTGTTCGGTTCTCGGACGGACGTCTGGGCTTGCGTGATGACCGGACGGGCTGGAGAGTGGAGCTCATCGGCTTTGGCAAGGACAACACTGCCATCTTTGCCCGATTGCTAGATGGTTGACCTAGGACAACGACACGATGCCAGCGACCCTGGCCAATAAGACCAAAAACGCTCGACACAACGCCACGGAGGACCCGATGGGATTATTCACGAGAGACCGCGAGAAGGCGCCCTGCACGGTGGAGATCTCGCACTGCTTCGAAAGTCTGCACGCCCACGTCCGCTTCAACAACGGTGCGGTCGTCTACCCCGGAGACGAAGTTCAGGTGGAGGGACCTGAGATCATGGCGCCGTTTGGCGAGATCGTCCGCGAGGACCGTACCGCCACGATCATCCGCGCCAGCAGGCTCGAACGTCTCTGGACCCGCATGACCGGGGACCTGGAGGTCATGGAGCTTTGTGAATTCAGCTTCTCCGAGGAGGTACGGCTATGAACGCGCAGACCCCCAGACACACCGCCGACATCACCAACGCTGAAGAGAGCTTGGCGCTCCAGCAGGAGATGGCGCAGTTCGACTCCGAGGCCGCGACCGCGATTGCAATGCAGAACACCCTGCTCACGCCGCGCTTCTATACGACCGACTTCGATGAGATGGACTCGTTGGATGTCGAGAAGGTGCGCCCCGAATGGGACGCCCTGATCAAGGAGATGGCCGACGACCCCAACAAGGGTCACTTCAAGAAGAACGAGGACTGGGACCAAATCGACTGGGAAGGGATGGAACCCGCCCTCAAGAAGGAGTTCATCGACTTCCTCATCTCGTCGTGCACCGCAGAGTTCTCGGGCTGCGTTCTCTACAAGGAGATGAAGCGCCGCGGCAACAACAAGGAGATCACGCATCTCTTCCAGTTGATGGCCCGCGACGAAGCTCGTCACGCCGGTTTCATCAACGATGCGCTGCGCGAGGCCGGCATTGCCGTGAACCTGGGGTTCCTGACACAAAAGAAGAAGTACACCTACTTCCGGCCCAAGTTCATCTACTATGCCACATACCTGTCCGAGAAGATCGGCTATGCACGGTACATCACCATCTTCCGCCATCTGCAGAAGAACCCCCAGCACCGCTTCCACCCGATCTTCAAATGGTTCGAGGAGTGGTGCAACGACGAGTTCCGGCACGGCGAGGCATTCGCGCTCCTGATGAGGGCCAACCCCGAGACGCTGACCGGGCTCAACAAACTCTGGATCCGGTTCTTCCTCGTTGCGGTGTTTGTGACCATGTGGGTGCGTGACCACGCAAGGCCAAGGTTCCACGAGGAGCTTGGTGTCGATATCGACTGGTACGACAAGCAGGTGCTGCGCCTGACATCCGAGATCTCGAAGCAGTGCTTCCCGGTCGAGCTCGACCTCGACAATCCGACTTTCTGGAAGCTCTGTGATCGGATGTTCGTTGTCACCGAGGCGATGGAGAAGGCCAAGGCACAGGGTGGCGCCATCGGCTGGGTCCGCCGCGTGGGCCTGGGCGCTCGGGCTGCAGGGATTTTCGCGCGGCTCTACTTCCTGCCGACGAAGAAGAACGAGCTTCCCGACAGCGCGCGCCTGCAACCGGTTTGGTGAGCGCATGACCCTCGCCGTCCTCTCCGCTCTCTTCATCTGGTGGTTCTCCACCGGGGCGATCCTTCTGGTGATCAACCGGGGGAGCGGGCGGACGGCTGTTTGGGCAACAGCCCCCCTGGCGGTGCTCGCCGCCTGGGGAATGATCGAAGGGGGCGGCATGACAGATGTCGGCGGCGCCTACCTGGGCTTCGCTGCCGCAATCACCGTCTGGGGCTGGTTTGAACTCGCGTTCCTGACCGGCGTTCTTACGGGGCCCAACCGCGAGCCCTGCCCTCTTGGCGCCCGTGGCATGAAACGGTTCCGCCTCGCCTGGCGGACGATTGCGCATCACGAACTCGCAATTCTGCTCACCGCGGTTGTCCTCGTGACGTTCCTCTGGAATGCCGAGAACCTGACGGGGCTGCTCACGTTCCTGATCCTCTTTGTCGCGAGGATCAGCGCGAAGGTGAACATCTATCTCGGGGTACCAAACTTCACAGACGAGATGCTGCCCCAGCCGGTGGAATACCTGCGGACCTATTTCGCGAGCCGCTGGATGAACCTGCTCTTCCCCTTCTCGATCACTGCGCTGACCGCCGCGGTCACGTACTGGGTCGAGCATGCCCTGATCGCGCCCGCGGGCTCGGGGGCTGAAGTGGGTTTTGCCCTCCTTGCGACACTGACGTCGTTGGCGCTGTTGGAGCACTGGCTTATGGTATTGCCGGTGCGTGACAGCCTGCTCTGGCGTTGGATGACATCGAAACCCGGGGCGTCAGTCCCCAACAATACCGGACAGATCCGAGTAAGCGGAGGAACCCATGGATTATGAAAGCTACTTCAAGGGGCGGCTCGACAAGCTGCGCGATGAGGGCAACTACAGGGTCTTTGCAGAACTCGAACGTCAATCCGGCGCTTTTCCAAAAGCGACCCGCCATTTGGGCGAGGGCGGCAATCACGGAACCCACGAGGTTACCGTATGGTGCTCAAACGATTACCTGGGAATGGGCCAGCACGAGGCCGTGCAGAACGCCATGATCGAAACCGTCCGCCAATGCGGCGCGGGTGCGGGCGGCACGCGCAACATTTCGGGCACCAACCACCAGCATGTGTTGCTAGAGCGCGAGCTCGCCGACCTGCACGACAAGGAGGACGCGCTCCTCTTCACCAGCGGGTACGTCTCGAACTTCGCGGCTCTCGGAACACTGGGCTCGACCATCCCGGGCTGCGTGATCTTCTCGGACGAGTTGAACCACGCATCGATGATCGAGGGCATCCGCCACTCCCGCGCCGAGAAGGTCATCTGGAAGCATAACGATGTGGCCGACCTGGAAGCGAAGCTGGCTGCCTACCCGGCCGAGACGCCGAAGCTGATTGCATTCGAGAGCGTCTACTCGATGGACGGAGACATAGCCCCAATTAAGGAAATCTGCGACGTCGCCGACAAGTACGGTGCAATGACCTATCTGGATGAGGTCCATGCTGTCGGCATGTACGGCCCCCGCGGCGGCGGTGTCGCCGAACAGGAAGGGCTGATGGATCGTCTGACCGTTATCGAGGGCACGCTGGCCAAGGCCTTTGGCACAATGGGCGGCTATATCGCGGCGACGCGAGACCTCTGCGACTATGTGCGATCTTTCTCGTCGGGGTTCATCTTCACGACCGCCATTCCGCCCGCCGTCGCCGCGGGCGCCCGCGTCGCGGTGCGCCACCTCAAGTGGTCGAATTGGGAGCGGCTTCATCAGCGCCGAGCAGTGAGCAGTCTCCGCGCTAAACTCGACCGCGTTGGCATCCCGCACCTGCCGAACCCCAGCCACATCATCCCGGTGATGGTAGGCGATCCGGTCAAGTGCAAAATGATCTCGGACATTCTGCTGGACGACTACGGGGTCTACGTACAGCCGATCAACTACCCAACCGTGCCGAAGGGGACCGAGCGCCTGCGCTTCACACCCGGCCCGCTCCACTCCGAAGCCGATATCGACCATCTGGTGTCCGCACTGTCGGATCTATGGAGCCAGTGTGCGCTCAGCCGTGCGGTCGCCTGACCCTACGTAGCAACCGGTCTCCCGGGGTATCACCTCGGGAGTCGTTGCGCTGAAGGCCGCTAGAAAACTGATCTGGATCCGCGTCTGATGCCCGAACCAAGCCGGGCAGCGCACTTCTCAACGTGCACACCTGCGCCCTAGCAGATCAAATGGTGTTGGTGGGGGACCCTGGAATCGAACCAAGCATGGGTTGCCCCGGCGGAGTTACAGTCCGCTGCCGCACCTTGCAGCACGTCCCCCTTGAGAACGTCAAACGTCCTCGGTAGGCGGCTCAGATACGGTGCACCCTCCCTGCCTGTCAACATCGAAACTAAGCCGGTGGTAGCGTTACGTATCCGCCCGGGATAGGTAGGCGACATGAGTTCCAAGACGAAGAAGCCAGCATGGGCAATTGCACGGGATCGCGAACGCAAAACCGATCCAGAGTCGGTCTGGCTCTTTGGCATCCACGCGGTTGGAGATGCCCTGAGCAACCCCGACCGGCAGAAGCGCCGTCTGATCGTCACGCGCAACGCCGCCGATCGACTTGCCGAGGCCATTGCTCAGGCGGACATCACGCCCGAGATCGCGGATGCGCGCAAGTTCCACGCTCCGCTTGACCCGGGTTCCGTTCACCAGGGCGCAGCACTCGAGGCCGTTCCTCTGGGCTGGGGAGACCTTTCCAGCCGCTGCCGATGGGCGCCGAAGACACCTCCTCCGGTGGTCGTCCTTCTCGATCGAGTGACCGATCCCCACAACGTGGGTGCGATACTTCGGTCAGCCGAAGTCTTCGGGGCACGCGCCGTGATTGCACCACGCCACCACGCAGCGCCGGAGACAGGCGCGCTCGCCAAGTCGGCGTCCGGAGCGCTCGAGCGTCAACCTTATCTCCGCGTGCCGAACCTTGGTGACGCGATGCAGGGTTTGGCCGATATGGGTTACGTTCTGATCGGTTTGGACGGCGCTGGAGACGTCTCGCTGAACGATGCCCTCGGCAACACTCTGCAACAACCGGTAGGACTCGTTCTGGGTGCTGAAGGGCCGGGGCTGCGACACCGAACCAAGTCGCTTTGCACAACCATAGCACGAATCAATCCGAGCGGTGCCTTTGGCTCGCTGAACGTATCAAACGCGGCGGCCGTCGCCCTCTTCGCCATTCGGGAACATTTTGAAAGGTAAATTCGGTCGACTTATCAGTCGGTTAATTCGCCTCTCTTCACGACTTTGCGACATAGGGTTACGAATTGTAAACGAACGCGCCATATTGGTGGTAGTGGAGGCGGAACTTGAACGACTTCGCCTCGCTTCACACTGTCCCTCGTTCCGACTTGATGTCCGCCGGGCGACTCGATCAAAGGGCACCGGCGGACTTTTTTTGTCTCAGCCGCTCCAGACCCGGTTCTTCAGTGCGCGGCAGTCGCCATTTGACCTGAAAAACGCTGGTGTGCCCGCCGCCCTCATGTCATCTAAAGTGCCATGACGTCACCCCAGTACTCCCACGCGTATCTGCGCCATGTCCTCGAACGAACAAAGACCATTGCAGCGGTCGGCGTATCACTCAACGAAGTCCGTCCGAGCTTCTTCGTCGCCCGATACATGAACTTGCGCGGCTACAAGGTGATCCCGGTGAATCCCGTCTATGCAGGTCAGACCGCGTTCGGCGAGAAAGTCAGGCCAAGCCTTTCGAAGATCCCGAAGAAGTTCGACCCGATCCAGATGGTCGACATCTTTCGCAGGCCCCTGGAAGCTGGAAAAGTTGTCGACGAAGCGCTCGAGGTTCTGCTCGATCGTGGTTTGGAGACCATCTGGATGCAGATTGGCGTCGTCAACAAGGCAGCAGCCAAACGGGCAGAAGCCAAGGGCGTGGAAGTGCTGATGAACGTCTGCCCGAAAATGGAGTATCAGCGCCTCTGGGGCGAGCTGAGCCGGGGTGGCATTGCCTCCGGAGTGATTTCGTCAAAGCTGCGGCCGTAGGAACTAAAGGTCTACTGATCCCAAGACATCCAGCTCGTGGACAGGAACCGGGTCCATTCCCGCTCGAAACGAGTCGGCGCTTTGCTCTAACAGCGGAAACGTCTTGTAGTGGCCCGGGATCACACCCTTGAAATCAAAGTACTTCCGGCATCCCCAGGCTGCACGCGCACCGTTCATCGTGAAGTGCCCGCCGATTGGCACGATCGCGAAATCGGGATTGTGAAGCTCGGCCATCCATGCCCAATCCGCCATGATATCAGTGTCGCCCATCGCATAGAGGGTCTTGCCGTCCGTCTCGATCATAAAACCAGCTTCTGAGCCAACGAGGGTCGGACCGGCATCGCCACTTACTGACGACGAATGCGAGGCCGTGACCATCGTCACTGCCACATCACCAACCTGAACTGTTCCGCCTTTGTTGAAGCCCGTGCCCTCCACCCCGTCGATCGCCGTGAACCAGCTGACCAGTTCATACATGCCAAAGAGCGGTGCAGCGGTCTTCTTTGCGATCTCGACGCAATCGGCGGTGTGATCAAAGTGCCCGTGCGTGAGAAGAATCGCGGTAGCCCCATCAACAACTTTGCTGGCCTCGTTCTCTGGGAAGACCGGGTTGCCAGTGATCCACGGGTCCAGCAGAAGAACCTCACCCGCTGCCTCGATCCTAAAACTGCCATGACCTAACCAGGTGATGCGCACGAATACCTCCCACGTTCGGTTGCCGCGCCGATCATGCCGTGTCGATGCGGGATTGCAACCGCGTCCGTGACACACCGCTACCTTGTCACCCCACCATGCGCCACCTATGAAGCCACGTTACGCAACGCAGAGTCCAATATGTCCACATTCCTCGACACCCGCGATCCTGGCTTCGAGACCGCATTCGCACGGCTGATGCAGACGCGTGTGGCAGCCGGCGCGTCCGTCGACACGGTCGTGCGTGACATCATCGCCGACGTTCGGACACGGGGGCTCGACGCCGTGCTCGATCTGACGCATCGCTTCGACCATCTGGAGTTGACGCCTGACACTGTGGTGGTCGGTCCGGCCGAAATTGAGGCTGCCATCGCGACAGTGCCCCACGCGAAACGGGAGGCGCTGGAACTGGCCGCCGAGCGGATCCG
>JBCCDA010000108.1:0-13298 GCA_039033215.1 Pseudomonadota bacterium | reverse complement strand
CTCGCAACCCGTACGGGCTTGCCCTCCACGAGAGTTTCCTGCTCAGAAAATTCTGAACATGTCACCGCTGCGATGAGCCCATGTTGGCCGCGGACCGGTTAGATCCTTCGAAGACTCACTTCGGGCTGAGAAAGCACCTATATTTTTCATATGCTTAGGTCGGGATCTCGATCAAGAGCATGGTTTGGCGGAGTCAGTGGGAGCAGACCCCTGACCTTCGCGTTGCGAACGCGACGCTTTTTCATCTGAGCTACGGCCCCAGCCGACGGTTTCGCTATGTACAGCCAACTCGGCCGTCAACGCCCCGGCAATCTTGCGCTGTTAGGCCCACGAGGCTACGTACCGCCTGCCGCCTTGCGAAGGAGATCCCGATGAACGCGATCATCATGCTGCTCGACCTGCTGCTAAATCTCGCCTTCTGGGTGATCCTGATTCAGGTGATCCTCAGCTGGCTGATCATGTTCAACGTGATCAACATGTACCAGCCGATCGTTCGGCAGATATGGGATGGGCTCCAGCGCCTGACCGAGCCGGTCTACAGACCGATACGGCGTATCCTGCCGGACCTGGGCGGCATCGATCTCGCGCCCCTCATCGTGATCATCCTGATCTACGTGCTCCAGACGTTCCTGCGGCACGATCTTGCCCCGATGCTGCTGAGCTGAGGGCGCCAGGGTCGGCTTGCCGCGTCTTGGTGAGCGTGCTACCTGACTGGCGCGGGGCTGTTGCGATCCCCCGCCGTCAGGCCGACTGGCCCAAGCATCGCATCGAACCCCGCAAAGGGACCGATGAGCCATGCTTGATCCTGACCCCTCCCAACAACTGTCCGCCGCTGACGCCCTCGCGGTGACGGGCCTTCGGTTCATCGACGTGCGCAAGGCGCCGGCACGCGCGGCGAGCGGCCGAACGGTTGCAGGAGCCGAGTGGCACGACCCGTTGTCGCTGGGCCACGCCGATCCGTTGGTGACGGCCGAAGGTCCGATCGCCGTCTTCTGTGTCCACGGGCACGAGGTCAGCCAATACGTCTGCGCGTTGCTGAGACTTCACGGGCGCGATGCACATTACGTCATCGGGGGATACGAAGCGCTGGTCGCCGCTGGTGCCCCAACCGCCCCGCTGACCGAGGATGGCGCATGAGCACGCCCGCATTTCGCGACACGTTTCCCGTCTGGGTGAAGATCGGCCTCCTGTCCTTCGGCGGTCCCGCCGGGCAGATCGCCCTGATGCAGGACGAGGTGGTCGCGAAGCGCGCCTGGGTGCCGTCGGACGCCTTTGACCGGGGGCTTGCGTTTTCGATGATGCTCCCGGGACCGGAGGCCCAGCAGCTTGCGACCTGGCTCGGTTGGCGGATCGGCGGGCTCTGGACCGGCATCGCCGCCGGGCTCTCGTTCATCCTGCCGGGGGCCGCATTGATGATCCTGCTGGCGTGGATCGCCGCGGCGCATGGCGATGTGCCGCTGATTGCAGCGCTCTTCGCCGGGGTGCAGCCGGTCGTCGTCGCGCTGGTGCTCGCGGCCATGCAGAAGATCGCGGGGAGGGCGCTGAAGGGGCCCTGGCACTGGGGCCTCGCGGTGACCGCGTTCGTCGCGATCTATTTCCTGGGTGTGCCGTTTCCGCTGGTTGTCGCAGCGGCGGCGGTCGCGGGTCTGGCCCTGCCGCACGAGACCACGTCGCCTCCGGTCGCTGCCGGCGCGGCCGTCCTGCGCCACGCCGCCATCACTTTGGGCATTGCGGCGCTGGCGATCGGGGCGGTCTGGGCGCTGAACGCGGCGGTGACCGACGCGCGGGCCTTCGGCGAGGTGCCTGTGCTCTTCACCACCGCCGCGCTGGTGACCTTCGGCGGGGCCTATGCCGTGCTGCCGTTCGTGGCGGCGCAGGCGGTCGAGACCTACGGCTGGCTGTCGCCCGAGGCGATGCTGAACGGCCTCGCGATCGCCGAGGCAACGCCCGGTCCCCTGATCCTTGTCAACACCTACGCGGGGTTCTTCGCGGGCTGGTCGGCCGAGGCCAGCATCGGCGCGGGCGCCTGGGCCGCCGCGATGGCGACCTTCTTCACCTTCGCGCCATCGTTTGCGCTGATCCTCGCCTTTGCGCCGGCGGTCGAGCGGCTCTACGACATTCCCTGGGCCCGGCGCGCCCTGGCGGGGGTGTCCGCCGCGGTGGTCGGCGTGATCGCGAACCTCGCGCTTTACCTCGCCGAAGCCGCGTTCCTGCCTACGGGTCTGGAGAACCCTGAATGGGTCAAGATCGCGCTGTTTGCCGCCGCATTGCCCGCCGTCTTCGTCTTCAAGGCCGGTATGCTTGCACTGGTCGGCGGGGGGCTCGCCGCCGGGCTGATCCTGCACCTCATCGGGCTGCTCTGAGCGCCTGTCCGAGAAGTGCCGCTCACCACCCCGCACCCCCTCCCAACCACCCAGAACTGTACCCTGATTGGGTGGTTGGGAGGGGGTGCGGGGAGGACTCTTGGAACAGACTCTAAGGGATCAGGCTGCGGCGCGGCGCGGCCTCGGGCGCAGGCTTTCGACTTCGACGACGGCGTCGGGCGCGACCAGCACCCGGGCCGAGAGATCGCGGCGCAGCCAGAAGTTCCGCTCGCGCACCGTGAGATCCTGATCCGTCTCGCCGTCGGTCAGCCGCTCCCCGTCCTTGAGATCAGTCGTGCCGTTCAGCACTTTGCGCGCGATTGCGGCGACGCTGCCCAGCGCTTCGTTCGCGGTGCAGGGCCGGGGCGCCAGCTCCAGCTCGTAGCCCACGAAGGGCCGCAGCCCGTAGGTCACGACCCCGAGCGCGCTTTCCGCGTCAAAACCCTTGGGGACCACTGTTGCGAAGCCCAGCCACAGCGGCATCGGGATGCGCCCGGCGAGCAGGCCCTTCGATGCGCCGCTGAACTCCACGACCGGCGCGAGGACATAGCCCGTGCCCCAGAGTACCGCGAGCGCAGGCAGATCCGACAGAAGCGCCGCCGTCACGAAGTGCACGGCGGCCGCCTGGGCCTTGGCCCATTCGAGCCCTGCCGGCTGGCCGCCACAGCTGACCGTCAGGCGGGCGCGGTGTTGCTCGACGGCGTCCTTGCAGTTCCAGCCACGGACGGGCCTCAGGTCGGGCGTGAGGTCCGTCGGGACACAGCGCCAGCGTTCGAGCGTGATCGCGACATGTGCACCGTCGATCTGCAGAAGCGCCACCTCGCGCGGGCCATATTGGCCCATGCCGGGTTTCACATGGCCGATCTGGGGGAAGCGATGGCTGACAGCCGCGGCGATCGCCGCGATGTCGAGGTCGACCGGCTGCTCGAGCAACACCGTGGCTGTAAGGGTGCCGGACATCTCTACCTCACTGAGTATGCCCGAAAGTCCGCTAAACCGGTGAATCCCGGGTTAAACCGGCGTCACCAGTATGCGCTTGCCGTCAGTTCGCCCGGTCGCGCATCGCGAGCAGCCGCAGGCGGAGCGCGTTCAGCTTGATGAACCCCTCGGCATCGGCCTGATCATAGGCGCCCGCGTCCTCCTCGAAGGTCACATGTGCCTCGGAATAGAGGCTCTGATCCGACCAGCGGCCAATCACACTCGCCTGTCCCTTGAAGAGCTTGAGGCGCACGGTGCCGGACACTTTCGCCTGGCTGTGATCGATCAGCGCCTGCAGCATCTCGCGCTCGGGGCTGAACCAGAAGCCGTTGTAGATGAGCTCGGCGTACCGCGGCATCAGGTCGTCCTTGAGATGCGCCGCGCCCCGGTCGAGGCAGATCGACTCGATCCCCCGGTGGGCGGCCAGCCAGATGGTGCCGCCCGGGGTCTCGTAGATCCCGCGGGACTTCATGCCGACGAACCGGCCTTCGACAAGATCCAGCCGCCCGATCCCATGGCGCCCGCCCATGTCGTTCAGCTCTGCCAGCAAGTTGGCGGGCGACAGCTCCTCGCCGTTGACGCTGACAGGATCGCCCTTGGCGAAGCCGATCTCGATGATCTCGGGCGTGTCCGGCGCATCCTCGGGATGCACGGTACGCTGATAGACATAGTCGGGGGCCGCGTCGGCCGGGTTCTCGAGCACCTTGCCCTCGGACGAGGTGTGGAGCAGGTTTGCGTCCACGCTGAACGGCGCCTCGCCGCGCTTGTCTTTCGGCACGGGCACCTGGTGCTCTTCGGCCCATTCGATCAGCCGGTTGCGTGAGGTCAGATCCCACTCCCGCCACGGCGCCACCACACGGATGTTGGGTTCCAGCGCATAGGCGGCCAGTTCGAACCGCACCTGATCGTTGCCCTTGCCGGTCGCGCCGTGGGCGATGGCATCCGCGCCTTCGGCCCGCGCAATCTCGACCAGACGTTTCGAGATCAGCGGCCGCGCGATCGAGGTGCCCAGCAGGTACTGCCCCTCGTAGACGGCGTTGGCGCGGAACATCGGCATGCAGAAGTCGCGCACAAATTCCTCGCGCAGGTCCTCGACATAGATGCCGCTGGCGCCCATGTCCTCGGCCTTTCGGCGTGCCGGTTCAAGCTCCTCACCCTGGCCCAGATCCGCGGTGAAGGTCACGACCTCCGCCCCGTATTCTACCTTGAGCCACTTCAGGATGATCGAGGTATCGAGCCCGCCGGAATAAGCGAGCACTACCTTTTTGGGCTTGGACATGGGAGCCTCCGTCTTCACAGCGCGCTTCGTAGTCGAGCCCCCGGGCGGGTGCAAGCGGCTCTGTCAGCCGAGATGCCGCGCCAGCACCGCGCAAAGCGCATCTGCCGACGATGGGCCGACGTCGAGGTGGGTGACCACGCGGATCCGCCGCGGCCCGAAGGCCCCAAGCGCGATGTCCTCGGCACGGCAGAGATCCACCAACTCCGCCGCGTTCGGGGCGGTTTCGGCCAGATCGAAGATCACGATATTGGTCGCAACAGGCAGCACGCCGGCCACCCCCGGCAGGGTCTGCAACGTATCGCAGATCCGCCGCGCCAGCGCATGGTCCTCGGCCAGCCGGTCGACGTGCACGTCCAGCGCGTGATCGCACATCGCCGCAAGCACGCCCGACTGGCGCATGGCCCCGCCGAACTGCTGCTTGAAGGTCCAGGCGTGTTCGATGAAGTCTGCGGAGCCTGCCAGCGCGGCACCGACCGGCGCGCCCAGGCCCTTGGTGAAGTCGATCCAGACGGTATCAAAACCCTCCGCCCAGCGGGCGGCGGACACGTTGGAGGCGACGACCGCGTTCATCAGGCGGGCACCGTCCATGTGGGTCGCGAGCCCTGCATCCTTTGCGGCGGCTGCTACCGCATCCAGCTGCTCCAGCGGCCAGATCGCGCCACCTGCCATGTTGGCCGTCTGCTCGACCGAGACGAGCCGGCTCTGCGGCGCATAACGCGATGCCGCGCGGACCGCGCCCTGCACCTGCTCTGCCGTGAACATGCCGCCCACGCCGTCGAGCGGATGCACCATCGCGCCGCTGATCGCCGCCGGGCCGCCGCCCTCGAAGCCGACAATATGGCTCGAGCGCGCGCAGATGATCTCGTCGCCCGGGCGGCAGTGCACCCGGATCGCGATCTCGTTGCACATCGTGCCCGACGGCAGGAAGACCGCTGCCTCCTTGCCCAGGAGATCCGCGACCCGCGCTTCCAGGGCCGCGGTCGTCGGATCCTCTCCCTTTTGCTCGTCGCCAACCTCGGCTGTCAGCATGGCCTCGCGCATGGCGCGGGTCGGTCGGGTCTTCGTGTCGGAATAGAAATCGTGCATGGGGGCCTCCGTGACCAAGTGCTTGCACGCGCAGCCCCCAGCCGTCCAGCCTGCCGATGCGGCCCGGGTCATGTAACCGCGCGGGGCTTGCGGTGGCTCGTCTGCCCTGCCAGCTTTCGCGTTGCCCGGAGGGACCCGCCATGCACCTGCTCATCGTCATCGACCACTACAATCCGGCCTCTTTCAGCCATGCGGTCGCGGCCCGCTTTGCCGACGGCGCGCGCGCCGCAGGCCATACGGTCGAGATCGCGGACCTGCGGGCCGAAGAGTTCGACCCCCGCTGGCAGGCTGGCGATGACAGGGACTATGGCGACGCCGACAGGCCCGCCGATGTCCAGGCCGAGCAGGCGCGTGTCGACCGGGCAGACGCGTTTTGCCTGGTGTTTCCGCTCTGGTGGTGGGGGATGCCCTCGACGATGAAGGGCTGGATCGACCGCGTATTCTGCTGGGGCTGGGCATACGATCAGCTGGACGACCCGACCCCCGCGGGCTCGATGCTGCCGGTACGGCCCTGCGTGCTGCTCGTTCCCGCCGGTGCCTCGCCGCAGTCGATGGCCGAGGAAGGGTTCGACACGGCGCTCCACACGCAGATCGTGGCGGGCACGCTGGGCTTTTTCGGAATGGCGGCAGAGCTTCACGTCCTGCACGGCACCCTCGGCAAACCGGAGCGGCGGGAGGCGCACCTGCAGACCGCCTACCGGCTTGGGCACGCGATCGCCGCCGCTGGCCCGAAGGCCGGGGCGTCCTAGGTTCCGGGATGGTCAACACGGGTCAGGAAAATGCGCCGGGCGAGGAAGATCGTGATGTGGATTGTTGCGGCAGGGGTGACCGCCTTCGTGCTGGCGGCAGGTTGGTGGATCTATGCGACGTTCAACGTCCCCGTCCCGGCCTATGCGGTCGTTGAAGTCGAGGGCGATGTCGAGATCCGGGACTACCCGGCGCTGGTGGTCGCCGAGGTGACCACCCGGGGAACGCGGGGCGAGGCGGTTCGGTCCGGGTTCTCGCCGCTCGCCCGCTACATCTTTGCGCGTGAGCGGGAGGGCGAGAAGATCGCCATGACCGCCCCCGTGACCCAGCGCCCGGACGGCGATGGCACGTGGACCGTGCAGTTCATCATGCCTGAGGAGTACACCCTGGAGAGCTTGCCCCAACCGGCCGGCGCGCAGGTGGCATTGGCAAGCGAAGATCCGGTGCGCCGCGCTGCCATCCGCTTCTCCGGTTCCTGGGATGATGAACGCTTCGCCGAGCAGGAGGCGACGCTGCGTGCCTGGCTTTCGGCCCGTGGGCTCACTGCGTTGGGCCCTGCGACCTACGCCTATTACAACGACCCGTTCACGCCGCCGTTCCTGCGCCGGAACGAGATTTTGATCGACCTCGCACCCTCCGGCTGAGGGCAGGCCAGGTCGACATCCCGCCGACGCGTTTGGCATACGGTTGCGGTACGAAAGTCATACGTTTGGCACACACCACTTCTGACAGCTCCAGTCGGAGTCAGGGACGCGGCAGGGCGGTGCGCCGCGTCACCGTCGAGAGCGCGAAACTCGACTCGATCGAGCGCACGCCGGGCAGGCGGGCCAACCGCTCCCGCGTGAACGTCTCGTAGGATTTCAGACCGTCGCAAACGACCCGCAGCAGGTAGTCCCGGGCGCCGGTCATCAGGTAGCATTCCATGACTTCATCCAGCCCTGCGATCGCTTCCTCGAAGGCCTGGAGCGCCTCATCTCTCTGATTTTCCAGGGAAATCGACACGAAGACGTCCACGGGCAGGCCGTAGCGTTCCTGATCGACGATCGCGGCATAGCCCTTGAGAATCCCCGACGCCTCCAGCGCCCGCACACGCCTCAGACAAGGCGAGGGCGACAGGCCCACGCGGTCTGCCAGGTCCTGGTTCGAGATCCGACCATCCTGCTGAAGTGTGCGGAGGATCTGGTGATCGATTGCGTCCATAGCCAAGTTGATAGCAGGATCTGCCAAAGCAGGCCATTCCTGTGGCGTACTTTGCAATCATCCCCCAAGGTCGGTTTGGTACACAAGCGCAAAGCGAGGACATCATGCTGGATCAATTCGACCGCTATCCCCTGACATTCGGGCCGACGCCCATCGAGCCGTTGCCGCGCCTGTCCGACGCTCTGGGCGGAAAGGTCGAGGTCTGGGCCAAGCGGGACGACTGCAACTCGGGCCTCGCCATGGGCGGTAACAAGCTGAGAAAGCTGGAATATATTGTCCCTGACGTGCTGAAGTCCGGGGCCGATACCCTGGTTTCGATTGGGGGGGTTCAGTCGAACCACACCCGCATGATCGCCGCCACCGCGGCCAAGCTGGGCCTCAAGTGTGTGGTTGTCCAGGAAAGCTGGGTGCCTCACGAAGACGCGGTTTACGACCGGGTGGGCAACATCCTGATGACGCGGCTCATGGGCGCTGACTCGCGGATCGTTCCCGACGGTTTCGACATCGGCATCCGCCAGTCGTGGGAGGACGCGATGCAGTCTGTGCGCGATGCGGGCGGTACGCCCTACGGCATCCCGGCCGGCGCCTCGGTGCATCCGCTCGGCGGGCTCGGTTACGTGGGCTTCGCCGAGGAGGTCCGTGCCCAGGAAGCCGAGCTGGGTTTTTCGTTTGATTACATCGTCGTATGTGTCGTGACCGGGTCCACCCAGGCCGGGATGATCGTGGGCTTCGCAGCCGATGGGCGCGCGGACAAGGTCATCGGAATCGATGCGTCGGGGATGCCCGATCAGACCCGCAATCAGGTTCGCGAGATTGTCGACAACACCGCTGATCTGGTCAGCCTGGGCCGCCCGGTCAGTGATGACGAGATCCACATCAACCCGGATTACGCCTATCCCGCCTACGGTGTCCCCAGCGCCGAGACGAACGATGCGATCCGGCTGGCCGCCCGCACCGAAGCGATGATCACCGATCCGGTCTACGAGGGGAAATCCATGCAAGGTCTCATAGATCTCACCGCGAAGGGTTTCTTCCCCCAGGGCTCGCGCATCCTCTACGCGCATCTGGGGGGCGCGCCTGCGCTGAACGGCTATGCCTATACCTACAGGAACGGATGACGCCATGACCGATGCCGCCCATCTGAAGACCGTCGAGAAGCGGCTTCTCTGGCTCGCCTGCTGGATGGTGCACAACGCCAACCACCTGCGCGGGAAGGACGAGGTCAAGGTAGGCGGTCATCAGGCGTCTTCGGCGTCGATGGTGTCGATCATGACGGCGCTCTACTTCCACACGTTGAGGGCCGAGGACAGGGTAGCGGTCAAACCCCACGCCTCACCTGTCTTCCACGCCATGCAGTACCTCATGGGCAACCAGTCGCTGGAGAAGCTGCAGAATTTCCGGGGCTATGGCGGCGCGCAATCCTATCCCAGCCGTACCAAGGACAGCGACGATGTGGACTTCTCGACGGGGTCGGTGGGCCTCGGTGTCGCGATCACCGCGTTTGCGTCCCTGATCCAGGATTACATCGCCGCGAAGGGGTGGAAAAAGGACGAAGCACCTCGCCCACTTGGCCGCATGGTTGCGCTGGTCGGCGATGCCGAGCTTGACGAAGGCAACATCTACGAGTGCCTGCAGGAGGGCTGGAAGCACGATCTGCGCAATGTCTGGTGGGTCATCGACTACAATCGCCAGTCGCTCGACGGTGTGGTGCGCGAGGGCCTCTTTGCCCGGATCGAAGCGATCTTCACGGCGTTTGGCTGGGACGTCGTGCGCCTGCGCCACGGCGCCCTGCAGCGGTCCGCGTTCGAGGAGCCGGGCGGCGACCGCCTCCGCCAGTGGATCGAGAGTTGCCCGAACCAGCTTTACTCGGCGCTCACGTTCCAGGGAGGTGCTGCCTGGCGCAAACGCCTGATGGATGACATCGCCGACCAGGGGCCGGTGACGGCGCTGCTGGACGCCCGATCCGACGCTGAGCTTGCCGGTCTGATGCAGAACCTCGGCGGGCACTGCGTCGAGACGCTGGCCGAGGCCTTCGATGCCATCGATCACGACCGGCCCACGGTCTTTCTCGCTTATACGATCAAGGGTTGGGGCACCCCGCTGGCGGGTCACAAGGACAACCACGCAGGCCTGATGACACCCACACAGATGGCCGAATTCCAGGCCGACATGGGCGTTGCCGAGGGCGCGGAGTGGGAGAAGATGGCGACTGTCCCCGACCCCGCCGCCTTTCAGGCGTGGCTGGACCGGGTGCCATTCTTCGGCCACGGGACCCGGCGCCTGACCGCGCCCGTCGTCCCGGCTCCGGCCACCGTGGCGGTCACGGATCGCGAGATCTCGACCCAGGCGGCGTTCGGCAAGATACTCGACGAGGTCGCCCGGGGTAGCGGGCCGCTGGCCGACCGCATCCTGACGACGTCGCCGGATGTCACCGTCTCGACCAACCTCGGCGGGTTCGTGAACCGCCGCGGCCTCTTCGCGCGGGACGAGCAGGCGGACACCTTCCGGGACGAGCGCATTCCGTCGACCCAGAAATGGCGGTTCAGCCCCCAGGGCCAGCACCTGGAGCTGGGCATCGCCGAGATGAACCTGTTCCTTGCGCTCGGCGCAGCCGGTCTCAGCCATTCGCTCTTCGGTGAGCGGCTGATCCCCATCGGCACCGTCTACGATCCGTTCGTGAACCGCGGCCTCGATGCGTTGACATATGCCTGCTACCAGGACGCGCGGTTCCTGATCGTGGGCACGCCGTCGGGCGTCACCCTGGCGCCGGAAGGCGGCGCGCACCAATCGATCGGCACGCCGCTGGTCGGCATGTCGCAGGACGGGTTGGCCAGCTTCGAGCCCGCCTATGCCGACGAGCTGGCCGCCATCATGTCCTGGTCCTTCGATTACCTGCAGCGCGATGGCGAGGGCGATCCGTCCGAGCAGACGTGGCTTCGCGACCAGACCGGCGGCTCTGTCTACCTCCGGCTCTCCACCCGGCCGGTCGAGCAGCCGCAGCGCCAACTGGACGCCCGCACCACCCGCGAGATCATCGATGGTGCCTACTGGATGCGCCCACCCGGGCCCAACGCCGAGATCGTCATTGCCTACCAGGGCACGACCGCGCCCGAGGCGATTGCAGCTGCGGGCATGATCGGGAACGACCGCCGCGATATCGGCGTGCTCGCGATTACCTCTGCCGACCGGCTGAATGCCGGGTGGACCGCCGCCCAGCGCGCGCGGCGCCGCGGTGTCGCGACCGCGCAGGGTCATATCGAGCGGCTGCTGGCCCCGCTGCCGGCCCATTGCACGCTCATCACCGTGATCGATGGACATCCCGCCACGCTGGCGTGGCTTGGGTCCGTCCACGGTCACCGCACCGTGCCGCTGGGGGTGGAGCACTTTGGCCAAACGGGCACGGTCGGCGATCTCTTCCACCACTTCGGGATCGATGCCGGGACGATCGGCGAGGCTGCCGAAAGCCTCAGCCCCGGCCGTCCCCTGCGCAATCCTGCCAGCCTTGGCTGAGCTCCGGGAGCACGTTACATCCGCCTGATGACCGACACCGCGCTACGCCAACAGATCATCGACGCCTGCCGGGATCTCTCGGCCCGGGGCCTGATCCCGGGGACGGCTGGCAACATCTCGGCGCGGGTCCCGGGGGGCATGATAATCACCCCGTCGGGCATCCCCTACGGCGACCTCGCGCCGGAGATGTTGGCGCTCATGCCGCTCGACGGCACGGGCGCCCACGAAGGCCCGTGCAACCCCTCCTCAGAGTGGCGCTTCCACCACGATATCCTTGCGGCGCGGCCCGAGGACCAGGCCATCGTTCATACCCACAGCCCGCATGCGACGGCCCTGTCGATGACCCGCCAGCCCCTGCCGCCCGCGCACTACATGATTGCCGCCTTTGGAGGTGCGGACGTCCGCTGCGCCGACTACGCGCTCTTCGGCACGCAGGCGCTGTCCGAAGCTGCGCTTAGGGCGCTGGACAGTCGTACCGCCTGCCTGCTGTCCAACCACGGTACCATCACGACGGGCGAGACACTGGCCAAGGCGATCTGGCGCGCGGAGGAGCTCGAGACCCTCGCGCAGCAGTACCTGCTCAGCCTCTCCGGGGGCGGACCCGTTCTCCTGAGCGAGGCGCAGATCGCCGAGGCGATGGACGCTTTCAAGAGCTACGGCCCCAAGACCTGATCACCGGCGCCCGGCACCTCAGTGGTCCAGCGGCCCACACCCGCGCGGCCCCGTTTCCAATCTCTCACGACCCCAGGCCACGGCACGTGCTGCGCCTACTCCTTCATCTGGCCCAAAGTACCTCGAGGGGTCGCAACTGCTGCGCCAATGGTCCGACTGGCGTTTGCTCTATCAAATGATACCCCAGATATCAAAATGTTAAAATCCAGCTATCTTGCCAGACATTGCAGGTAACAAGTCGGAAATGGGATGTAACTGAGCGCAGGCTGACTGTACGATCAAAAGGTCTCTACGGGAAGAACTGGAGCGGTCATCCCGATGTCGCAATTTGCGGACGAACTTCGGTTGCGCACTCCAAGACCGACCGAAGCGAGGCATCTAACAAAATGGCGAATGGTGTTCAAAAACCTGTCCTTGAAGAACTGATTTGGCGCTGGTTCAATCGATCCAAGAACAGGAGGATCGGGCAGATGATGGGGCCGAGGCAAGTCGCGCAAGGATCGCTGTTCTACGAGTTCAGCATCGAAGATCATGTCCCGGTAGATCACCTGCTCCGCAAGATTCACCGGCATTTGGACCTGTCCGAGATCCGCAGTTTCAAGGCGCCGTACTACAGCCACCAAGGTCGACCTTCGATTGATCCGGAACTCATGATCCGCATGCTCCTGCTGGGCTACGCCATGGGCATTCGGTAGGAACGTCGGTTGTGCGAAGAGGTTCATTTGAACCTGGCGTATCGATGGTTTTGTCGGCGATGGGGCTTCCGGCAACGCTGAGACCCTCGGCTGGCTGGTCCACGAGAAGGGGATCGACCACATGTTCCCGTGCTCGATGAGTCTGCCCGCGAAGATCAGACGTTCTCCCGTGCAGACTTCAAGCTCGACCACAAAATCGATCGCTACATCTGTCCTGCCGGCAAGGAATTGCTGCCAGCCCGGCGTCCGTTCCAGACAATCCGTCCACACCCGAAGGATGACGAAACGGTACGCTATCGCAATGCCAAATCGGACTGCGGAGGGTGTGAGCTGAAGTTCAGGTGCTGTCCCAAGACACCTGCTCGGAACGTCACCCGATCAAACCATGAAGGCGCCAGAGATCTGGCGAGGGAGATTGCGACCACCGACGCGTTCGTTGCCTCCAGGCGGGCCAGACGAAAGGTCGAAATACTGTCTGCCCACATGAAGAAGATCATGGGCCTAGATCGCCTGCGCCTCAGAGGACCGAACGGCGCCAAGGACGAGTTCACCCTCGCAGCCACGGCGCAGAACCTGCGCAAGATGGCAAAGCAGTATCGAGCCAGTGGAATCCTGCTCATGCTACAAGGAAGAAAGAGTAGCGATGAGCGGTGAGCCAATGTCTCGCCAACGGTCCGAGTGACGTTGGCGCACGTGGCAGACGATATCAAACGTTGGACGGCGAAGCGTAAGAGCGCGCTTGTCATTGGGGTTATCCAGGGCAAGACG
>JBCCDA010000107.1:0-13967 GCA_039033215.1 Pseudomonadota bacterium | reverse complement strand
CGGCCGAGTTACAGCGCCACGCCCTGAGCCGTGTCCCGCGCGGCTGCCGCCCCAATCATCGGATAGCGCCCGATCAGAATGCGCTTTGTCCTCCCCGCGACATCGCGTTGGTAGTACCATGTTTTGGTGCCCTTCCCTACGAAGAGCGCGATGCCGCGGATCTCGGAGTCCCAGTATTTGGTGGTCCAGTCGGGCGAGAAGGGGAGCTTGCGAGCGTTGGTCTCGGTGAGCTTTGGCACAGCATGATCTTGTCAGCTTCTTGCAGGTAACGGCATGCAGAACCCATGGTGCCAAGCGATAGCCGATCCAATCTCTTATTCAACGAAATGAGATAGATAGACACTCCCAGCAACCCCACGAAACAGCACAAGCCTGTTCCAAGACATTGGCGAACGAACGCCTGCGCCCGCGGCCCGGGCCCGGCACGGGCCGGCTTCCTTCAGCGCAGGGTTTCCATCAGCCGCCGCAACAGCAGCATCCGAGGTACCAGCGACGACACATAGATGTGCTCCTCGCTCGTGTGCGCCCCCGCACCGTCGACACCCAGGCCATCCAGCGTCGGGGCAATCGACGCCGTGAAGTTGCCGTCGGACCCCCCGCCGGTGAAGGTATCGCCAAGCTCGAAGCCAATCTCGGCAGCCAGCCCGCGCGCATGGTCGTAGAGCGCCGCTACCGAGTTTGTCTTCTGGTACGGGGGCCGGTTCATGCCGCCCGTGACCTCAAGGCTCACGCCAGGGTTCACCGGCTCGAGCGCACGGACCTCCCTTACCACCGTCTCGCCGTCGGCAGGGGTCAGCATCCGGATATCGATCTCGGCCCAGGCGTGTTCGGGCACGACGTTTGCACCGCTGCCGCCGCCGATCAGCCCGATGTTGACCGTCACGCCCCGCTCATAGTCGGTCATCGCCTCCAGCCGCTCGACCTGCCGGGCGATCTCCCGGATGGCGCTGATACCGTTTTGGTGCTGCGCCCCGGAATGCGCCGGGCGCCCGTGCGCCGCGATCTTCATGCGCGCGACGCCCTTGCGGCCCGTGACGCAACAGCCCCCGTCGCGCGCAGGCTCGGTCACCAGAACGTAAGCCGCGTTCTCCGCCGCTGTCACGATATGCGCTTGCGAGGTCGGGCTCCCGACTTCCTCGTCCGAGACGACAAGGAACCGCACAGGCAACGGCGTCTGCCGCCCCGCCTCGATCAGCGTGCGTATCGCGGTCAGCGCGATGTAGACGCCCCCCTTCATGTCGTAGATCCCCGGGCCGTAGGCGTGGTCGCCCTCGACCCGGATGGGGTTGCGCACCAGCCCGCCGGTCGGGTGTACCGTGTCGAGATGGCAGAGGATCAGGAGACCCGGCCCCTCCCCCCACGGCGACACCGCGTGGAAATGGGGGCCAAATCCGTCAGTCCCCGGGACTTCCGTGACGTGCAGCCCCGCGGCACGGAACTCTGCCATCGCCCTGGACATCATCGCGCCGATCGACGCGGGCTCATCCGTCTTGCTCTCGATGGCGACCCATTCGTTGAGCCCGGCCAAAAACGCTTCGGCATCAGGTGTCTGCATGTATCGTCGTGTCCCTCGTCTGTGGAATGGAGGCAGGTGCGGGTCGTGGGCAGGCGGGCGCACCGCAATCTCAGCCTTGGCCCAGATCGGGGATCAGGGCAACCCGGGTGGCACCCATCCACCTGATGGTCACATCCTGGCTTGACCCGTTGCGGAGCGCGCGCGATACACCGCTCGTCGCGAACTGCGGCGCCCGCTTTGGCGGAGCAACGGCCAGAACGGCCTCCCCAACCTGCCGAGACTGCGCGTGACGGAAGAATGACTTGGCGGGACAGGGCTTTGAAGCGGACCTTCGACATCGTGCTCGCCGCCTCGGGTCTGCTGCTGCTCTGGCCGGTCATCGGGGTGACATGGTGGCTGGCGGCGCGCGATACCGGTGCCGGGGGCTTCTTCAGGCAGTCGCGCATCGGGCGCTTCGGCACGCCCTTCCAGGTGGTCAAGATCCGTACCATGCGCGCGACTGAAGGCGGCACCACCGTCACCACCAAGAACGACGCACGCATCACACCGCTGGGCGCGAAACTCCGACGCTGGAAGCTCGACGAGCTGCCTCAGCTCTGGAACGTGCTGGTGGGGGAGATGTCTTTTGTCGGCCCTCGCCCCGACGTGCCGGGCTTCATGGACGCGCTCGAGGGACGGGACCGGGACCTGCTTGAGCTGCGCCCCGGGATCACGGGACCGGCAACGCTGAAGTACCGCGACGAGGAGGAGATCCTCGCCGCACAACCCGACCCCGAGCGCTACAACGCCGAGGTCATCTGGCCCGACAAGGTCGCGATCAACTGCGCCTACCTGCGCGACTACAGCCTGAGGCGCGACCTCGGCTACATCTGGCGCACGGTCAGGGGCGGCTGATGCGCATCCTGATCGTCTACCGTCATTTCTGGCCCGATACGCCGCCCTATGCGTCGATGCTGCGCACCATTGCGGCCCACCTTGCCACGCAGGGACACGACGTCGAGGTCTGGACCGAGATGCCGAGTTACAAGCTCGGCGCCGCAGGCGATGATGTCCCGAGGACGGAGCGCCTCGAGGGAGTGACCGTCCGGCGCATGCGGCGCCTGCCGCTCTGGCGCTCCCTCGGCCTTGTGCGGACGCTGGCGAAGGTGGTCTTCCCGGCCCGGATCGTCCTGAGGGCCCTGGGCGCCCGGCTCGCCGGACGCACGCCGGATCTTCTGGTCACCGCCACCATCCCCCCCGTCCTCAATGGGGCCGGGGGTGCGCTGGCCGCCCGGATCCTCGGCTGTCGCCTGGTCTACCACTTCCAGGACATCTACCCCGAACTTGGTGTACCCTCTGGGCTCTGGCCCGAGAACGGCGTTCTCTATCGGCTCATGATGGCGGTCGACAGGCGCACCTGTCGCCGGATGAGCCGGGGGATCGTGCTCTCGGAAGACATGGCGCAGACGATCACCGACCGCGGCATCCCTCGCGAAAAACTCACTGTCATCAACAACTTCATGCTGGACAGCTTCGCCGACACCGCCCCTGTCGAGGACCCGGACCGCCAGCCCTTCCAGGTGATCTTCGCGGGTAACATCGGCCGCTTTCAGGGGCTGGAGGCATTGATCGACGCCGCCCGCCTCCTGAAGGACAACGACCAGATCGAGATCGTGCTGCTGGGCGAAGGTGCGGCCAAGGACGCGCTTCAAGCTCAGGCGACGGACCTGCCCAGTGTGCGCTTCCGCCCGCACATGCCGTTCGAGCAGGCGCAGGGCGTGATCGCGGCGGCGGACGTCGGTCTCGTCTCGCTGACCCCGGGCATCTACCGCATGGCCTATCCCTCGAAGACATTGACCTACTGGGGGCTCGGCGTGCCGGTCCTCGCGGTGATCGAACCCGACAGCGCGCTCGCTCAGACCGTGCGGGAGGCCGGTGTCGGCATTGTCGCCGACGGCCGAGACGGGGCCGCGATTGCCGCCGCGATCCTCGACCTATACGCGCGCCGCGCCGAGATCGGCGCCATGCGCGCCCGCGCCAAGACCCTCTACCAGGACCACTTCAGCCGCGACGCGGCCCTCGCCGCATGGGACCGGCTGATCGCGGGAGAGGGGGCACATGGCTGAGACGCACTACACCCCCGTCGTCATCCTCGGCGCCGCGCGGTCGGGCACCAACATGCTGCGTGATATGCTGACGCGGCTGCCCGGTTTCGCGACCTGGGACTGCGACGAGATCAATCCGATCTGGCGCCACGGCAATCTGGATTGGCCGAACGACGAGATCCCGCCGGGCCGCGCGACGCCAAAGGTGAGCGCCTACATCCGCCGGGCGTTCGATCGGATCTGGCGGGCCAGCGGCAAGCCGGAGTTCGTCGTCGAGAAGACCTGCGCCAACACGCTCCGCGTCCCCTTCGTGGACGCCGTCCTGCCGGATGCCCGCTATCTGGTGCTGGTGCGGGACGGGGTGGACGTGGTGCCGTCGGCCATGAAGCGCTGGCGCGGCGATCTGGAGTTCCCCGGCATGCCCTACCTGCTGGCCAAAGCGAAGTACGCGCCGATATCCGATCTGCCGCGCTACGCGCTGACCTCGCTGAAGGGGCGGCTCGGCCTGATGCGGGGGCGCGAGCGGCTCTCCACCTGGGGGCCCCGGTTCTCGGGGATCGGTGATCTGACAGGCGCGCCGCTGGAGGAGCTCTGCGCGCGCCAATGGGCGGCCAGCGTCGATGCGGCCGATCTGGCCCTTGCAGAGATCCCACCTGACCGTCAGTTCCACCTGCGCTACGAGGACCTGACCCAGGCGCCAGCCGACTGGCTGGGGAAGATCCTCACGTTTCTGGGTGCCGACGCAACGGCCCCCCAGATCGCCGACGCGGCGGGCATCGTCCAGGGTGGCTCGGTCGGTAAGGGACGCGGGCGCGCCGACATCGATCTCACGGGCGTGCTGCCCCTGATGCAACCGACGCTCGCGCGTCACGGCTACGGGGGCTGACATGCGCATCTACCTCTCCCGCCCGCACATGGGCGGCACCGAACAGGCCGAGGTCGCCAAGGTCTTCGACAACAACTTCGTGGCGCCGGTCGGCCCGCAGCTGACGGAGTTCGAGGCTGCGGTCAGCGACTACCTGGGCGGTGGGCTGCATGCGGTGGCGCTCAGCTCCGGCACCGCAGCGCTCCACCTCGCCTTGCGCATCCATGGGGTGGGTCCGGGCGACGAGGTCTGGATCTCGTCGATGACGTTCGCGGGCGGCGCGTTCCCCGTGATCTACGAGGGCGCGACGCCCATCTTCTTCGACCTCGACGAGGTAACCTGGACCATTGATCCCGACCTCGTCGAGGAGGCGCTGGAGAAAGCGGCTGCCGAAGGGCGATTGCCCAAGGTCATCGTCCCGACCGACCTCTATGGTCAGAGCGTCGATCTCGACCGGTTCGAGGCCATGGCCCAGCGGTTTGGCGTGACGCTGGTGGTCGATTCCGCCGAAAGCCTGGGTGCATCCTATCTGGGGGGCCGCAAATGCGGCACCGGCGGGGACGCGGCAGTGCTGTCCTTCAACGGCAACAAGATCATCACGACATCTGGCGGCGGCATGCTGGTCACCCGCCACAATGACGTCGCCGACCAGGCGCGGTTCCTCGCGACGCAGGCGCGGGACCCGGCGCCGCACTACCAACACTCAACCTACGGCTACAACTACCGCCTGTCGAACATCTGCGCCGCGATCGGGATCGGGCAGATGCGCGTGCTGGACGATCGTGTCGCACGGCGGCGCGAGATCTTCGATCGTTACCGGGCAGCGCTCAGCCGCCCCGGCCTGACCTTCATGCCGGAGCCTGAGGGCCATCACCATTCCCGCTGGCTCACTGTCGCGCTCTTCGATCCCGCCGTCCTCGGCACGGACCGCGAGGCTGTGCGCGAGGCGCTGCTCGAGCATCAGATCGAGTCGCGACCAATGTGGAAGCCGATGCATCTGCAGCCGCTCTTCGACGGCAGCACCTATGTCGGTCGTGGTCTGGACGCGCGGCTCTTCCGCGACGGGCTCTGCCTGCCGTCGGGCAGCGACATGAGCGACGCCCAGCAGGACGAGGTGATTGGCCACATCCTGGCCGTGCTCGGCGGGGCCTAGTCGGGCACACTGCGGGCGGTTGCCACAATCCGAGCGATCAATGCGGCGTCCGTGGCCGTCTGCGCGGAGAGATCGAGATCACCTGTGTCCAGCGCACGCTCGGCACAGAGCCGTCGCACGCCCGCCACGAGATCACCGCCCTGGGCGACCGCCTGCTTGATCAGCGCTTGCGCCTCGGGCAGCGGCATATGTTGAGCCAATTCGAAGGCCAGCGCCTCGGCATGGATCGCCCCCCCGCCCAGGGCCATCGTCCGCGCCATGGCCTCCGGGGCCGGATTGAGGGAGCCTGCCAGCACCTCGGCATGGCGCAATGCCGCGCCCGTGCCCTCCAGCATGCCCGGCAGCGTCAACCACTCCAGCGGCCAGGTGGTCCCGTCGCGTTCCTCCTGGCTCAGCAACACCTGATGCAGCGTCGCTGCCAGGCCCGAAACCTGCCGCGCCAGCACAACCAATGCCTCGGCGCCCACGGGGTTCGACTTCTGCGGCATGGTCGACGAGCCACCGCCCCGCCCTGCCCGGACCTCTGCGATCTCGGACCGGCCGAGGATGATCAGATCACCCCCCATCCGGCCCAATAGCGATGTGACCATCGCCAGCCAGTTGGCCAGCTCGACCAGCCCGTCACGCTCGGTATGCCAGGGCTTTTCGGGGCAACCGAGCGCCAGCTCATCGGCCAGCCCGGCCATCACCTCGACCCCGCGCCCCTGCAAGGCCGACAGGTTCCCCGAAGCCCCCCCGAACTGCACCACCAGAAGGCGGGGCTTCAACTCGGCCAGCCGGTCCCGGCAGCGCACCAAGGGCGCCAGCCATCCCGCGATGCGCAGCCCCAGTGTGACAGGCGTCGCGATCTGCGAGCGCGTGCGTCCCGCCATCACCGTGCCAGCATGCGCCTCGGCCTGATCGGCCAGCGATGCGATCACCGCATCCAGGCGTCCCGCCAGGATCGCAAGCACCTCGCACAGCCGCAGCACCCAGCCGGTATCGACAATGTCCTGCGAGGTGGCGCCCCAGTGGACGTATCCCCCGTGCGCCCCCGCTGCCTCGCGCAGCATCGCCACCAGGCCCGGCACGGCCACGCCGGCCGCGGCTGTCGGACCAACCATATCCTTGGGGGCAATGCGCACCGCGGCCAGCGCCTCGGCAATAACCTCCGCCGCCTCCGACGGGATCACGCCCAGCCGCGCCTCGACCCGGGCGAGCGCAATCTCGACCTGGACCATCGCCGCGACCTCGGCCTCAGGCGTCAGATGTGCCGAGATCTCCGCGTCGCCGTAAAGGTCTTCCAGCACTTATGCGGCCCTGAGGCCCAGCATCTCGCGGGCCTGGGCCGTTGTCGCCACGGGACGCCCGTGTTTCGCGCAGATGTCCACGACCCGCTGCACCAACGCCGCATTCGAGGGCGCCAGGGTCTCCCGGTCCAGCCGGACGTTGTCCTCAAGCCCTGTGCGCGCGTGCCCACCCGCCGCGACGGCCCATTCGTTCAGCAGGATCTGGCCCGCGCCGATCCCGGCCGCGCACCACTGGCTGTTGGGCAAAAGCCGCTCCATGGTGCGGACGTAGTAGTCAAAGACATCGCGGTCGACCGGCATCGCGTTCTTCACGCCCATCACGAACTGCACATAGATCTCGGGCGCCAGCCGCCCGTCCGCCTGCATCTTCGCGGCCTGGTGAATGTGGCTGAGATCGAAGGCCTCGATCTCGGGCTTCACCTCGTGTGCCAGCATCTCCGAGGCCAGCCAGTCCACCAGCTCGGGGCTGTTCTCGTAGACCCGCGTTGGGAAGTTGTTCGAACCGACAGACAACGAGGCCATGTCCGGGCCGAGCGGCAGCATGCCGCCTCGGTCGCGCCCCGTGCCCGAGCGCCCGCCGGTCGAGAGCTGCACGATCATGCCGGGGCAGTGTTTCTCGATCCCCTCCTTCAGCGCCGCGAACTTCTCGGGATCCGCTGTCGGCGTCTGGTCGGCGTTGCGCACGTGGCAGTGCGCGATGGTGGCGCCTGCCTCGAAGGCTGCGTGGGTCGACTCGATCTGCTCCGGCACCGTCGTGGGGACGGCCGGATTGTCGGCCTTGGTCGGCACCGACCCCGTGATCGCAACACAGATGATGCAGGGTTTCGTCATGGTCGGTCCTCCCCTCGCGCTCTCAAGGGCGCGTTAACCCGTCGACTTGGTGTGTGCCAGTTGGCATACGTTTGGCATACGAAAAGCATACGTTTGTCATACACTGAGATTCCCAGCGCAAGGGCGACCCGGGCGCCCTCTCAGACATCGAAGAAGATGGTCTCCTCGGGGCCCTGCAGGCGGATGTCGAAGCGGTAGTCCGAGGGGCCGGTCTGCTCCGCGATCAGCGTCGGCACACGGTTCTGGTGCTCGATGCGCGAGAGGACAGGGTCAGCGGCGTTGTCTTCGTCCGGGAAGTACATCCGCGTCTGGAGCCCCAGATTTATCCCGCGAGCGACGATCCACACCAATATATGGGGTGCCTGGAGGGTGCCGAGCGCGGGGACACGACCAGGCTTGATCGTCTTGGCTGTCCACTCACCGGTCGTCTGGTCCGCGGGGCATCGGCCCCAGCCCGGAAAGTTCGGGTCGGCCGGGCCACGCGGGTCGCCGGGATAGATGCCGTTCGCATCCGCCTGCCAAAGCTCGATCAACGCATCCTTAATCGGTGTCGAGGTATTGTCGAAAACTGTTCCCGTGACGGTAATCCGGGGGCCAAGCGTCTGGTCGCTGACCATCGTCGCACCGGGATCTTCGGGGTAGATCCCCGTGATACCGGCGAAGTTGGGCACGCAGCCGATGTGGACATACGGCCCCGCCGTCTGGCTGGGGCTCTCCTTGAGGTACCGGGGACCGCTCATGCGCCCTCCGTCCGGTTCTCGAACATCGTCTGGCGACGCCCGCGCAGCACGATGTCGAAGCGGTAGGCGCGCGCGTCCATCGGGACGGTCGCGTTCATGTCGAGGGTGGCGATCAGGCTCTCGACCCCCTCCCGGTGGGGGATCGCGTCGACGATCGGGCAAAACCAGATCATCGGATCGCCCTCGAAGTACATCTGCGTGACCAGCCGCTGGCAGAACGCGGTCCCGAAGACCGAGAAGTGGATATGCGCGGGGCGCCAGTCGTTCGCGCGGTTGGGCCAGGGATAGGCCCCGGGTTGCACGGTTCGGAATTCGTAGCGGCCGTCGTCGTCCGTGATCGTGCGCCCGCAGCCGCCGAAGTTGGGGTCCAGCGCCGCGATATAGCGCTCCCTGGCGTGGCGATAGCGTCCGCCCGCATTGGCCTGCCAGACCTCGACAAGGGCATTCGGGACTCCGCGACCGTTCTCGTCAAGCACCTGACCATAAACGATTATTCGGGATCCAATGGCGTTCTCACCGTCGCCCGCAAAGTTGAGGATCAGGTCGTTGTCCAGCGGCCCCAGCATGTCGTGGCCAAATACCGGGCCCGTCGTCTCGGTCAGCGTCTGCGGCATCGACAGCAAGGCCTTCGACGGCGCTCGCGCGACCGAAGTCTTGTACTCCGGCGTCAGCGCGGGCGGCTGCCAGGCGTGATCTCGTGGAAAGAAACCGCCGCGCAGGGGCTGATTGCTGCCCGTCATCCGTCTCCTCCCTGCCGTTCGTTCCCTTGATGTTACGCACATGCGCCGGAAGCGTACAGTGCGATCCAACCAGCCGATGCCCCCCGGTTCTCGAAGTTCGCGCTGCCCGCGCTAACCTATTCTTACGACATCCCGGAGAGCCCAGAACGATGCTACTGTTCCTGACGCCCGAGACGCTGGCGTCGCCCAGCAACCTGACGATCAACACCGTCCCACGTCGGTTCCTGACGCTGGGACGGAGGCTCTACCCACGCGCAATGTTCGGCAAACTCTTCTGGCGCACGGTGATCGAGGCCCCGGTCGCGCGCTATTGCATCGCCCTGTCGATCTTCCCCATCGCGTTGATTTTCAAGCCGGAATGGGCCCTTCCGATCAGCCTCGCACCGGTGCCGATGGCCATGTTCGTCATGGTGTTCGAGAGCTATGTGCTGTCGGTCCCCAGTCCCACGGCCCGTCGGGCATTGATGGATCCGGTCGACGCCGACCGTGGCACGGATCTGCTGAAGGTCCGCGCAAACGACGTTCTGACCAAGCTGGCAGCCGAGCGCGGGGCCGATAGTGGCACGCTCAACCTGGTGATCGAGCAGTCCGACTTGCTGAAGATTCCGCCTCTCACCTACGTGTCGGTCCAGCAGGAGGGGGGCAAGCCATCCTTCATGGACCTGGGCGCAGCCGAGCGCGAGATGATCGCCGAGATCCTCTTCGATGCCGATCTGACCGAAGACAAACTGCGGATGATCAACGTGTTCCAGGATACACAGGTCAGGGTCTACACGATTGATCCAAAACAGATATCAGCACACGCGCGCCTCGCCGCGATGGCTAACTCGCCAGGCTGAGAACGCGACCGAATGGCGGTGTGCGTTCGGTACGGGCGGGGACGGCCCAGAGCACCGGACACCCCCTTGGTGCCTGTCCAAACGGGCCGTCGAGGTCGGTCAGGATGACGATGATGGAGGGATCGAGGCCAGCCGATCGCTCGATCACGTCCACGAAGGATGTCCCCCCGTCGCGGCTGAACTCGATCCGCGCGATCTCGTCGGCCAGGTTCGGGCCATCGAGCCGACGGTGGCTGCGGACGTCTTCGTCGAAGACAAGCAGGTGCACTTCCGCACGGGTTTTTCGGGCGATCGCGGCGACCTGAGCAGCGAAATGACCGAGGCGCGTCGCATCGATCGAGCCGGAACTGTCGAGGCCGATGACAATCCGAGGACGCCCGCCCTCCTGCCTGAAGCTTGGTTGGAAGACGGGGGGCGGGGTGCCGTCTTCACGGGCCAGGGCGTCGAGCGCCAGCCAGCGGCGCGAGGGCCTGCGGTAGTTGGGCTGGCGCTCCTGCAGGACGGCCTTGGTGACCAACCCCCTCAGGACGGTCTCCCACGGGGTGCGGACCTCCGGCAGATCGCCCAGCCGGAACCCCAGCGCGCCGATCCCGCGCCCCGCCCGGCGGCCTTCCTCCATCGCGCGGGCAACGCGTTGCTGCCAGTCGGCCTCGTCGGCGTCGGCCTGCCCGCCCTCGTCGGTATCCTCGGACGGGTCGAGATCCGGCGTGAAGCCAAGCCGGCGCGCGGCGTCGCGAACCTGTTCAGCGCGCGCTGCGCTTTCGTCCTCGCGCACTGCCTTACCGCCGGTCCCGGGATGCCGTTCATGGAGCAACATCACATAGAGCGCGTCGACATCGAGCTGACCGAGCGGCGCATCGCCACCACTGGCCTGCCCGGCTGCGACAAGAAGCGGGCCGAGCGTCACACACGGCCGCGGCAACGCGTAGCCCGCCAGAAGCAGCGTCTCATTGACCAGCGCATCGGCGCCCGCGTTGTAGATATCCGCCGCGTACCGCTCGCCGAACCGCAGGAGCATCGCGCGACTACGCGGGCCGTGCCGGAACGCGATGTGCAGGACATGATGCGCGGTCAGACCGACCTGCTCGTGCGGCGCAAGATCCAGGAAAGCCGGCGCGTAGTGGATGGTTTGACCGTCGGTCCAGGCCCACCGGCCATCGGCGGCCCCGGCCTCCGCGTCCCGATGCTGGCACCAGAGGGCGAGCGCCCCCAGCGCCGGGTCCTGTTCGGCCAGCTTCTGAAGTGCATAGGCCGCACGCTGCGTATGCGCCAGCACGCCTAGCCCAGACCTGCGGCGCGGCGTTCCTCGGCGTAGTCCCGATACGCGGATGTCGCGAGGATCGCCTCGCCCAACCCCTGGTCCAGCGCCTTCTGGATCAGCAGCTCGAACCCATACGTGCAGAGCTCCGCCAATGGGATGCGGGCAAGTGCAGGGTCGTCACGTTTCGACGCAAGCTGGCGGATACCTGCCATGATCTCGACGCTGCGGGCGGCGTTGTCCCTGTCCAACCCACCGATGAGCCCGAACGCCAGGGCATTCAGCCCATGCATCGTCGCAGGATAGAGCGCCCACATATGTGTGGGATCGGCCTCCATCATGTCGGCGATCTGGACGCTGGCCGCGATCTCGTCCGCAACCAGCGCAAACTCGGCGGCCACGGCTTCGCCAACGGTGCCCGAAACCAGGATGTCGCGATGGCGCCGCTCGGGCCGGGCTGCCAGAATGTCGCTGACTCGCGTCCAGGAACGGGGTGTCGCCGCGATCATTTCGCCCGATTGCAGCGCCCGATCCGTCGTCTCCAGCAGATCAGGACGCGTCTTGATGAACGCGATCACGGCGGGATTCAGGTTCTGCGGGACCGCGTAGTTCTCGAGCCAGTCCTTGGCCGAGGCCGCGATATGGAGGTGGACCAGACGATCCGAGAGCGCCGTGCCCATCTCGTAGGCGACGGCGCCGTCCTCGGCCGTATTGCCCGCCGCGACAACGAAGACCGAGTCCGGCAGGCGGTGGGGGCCCACCCGCCGCTCCTGTAGCAAACCGTAGACAGCGGGCTGCAGCGCCGGTGCGGCGGCGGTGAGCTCATCGAGGAACAAGAGCGCAGGCTGATCGGGATCATCAGGCAGATCCTCGGGCCGGTACCAGACCGTCTTGCGGGTGGCCTGGTCGAAATAGGGAAGCCCCCGCAGATCCTGCGGCTCGATGGTCGTGAGCCGCAAATCGAAAAGTCGGGCGCCGCGCTCATCAGCCAACTGTCGGATGATCTCGGTTTTTCCCACACCGGGCCGTCCGTGCAGCATGTACGAGACCATCAGACCCCGATCGGCCTGCGCAGCCCAACCCGCGCGCAGGACCGCCAGTGCATCACCGGCCGCTATCGATCTGGTGTTCAGGGACATGCGTTTACCTGCCTCGCGTTCCAACCTAAGCCGAGACAGCGTCCCAGCAAGGCACGGCGAAGGGGCTTGGCAATTGGGTGCTCGCAACGGGTGCCCGATCGCGCCTGGCTTGCCAGTTCGTTCTGCCTCGTCTGGTAGCCAGGACCTCTCGCAACATGATCCAGATCTCGCTGTTCGATGCGCCTTGTCGTTCTATTCTATAGATATGGACCGCTTGAACTATCATCATCTGAGGTACTTCCGCGAGGTCGCTCGGGAGGGCAACCTCACGCGCGCGGCGAACCGCTTAAACCTCTCGCAGTCGGCCCTGTCCACCCAGATCCGCCAGCTCGAGGAACGGCTGGGCCATCAGCTCTTCGATCGCGCTGGACGGCAGCTTGTGCTGACCGAGGCTGGTGGTATCGCGCTGGACCACGCCGATCGGATCTTTACGGCAGGCGAAGAGCTGACCGCCGTGCTCACCGACGACCGACACGCCTCACCACCGCTCAAGATCGGCGCGCTGTCGACCCTCTCGCGGAACTTCCAGCTGCAGTTCCTGCGCCCGGTGCTGGACGAACCGAATGTCGAGGTGGTTCTGTCATCGGGCGGTAGCAGCGTTCTGCTGAGTGCACTGCAGGCGCTGGCGCTGGATGTGGTGCTGTCCACTGAGGCGCCGCCACGCGAAACCTACGTGGGGCTTGTCGCGCACCGGATCGCCGAGCAGCCGGTGGGGCTCTACGCAACTCAGGGCAGGCTCGTCCATTCCAACCTGCAGGACCTGCTGCGCTCCGAGCCCGTGATCCTGCCGACCGAAAGCTCGATCCGCACCGGTTTCGACGCCCTGGTTACGCGCCTTGGCGTGCTGCCGAAGATCGCGGCCGAGGTCGATGACATGGCGATGGTCAGGCTGCTGGCGCGCGAGGGCGTGGGGCTGGCGGTGGCCCCTGCGGTCGTGCTGGCCGACGAGATCGATCAGGGGATCCTGCACCCCGCCCCGTTCGCGCTGAGCATCACCGAGAGTTTCTACGCCATCACGGCCCGGCGCAGCTTCCCTCATCCGTCACTTGGCAAGCTGCTCTCGGCCGGCGCCACTCCGTAGTCCAGCTTCCGGACAGAACGACGGACCACTCATGGTAGCGCCTGCTCAGCCTTACAACGCCTCCGGCTCAACCGCGCATCGCACGGGCAAGCACTGCCTGGCAGAGCACATCGACAGCCTGGATCGTCGGCTCATACTCGACGTCTTCGCTTTCGTTGTGGCTGATCCCGTCGACGCAGGGACTGAAGACCAGCACGGTGGGGGTCACACCGCACATGTGATAAGCATCGTGACCGGCCTGGCTGAGCAAGTCCATCGGCTCGATCCCGAGACCACGCGCGGTGGTGCGCACCAGATCGATCAGATCGGCGTCGAAGGCCTCATCGCCGAACCGCCATTCGGTCAGGATCTCGGCGCTGACCCGGGCCTCCTCGGCCGCGGTGCGCATAGCTGCACGTGCCAGCTCGACCATCTGCTTTGTCACCGCGGGGT
>JBCCDA010000106.1:0-14162 GCA_039033215.1 Pseudomonadota bacterium | reverse complement strand
CCGCCCGCCGCGCTTGGCGGTCTGCTTCACCTCGTCGATGGTGTCGTCCACCTGGCTGAAGCCGTCCTTGGACACGGGTCTGATCTCGACGGGCGGGTCCACGAGGCCGGTGGGGCGGATCACCTGCTCGACGAAGACGCCGCCCGTGCGCTCCATCTCCCAGGGACCCGGGGTGGCCGAGACGAAGACGGATTGAGGGCGCATGGCGTCCCACTCCTCGAACTTGAGGGGGCGGTTGTCCATGCACGACGGCAGGCGGAAGCCGTGCTCGGCCAACGTGAACTTGCGCCGGTAGTCGCCCTTGTACATGCCGCCGATCTGGGGGACGGAGACGTGGCTCTCGTCGGCGAAGACGATGGCGTTGTCGGGGATGTACTCAAAAAGCGTGGGCGGTGGCTCGCCTGGGGCGCGGCCGGTGAGGTAGCGCGAGTAGTTCTCGATCCCGTTGCAGGCGCCCGTCGCCTCGATCATCTCCACGTCGTAGTTGGTGCGCTGCTCGAGGCGCTGGGCCTCGAGCAGGCGGCCTTCCTTGATCAGACGGTCGAGGGTGGTTCGCAGCTCTTCCTTGATGCCCTTGATCGCCTGGTTGAGCGTCGGGCGCGGGGTCACGTAGTGGGAGTTCGCGTAGATCCGGATCCGGTCCAGCTTGTCGGTCTTCTCGCCGGTCAGGGGGTCGAACTCGTCGATCGATTCCAGTTCCTCGCCGAAGAACGACAGCTTCCAGGCGCGGTCCTCGAGGTGGGCGGGCCAGATCTCGAGCGAATCGCCGCGGACCCGGAAGCAGCCGCGCGCGAAGCCTGCGTCGTTGCGGCGGTACTGCTGGGTGACCAGCTCGCGCATGATGGTCTGTTGAGAGTATTCCTCGCCCGCGCGCAGGTCCTGGGTCATGGCGCCATAGGTCTCGACCGCGCCGATGCCGTAGATGCACGAGACCGAGGCCACGATGATCACGTCGTCGCGTTCCAAGAGCGCTCGGGTGGCCGAGTGGCGCATCCGGTCGATCTGCTCGTTAATCTGGGCCTCTTTCTCGATGTAGGTGTCCGAGCGGGGGACGTAGGCTTCTGGCTGGTAGTAGTCGTAGTAGGAGACGAAATACTCGACCGCGTTGTCGGGAAAGAAGCCCTTGAACTCGCCATAGAGCTGGGCGGCCAGTGTCTTGTTGGGTGCAAGGATGATGGCCGGGCGCTGCGTCGCCTCGATCACCTTGGCCATGGTGAAGGTCTTGCCCGTGCCCGTGGCCCCCAGCAGCACCTGGTCCTGTTCGCCGTCGTTCACCGCATTCGCCAACTCGACGATGGCGGTAGGCTGATCGCCGGCCGGTTCGAAGTCGGTCTTCATGACGAGGTTGCGCCCGCCTTCCAGTTTGTCGCGACGGATGGCATCGGCGGCAGGGGTCATGGCGTCATCGCGCATGGCGGTCTCCAGTCACATTCCTCAGCTGATATGGCGCAACGGAGACGCAGGCTCAATGGTGCGTACATTACGTGAACAGTTAACCCGGTGTTAATAATTTGATCGCGGGGGTAGTTTTCGCGTTGACGGCATTCCCGTTAAAGGTGTATCTGAGTCGGGCAAGCAGCGGAGCGCCGCCAGCCGGGTGCTACATCCACCCCACCCTCGCTCCCAGTACTCTGGTTGGCGGCGTGACTCCTCTCCCTGACAGTTGGTTAACTGTGCACGCCTTCGGCGCTGCGGCGGGTGAGAATGTGACCCCACCCCTTGCCCCCTCGGGCAAAACGCGTACCTTTCATGAAACCGACAAGATGAGGTTTGCAATGAGTACGGCGTTATTGAAGTGGGTGGCTGGCGCGGCACTGGCGTGTGTGGTCGGTTCTGGTGCCGCATGGGCTGAATGGACGCCCGAGGCCGACACCTGCGCGCGGCACCCTGACCCTAACATCGTCATCGAGGCGTGCACCGTTGCCCTGGACAGCGGAAAGCTCACCACCGAAGAATCAGCGCGGACGCTTGCCAACCGCGCCTGGGGCAAGGGCCAGGTGGGCGACAACCACGGCGCGCGCAGCGACGTCAAGGAAGCGATTCGAGTCCATGAGCGGGGCGGACGGGCGTCGGCGTGGAACACGCTCGGCACCATAGAGGAGGCGCTCGGCGACCAACGTGCCGCGGAGGACGCCTATCTCAAAGCCCTGGCGCAGCTCTCGGCGCAGGGCGGCGAGAGCATCTCGGCCGGTGATGCCACTGGGCGCGCCGCGCGTGGGAACCTGGCGTGGCTCTACGACGGGCAAGGCCGCCGGGCAGAGGCAGAGCGGTATGTCCGCGAGCTCTACGCTATCGCCCCTGATTACGAGTATGTAGCTGATCTCTACCGCAAGTACGGTCTTAAGTGAGCTGCACGCGATACGCGATCGCCGGTGCACTTGCGTTGGCGCAGGTGATGACCGGTGGGGCGGCGATGGCTGCAGGTTCGGAGACTGATCTTGTTCTGGCGGAGCGATGCCTTGCCACGCACAAGACATCGCGCCGGGCTGGCAGGTTGGAGGGCTGGAATGTCGTGCGCGTGGAACGCTTGGATGCGACGGCGGAACTCTTGGTGATTCTGGAGAGCGTCAGCGTCCGCCATCTTTCGATCCATCGCGAATGGCTGCGGTGCCCGCTGACGGCGTTGGAGGATCCTGCCGTTCCATCCAACTGAGTGCGCACGCCGCATTGACGGAACGTTGCAGTTGAGGTGATACCATAACTAACCTTGAGGGCTGGAGGAAGCGATGCACGCGCGAATCTACCAACCGCCGAAGAGCGCCATGAGCAGCGGACAGGGCAACACCAAGACCTGGGTCCTGGAGTATGCGCCGACCGAGCGGCGTCGGATCGATCCGCTGATGGGCTGGACGGGCTCCGGCGATATGACGAGCCAGGTGAAGCTGCGCTTCGAGAGCAAGGAAGCCGCGATGGACTATGCGGAGCGTCACGGGATCGCCTACAACGTTGAAGAGCCCAAGAAGCGCAAACCGAACATCCGCCCTCGCGGCTATGCCGGCAACTTCGCGCACGACAGGCGCGGTGCGTGGACGCACTGACGAGCGGACAGGGCCTTCTGGCTGCCAGGGGCGCTGCCGGCTAGCGCCGCGTTTGATCAACCGATGTCCGGATGCATATCTGGGCGCATAGCTACCGCGCCAATTCGGTGCGCTCTTTCCCGGTCAGCCTGGCCGGGGCCGCCCCATCGCCTGAGCTGAGGATGCCATGCCCTTGCCTGTCACCGCCGTTTTTGCCGGGATCCTTGGGTTGTGGCTGATCTATCTGCAGATGCAGGTGGGCCGCCAGCGACGGACCAAAGGCATCTTGCTGGGATCGGGCGGTGACGCGGACTGCGAACGCACGATCCGGGCTCACGGCAACGCCACCGAGACCATTCCGATCTTCCTGATCCTGATGGCTGCGGGTGAAAGCCTTGCGACCCCGGTCTGGGTGCTCGCAGTGCTGGGTGCCGTCTTCACGTTGGGACGCTTCCTGCACGGCGTTCACTTTCTGCGAAACAGCCCCGGGCTCAGACTGCGGTTCTGGGGAATGATAATGACAGTCTTGGCCACGGCGCTGATGGCGCTGGGAGCGATCGGACACGGGTTGGGGAGCATGCTGTGACGGCAGATACGGATACGGCGACGGCGCTGCTGGAGGCGGCGGTGAAGGCAGGTGCCGAGGCTGCCGATGTGGTGGTGCTGGCCGAAAGCTCGGTTGGGATCGGGGTGTCCGGCGGCGCGCTCGAGGAAGCCGAGCGCTCGGAGGGCCGGGAAGCCGGCCTGCGCGTGCTGATCGGCGGGCGGCAGGCCTGTGTGTCGTCCTCCGACACCGGGGCCGACGCACTGACCGAGATGGCCGAGCGTGCTGTTGCTTTGGCCCGCGAGGCTCCGGATGATCCCTACGCCGGATTGGCCGACCCCGCGCTGATCGGCGGCTATCCCGATGCGGTGGCTCTGGACATGGAGGATCCCGCTGATCCGCCCACCCCTGAGGCGCTGGAGGCGATGGCCCGTGCAGCCGAAGACGCAGCCCTCGCGATCGAGGGCGTCGCCCAGGTCGAGCAAGCCTCCGCCAGCACCGGGCGCACTGCAATCACGGTCGCTGCGACGAACGGTTTTCACGGCAGCTACGCCCGGTCTTCTGTCGGAGTTGGCGTCTCCGCCATCGCCGGGGCGGGGCTGGGACGCGAGCGCGACTTTGCCGGCGAATCGCGCCGCCATCAGTCAGACATGCCGACGCCGGAGTGGATCGGCGACCGCGCCGGGCGTCGTGCCGTCGCGGCGCTGAACCCCCGGAAAACCCCCGCGGGTGCCTATCCGGTGCTCTACGACGAACGGGTCTCGCTGGGGTTGGTCATGCATCTGCTCTCTGCGGTCAACGGTGCCAGCGTGGCGCGCGGGTCCAGCTGGCTGAAGGACCGCATGGGCGAACAGGTGCTGCCTGACGGTATCGATGTCTGGGAGGATCCGCTGATTGCGCGCGGATCTGCCTCCCGACCCTTCGACGCGGAAGGAATTCCTTCGGCCAAACGCGCAATCGTGGAAAATGGGATGCTTAAGCGATGGGTGCTGGACTGTGCCTCCGCCCGCAAGCTGGGGCTGCAGACGACGGGGAATGCGCGGCGCAGCCCCTCCGCACCCCCATCGCCAGGGACAACGAATGTCCGGATCACACAAGGCGAGCGCTCGCGTGAGGATCTGCTGCGTGACATGGGCACCGGGTTGCTGGTCACCTCGTTCATCGGCTCGTCGATCAGCCCCACCACGGGCAGCTATTCGCGCGGGGCGTCGGGGTTTTGGGTTGAAGGCGGCGAGATCGCCTATCCGGTCAACGAGATCACGGTTGCGGGCACTTTGCCCGAGATGCTGAAGACGCTGGTGCCCGCCAACGATGCCGACCCGCACCGCGGGATCTCGGCGCCGTCGATGCTGGTCGAAGGACTGGTCATCGGTGCCTGACCCGGAAGACGACAGGGCGCTTCTGCAATCGGCGGCTGAGGCTGGAGGGGAAATCGCTCTCCGGCATTTCCGGAAAGACCCGACCGTCTACGACAAGGGCGACGGGCTGGGACCGGTAACGGTCGCGGATCTCGAGATCAACGAGATGCTGCACGAGCGGCTTGGCGGCGCACGGCCGGACTATGGTTGGCTGTCGGAGGAGAGCCCGGACACCGCGGATCGCCTCGCGGCAGACCGCGTTTTCATCATTGACCCGATCGACGGGACACGGTCGTTCATCAACGGCGACCCGGGGTTCTCCGTCTCTGTCGCCGTGGCCCAGCGGGGTCGGATCACGGCCGCCGCCGTCCATCTGCCCGCACGGGGCGAGACCTTCGCAGCGGCGCTCGGCGGCGGTGCGACAAAGAACGGGGAGGCGATATTCGGATCGGGTGCGGCAGAGTTGGCGGGATCGACCGTGCTGACCGCGCGGGTTCAGATGGCCTCGGAACACTGGCCGGGCGGCATCCCGCCGCTGGAGCGGCACTTCAGATCGTCGCTCGCATGGCGCATCTGCCTTGTCGCGGAGGGACGCTTCGATTCGATGCTCACGTTCCGCCGCGCCTGGGAGTGGGACATCGCGGCCGGCGCGCTGATCGCGGCCGAAGCAGGCGTCCATGTGACCGACGGTACCGGGCAGGACCTCGTCTTCAACAGTAAGGCTGCACAGCAGGACGGGATCGTCGCCGCACCCAAGCCCTTGCATGCGCGTGTCATGACGCATCGTTTCGGAGACGCCACCTCGCGCGATCCCGTTTGACGTGTATCTTTGCGTCTGTATGGTGCGCCGCGATATCAATCCGGTTGAGGGGCCGACATGACCACCAAACTCCACCTCGTCTTTGGCGGCGAACTGACCGATCCCCAGAAGACCGAGTTCCGCGACCCCGACAACATCGAGGTCGTGGGCATCTTCCCAAGCTACGACAAGGCGCACACCGCCTGGAAGAACGCGGCGCAACGCTCGGTCGACAATGCGCACATGCGCTATTTCATCGCTCACCTCCATCGTCTCCGTGACGAGGAGCGTGAGGGAAGCGCCGAGCCCGGACCGCTGGGCGGCTAACCCTATGGCGAGGTTGCTCGATGGGGTGAGCCGCTGGTTGCGTGGCGCGCCGACCGGGCAGTTCCTGTCGAGCCATCTGGGCGCGTTCTACATTCGGTGCGTCGTGGCCACGACGCGCTGGGAGATCCTGGGCTGGGACGATCACCGCGCGGAGGTTCTGAAGGGCGGGCAGGGCGTCATTGCCGCCATATGGCACGGCAGGCTCTTCCTGTCCGCGATCTGGCCGCCAAAGGATCGGCGCAGCGTCGCGATGATCTCGAACAACCGGGATGGAGACCTGATAGCCGCGATCGTCCGCCGCTTTGGGGTCTCGTCGGTACGCGGGTCGACCTTCGACCGCGAGAAGATGCGCGACAAGGGTGGGGCTCAGGCCTTCTCGGGCGCGTTGCGGGAGCTTCATGGCGGATCGATGGTTGCGATCACACCAGACGGTCCGCGAGGCCCCCGAATGCGCGCCCAGCGCGGTGCTGCGCTCTTGTCGATCCAGTCGGGGTGTCCGGTGCTGCCGTTGACGTTCTCCGTGGTGCGCGGCAAAGTCACCCGTAGTTGGGACCGGTTTCTGATCCCTTGGCCGTTTGGGCGCGGGGTTCAGATCTTCGGCAAGCCCATCTGGCCACCGACCGGGACGGACGACGCCAACGTGCTCGAGTTTCTTGACAGGATCGAGGCGGGACTCACCGAGGTCACTGAAAGGGCAGACAGGATGTGCGGCCGTGAGCCGGTCTTTCCGGGACCGCCCATCGAGAAACGATGAGTGCGGCACTGGCTGTCTACCTCGCAGCCTCCCGCCTGCTTGGTCCGCTGGCACCAGTTCTCTTGCAGCGGCGCTTGGTGCGCGGCAAGGAAGACGGCACGCGTCTGGGTGAGAGGCTTGGTCGGACCGCCCGGCCCCGCCCCGATGGACGTCTTGTTTGGGTGCATGCGGCATCGGTTGGCGAGGCTGTCTCGGCGTTGCCGCTGATCGATGCGATCCTCGCGCAGTCGGACGCCCATGTTCTGATGACGACAGGTACGGTTACCTCAGCTCAGCGCATGGCGGGAAACCTGCCCGAGCGGGCAATTCACCAGTATGTTCCCGTTGACACAGCTGCTGCAGTGACAGCCTTTCTGAGCCATTGGCGCCCGGACATGGGCATTTGGATCGAGAGTGAGCTCTGGCCACGCCTGGTCGTCGAGACCGCGCGTCGTCGTGTTCCGATGGCAATGATCAATGCCCGGCTTTCGGCACGCTCGGCGGCGCGATGGGGGCGTGCCCGTGCTATGGCGAGTGGCCTCTTCGGCCGTTTCGATCAAATCCTGACGCAAGACACCGAGACGATCGACCGGCTCGCCACGCTGGGCGTTGATGCAGCGTTTGCTGGCAATCTCAAGGCCCTGGCGCCTGTGCCTGAGCCTGATCCCGATGAACTGAACCGGCTGCAGACGGTCTTGGCTGGGCGGCCTGTCTGGCTCGCGGCCTCGACACATCGCGGGGAGGAGGAGATCATCCTCGCGGCCCATGAACGGGTCCACGCGCAGACCGGGGCGGTTCTGATCCTCGCCCCCCGGCACCCCGAGCGCGGCGATGAGATCATGCAGCTGGTCGCGTCGCCCGGAAACGCGGTGTGGCGTCGATCCGGTGGAGAGCAGCCGTCGTCCGATCATTCGATCTACGTCGCCGACACGCTGGGGGAGATGGGGCTTTGGTACCGCTTGGCGCCCGTCACGCTCGTTGGGGGGTCGCTGGTCGACCGTGGCGGGCATACCCCGTTCGAGCCGACAGGCTGTAACTCGGCAGTGGTTCACGGCCCACATGTCGCGAACTTTGCACCGGCCTACCGTGCGCTGAGTGCGCGCATGGCCGCGGTCAACGTTGATCCATCGGCCGAGGTGGTCGCCAGTGCTGTCCAGGATCTCTTGATGGATGCTGCCGCGAGAGCGGAAATGATCAAGCGGGCCCAAGAAGTTCACAGCACGCTGAAACCTGATGTCGACACGCTGGCCACCGACCTGCTCTCGCTGATGGAAGATCAGGCATGAAAGCGCCGCGGTTCTGGTCAAATCCACCCGACCGCCCTGGATGGCAATCGCGGCTACTGGCCCCGGCGTCCTTGCTCTGGCGATTGGGCGCGACTGTCCGTCGTCATCGCACAAGGTCGACGCGGGTCGACGCCCCCGTCCTGTGCATCGGGAACCTGACCGCAGGCGGGACCGGCAAGACGCCGATGGTGGCAGCCCTCATGGATCGCCTTTCTGCGCGCGGTGTGCCTGCTCACGTGGTCAGCCGCGGATACGGCGGAGGCTTGAACGGTCCACACTTGGTCGACCCGCTCGAGGACAGCGCCAATGCCGTCGGCGATGAGCCGCTTCTGCTTGCGGCAAGAGGTCTGGTCTGGGTCGCCAAGGACAGGGGTGCTGGCGCGCGTGCTGCCGCCGACCGCAGGGCTCCGCTCATCCTGCTGGACGATGGTTTCCAGAACCCGGGCCTCGGGAAGGACGCAAGCATCGTGATGGTCGATGCGGGGGTCGGCTTCGGGAACGGCCGCGTGATCCCAGCAGGGCCCTTGCGCGAGCCGATCGACGATGGCTTGGATCGTGCGGATCTGACGGTTCTTGTCGGGTCCGCGGCAGATCGCGCCCGTGCGATCGACCAATGGCCGGTGCTCGCAGACGCTATTGGCGCCGAGCTTTCGCCTTTGCCGACTGGTCTGCCGTTGAGTGAGACTCGGGTTGTTGCGTTCGCGGGCATCGGGCGCCCCGAGAAGTTCTTCCAGACGCTTCGCAGCATGGGCGCTGATCTGGCCGAGGTTCACCCCTTCCCCGATCACCACGATTATGCGCCCGCAATCATCCGCCGTTTGATCGCGCGGGCACGGTCCATCGATGCCATGCTGGTCACGACCGAGAAGGATGCGGTCAGGCTGCCGTCTGCGCTGCGCGCCGAAGTGCTGACGGTGATGGTTCGGTTGGAACTGACCGATTGGGCACGTGTTGACGCCCTGCTTGACCGTCTGTTGCCTGGAAGCGCTGCCGTTGCGCAGGGCAGGCGCGGACGGTAAAGCCAGAACCAGAGGCAAAGGGCAGGACCGATGTCGGCGACAGCTGCGATCTTTTACCACCCGGACATGATCGAGTCCGCCGAGCAGCCGCTAGCGGGCCGCCGTACGGCCGGTCAGTCCTTTATTGCAGGTCTCATAAGGCATGTTGAGAGCGACGGGCTTTTTGCCGTGGCGAACGAACCCAAGCACCTCGAGGCGTTCCGCGACGTCGTTCAGGCCTACGGTTGGCGCAAGGGCGTGCGCGGTGCGCTTGTGCACGAACCCGCCAAGATCCTCGAAGCCGGCGTGCTGCAGGTGCCTGGCCCTAACTTGGCCAGTTTTGCGTGGACCCGCCGTCGCGTCGCGCAAGACGCCTACTCGATTTGCGGGATCACGCACACGGTGGCGACCAAACGGATTATGCAGGGCCTGTTGGACACGGCCGTCTCACCGACCGAGAGCTGGGATGCCGTCATCTGTACCAGTAGGGCTGTGCGCAGCGTCCTGGCCACCGAGCTCGATGCTGTGCTGGCCTATCTGGCCGAGCGCTATGGGGCAGCCCGGACTCCCCGTCTGCAGTTGCCGGTGATCCCGCTCGGCATCGATACCTCCAAGTTCGAGCGCACGCCGGAGGCGAGGGTAAAATGGCGCGCTGAGCTGGGTCTGGACGACGATGCGATCGCCATCATGTCGATGGGCAGGCGCACGATATCGGAGAAGATGCACCCAGGTCCGCTCATGATCGCGGCGCAGCTGGCAGCTGAACGCACAGGACGCAAGGTCGCGCTCTGGATGGTTGGCTGGTTCGGTGACAAGACAACCGAGGCGCTACATGTCGAGATGGCCAGGGAGATGGCTCCGGACGTCGATATCCGCTTTCCCGACGGCAAAGACGAGGATTTGCGCTTCGAGATCTGGTCGGCGGCGGACATCTTCGCGCTGCCGGTCGACAACATTCAGGAGACCTATGGCCTCGCGCCGGTCGAGGCGATGGCGGCGGGCTTGCCTGTCGTAGTTTCGGACTGGGACGGATTTCGGGACACGGTTGTTCACGGTGAGACGGGTTTCCGCATACCGACGCGGATGTCCCGGCCGGGCTCCGGTATTGCGATCGCCGAGCGCTATGAGGATGGGCGCGACAGCTACCATCAGTACCTTGTCGCCGTCCACCAACGCACGGCTATCGACGTCCGCGACATGGCGGACGCGTTCACGACGTTGATCGAGAACCCGGACAGGCGTGCCCAGATGGGGGCCGCCGGAATCGCGCGAGCACGGCATCACTATGACTGGTCGGCGATCATTCCACAGTACGAGGCGCTTTGGGCCGATCTGACGGCACGTCGGACGGCCGAGACGGCGTCAGCGCCCCGAAGTGCGCGAGCACCGGCCAACCCGACGGCAATGGATCCCTTTGAGCTCTATGCAGGATATCCCGCGCAGTCGCTGCTGGCGGACACCCGTTTGTCCGCCCCGTGCGAGCTCGACAGCGAGCGCATCGATCTGATGCTTCGCATTACAGGCGGCCACGCGTTCCGCAGACTTGCCGCCCGGTCGGACGAGCTGCTGGCCGTGCACAGAGCAGTCCGTGCAAGTGAACCTTTGGCGTTCAAGGACCTGATCACCGCTTTAGGCGGTCATGTCGCGCGTACCGAGGCCTGCGTCCTTTGGCTGCTCAAGTTCGATCTGCTCCGGATCGTGCCGTGATCGTTCTGAATGCGGGCGTCCCGCGTTCTGGCACCGTGCTCGTGAACGCGATCATCCGCGAACTCTACAAGCTTGCGGGGCGAGAGATCCGACTGGCCAATCCGCTTCAGAGTGAACTGCCTGAACTGATTGCTGATTTGCAGAGAACAGGCGCGGACGAGACCGAGATCGTGCTCATTCACACCCACACGTGGGATGCCGAGACGGCGAGGCTGTTGCGCGGCAGTCGACATGTCACTGGCACGATCAACTTTCGCGATCCTCGGGATGTCTGCGTGTCACTGATGCGCCTGCATGACCACGAGGTTGAGCAGGCAGCGCAGACCGTCGAGGCGTACTTCGACTTCGTCTCCGCCACCGTCGCCAGCGTGAACCTCATGGTCATTCCCTACGAGCTGCTTGCGGCGGAGAAGCGTGCACACATCTTTCAGATAGCGGGGAGGCTTCGGATCTGGCCGTCGATGCGCGTGGTTGAGCGGGTTGACGCCGTGACATCGATCGAACGCCACAAGCGGATCATGGAAAAGGTCCGGGCAGGTGATGTTCCCGGACTTGCCATCCGCCAGAACTCAAAACGGCAGATGTCAGAGGACACCGAGTCTCTGATCAACGACCGCCATATTCAGTCCGGAGCTTCCGGTCGATGGCGCAACGAGCTTCAGCCGGATGTTCAGAAGACGTTGACGGCGCGCTTTGCGCCTTTACTCAAGAGGTTCGGATACGCCGAATAGAATCTTTGGCGGGGGACGGTATGCAGACCATCGACACCTTGCTGAACGAGACCGCCGCAATCTTGCGCCAGTTCGCCAAACCTTTGGCAGTCAGCGAAGCTGAAGTGTCGTCGATCCGACACGTCCGCAACGTTCCTCCTGCCCGTTATCCAGTGGTCGACGCTATCGCGTCGGTCGAGACGAACCACCAAACGGCCGACTTCTGCCACGCCCTTCAAGCGGCGGCGGATAAGCTGCACTGGCGTCAGACGTATCGTGAGGAGGATGGTTTCGACCGGGATTACCTCGACTCCTATGCCTGGTGCGATATCGCTGGTCCCGAGGGTCCGGCGGATGCCGATGGTATCCGCGTGATGGTCGGGTACTGGGGACAGGGACTGGTCTATCCGGACCATGCGCACCCTCCAGATGAGCGATACCTTGTGCTCGGCGGCTCGGCCGCATTCCGTCGGGAGAGTGAGCCCTACCAGGTGCTTGGACCAGGGGAGGTGTTTCATGTTCCATCCGGCACAATTCATTCGGCGGACATGCGCAACGAGGCGTTGCTGGCACTGGCTGTCTGGCGACATGAGGACCTGCGCGTACGGATCGATCTGACAGATCGCGGTAGAACGGTCGAGCGTACGTGAAGACGGATTGGCCCGGGATCGTGTTACGATGGCTTTCGAATGATAGGTCTGGGTCATTCCCCGCGAAACGCGGACCGAAGATGCGCTCTCGCCGACTGCCCTTTTTGACACGGCGGCACTGCGTCGACCTAAAACCTCAGACGCCTTGGCGACAGGGAGCCGCGGATGCCGGACACCCCCTGTCTTCTTGCCGGTAGCTGCCTGCCTGTGGAATGGCAGGTCCCATCCGATCGACAGGTAGAACGCCTTAGGCGCGGCGTCTGCGCCGCCTTTGCCCACCGCCTTCTGAAGGCGCCTGTTCGATCGCAGGGGCATCGGGAATAGTCGCCACGGTCTCCAGATTCGGGAACTTGGCGGTCTTATGTGGCACGGCGATGGCTTCCACGAAGTGTTGCTGGAACTTTTCTTCCACGGCGGTCTCGATCTTCTCGATCGTTCGGACAATGTGCTCGATCTCGCGCCGCGCGGCCGAGTTGCAGAGCGCGATGCGTGCCCCGGTGCCCGCCGCATTCCCGGCCGAGACGACCTTGTCGAGCGGGCAGTCGGGTATCATGCCCAGGACCATCGCATGCTTGGGTGAGATATGTGCCCCAAAGGCACCTGCCAGCACGACGCGGTCGACCGTCTCGATGCCCAACTTGTCCATCAGCAGCCGCGAACCCGCGTAGAGAGCAGCTTTCGCCAACTGGATCGCCCGGATGTCCGCCTGCGTCACCGCGATCAACGTTCCGCCATCCGGCCTGCCGTCATGAAGGACGTACGACCAGGTCCGGCCATCCTCGATGATCCTCGGAGAGCCGATTTGCGGGGCCGACAGGATCACCCCGTCCTCGTTGATGATTCCTGCCAGCCGCATCTCGGCGATCACCTCGATGATCCCCGAGCCGCAGATCCCGGTGATAGCGGCATCGAAGCCTGGGGCGTCCGACCAGATGTCAGAACCGATCACGCGGAAACGTGGTTCTTTGGTCTCCGGGTCGATCCGCACCCGCTCGATCGCACCTGGGGCGGCGCGTTGCCCAGCGGAGATCTGGGCGCCCTCGAAGGCTGGCCCGGTGGGGGAGGAACAGGCAACGACACCTTCGCGCGTTCCCAACAGGATCTCGGCATTGGTGCCGACATCCACAACCAGCGTCATCTCGTCCTGCCGGTGCGGGGCCTCTGAGAGCGCCACGGCTGCCGCGTCCGCACCAACGTGTCCCGCTATGCATGGCAGAATGTAGACCCGTGCATCGGGGTGCATGTCGAGTTCCATCTCGCGCGCCCAGAGCGTGAGGGAGTCTGAGGTCGCCAGCGCAAACGGTGCCCAGCCCAATTCCTTGGGGTCGAGGCCGAGAAACAGGTGGTGCATGACCGGATTGCCGACCAGCACGCCCTCGACGATCTCGGTGCGGTCGATCATCCCTTCGGCGGCGACTTGCCCGATGAGGGCGTTAATCGCTTCTCGCACGGCCTTGGTCATCTCGCCGTAGCCGCCAGGGTTCATCATGGAGTAGGAGACGCGGCTCATCAAATCCTCGCCGAAGCGGATCTGCGGGTTCATCAGCCCCGAAGAAGTCTTGACGTCGCCGGTGACGAGATCGACCAGATGACAGGCGATCGTGGTCGAGCCTACGTCAAAGGCAACCCCGTAGAGCGTGCCTTCGTAGAAACCCGGCCAGACCTGGATGATCCGTCCGTTCGAGCGGCCGCGGCCTGTGTAGATCGCCACCGTGACTTTCCAGCCGCCCTCGCGCAACGCCGGTTGCAGCATTTGCAACGTGCGCAAATCGCCGATGATGTTTGCAAGCTGCCACTGGTCCCACAAAGCATCCAAAAGGCGTTCGAGGTCACCTTTGGGGTTGTGCATGTCTGGCTCGGCCACCTCGACGTAGTAGAGCTTGGTGGCGGGGTCCATGACGATCTCGCGGGCTTCGGCCCGCTTGCGCACCACCTGTTTGTGGACCTGGCTCTCCGGCGGCACATCGATGACCACATCGCCCTGAACAGTCGCCTGACAGCCCAGCCTGCGACCGTCGATCAGGCCGCGCTTG
>JBCCDA010000105.1:0-14373 GCA_039033215.1 Pseudomonadota bacterium | reverse complement strand
GCGAAAGGATCAAACGCAAGACACTCGAAGCGCGACGCTTGCATCACGGCCAGCACGCCGCATAGTCAAACCAACAAGATGAGCCAAACTCTCTCTTAGTTCAGGCCGCAATTGGTCCCAAAAACTCTGACGACGGACAGTCATCATAATGGACTGGGCTCTCGTCCTCGAAATCTGTTGGCCGGGCCCCATCAAAGGTCCTTGCACGGGGCCACACGAACATGTCCTTGGCAGCACCAGACAGCGCTGTTCCCGGGACGTTGAGGCGAGTCGTTTGTTCGAGTGACCGACGGTAAGCCGCCAAGCCCCACTCGTTGGGCTCGCCTAGAAGGACACCATATTCGTTCTGGAGCCTGCGTCGAAGATTGGCCCCGCGAAACAAACCCCGCCGCCGAGACACACCACCAACCATGTCGCGTAACAGAGGGAGCAAGGCTGGAAGGTCTTGCGTACCCCCCGCGAGTCTTCGCCGTCCAAACTCGCGTTCGATCGCGTCGTCGGGAAGATGCAAAATACGGGTGCGGCGAAGAAGTTCGAACACCGAAACTCGGTCGCCGATCAGTTCTTCTATACTTTCAAGCGCCGTCTGATGTTCTCGCATCACGCGTGCCGTGAATTCGGAGCAATCAATTGCGGAATTCGCCCGGTCGCAGAGCTGAATGAGCGCATCGCTGGCAGCGTTTCTGTCGGATAAGACAATCGTAAGCTGGTCAGTCGGACCAAAGTTCGGTGATCGCATCTGTGCGTAGAGCCCCTTCCACAGACTGCTCCATGCTTCGTTGCGAACGCGAAGGCTCAGTTTGACAGATTGGTAGTCCAAATGGCCATCCGCAAAGGTTACGACAATGTCGTCGACACTTCCGGGCGCCTCGACGCGAACCTCAAGAACACGCTCTCGCGCGCTCAGAGGGCTCAGGTCTAGTAAGTCTGCCAGCGTTAGTGCGGCGACGCTGTTTTGATAGAAAATCCCTGCTTGCGTGGAAGGTCCGCCCGCCTCTGCCAAAGTTTTATTCTCCCACGCGTACATATTGTTACTCGATCAATCTAAAGTGTTTTTCTGTCTGTTGAAAACGCGCAATACCGCAATGGTTCGGATCCGCGAAATTCCTAGTTCTTTGCGCATGCAGCGAATGTCTGAAATGTGGGCTGCGCGCGCAGAAAATGAAGGCAGCGTTCAATGTCTGGATTTGTGAAGTTGCAGCGCAGTATCGGACCTTGTGGTGAATGTCTCTTCTGGGCCGTCCGCTACTGCCCCAGTTCTGGGCGTAGGCTTGATCCTCAGCAAGCAGCCGAAATGCGCCACGTCCCGACGTTCGATCGACCATCGCGAGCACACCTGCAGCCCACAAGGAATTTGGAAGGTGACCGGCTGGGCCAATCGCCCGTAGTTTTTGGGGTGCGCGCCCCGGGTGCAGGGCGCGCGGGTGATGTCAGAGGAAGTCTGTGGCGTCGATGTCCGCCGTGGGCACGCCCTCGAAGAAGACAACATAGCCGCCGCCGACGATCTTGGTGCCGGCCCCGCCCCCGAACGTGGATACCGCGAAGTCCCCGAAGCCAAGCCCATCCGCGGTGAAGTCGAGCACGTCGACCCCGTCCTGCCAGTCCGTGATCCGGTCGATGCCGCCCGTCACCGTGAACTGGAAGGTGTCGGCCCCGCCACCACCGGTCAGTTGATCAGAGCTCGCACCCCCGTTCAGGATGTCCTCGCCGCCGCCGCCGAAGAGCACATCGAGGCCCGAGCCACCATTCAGCGTATCGTCGTTGGCGCCGCCATAGAGCTGATCGGCGAATTCGTTGCCGTTGACGGTGTCGTTCCCGTCGCCGCCGTAAAGGACGTCGGCCCCGGCGTTCCCGGCGATGAGGTCGTCGTCATTCCCGCCGAAGATCAGATCGGCGCCAAGCGTCCCGAAGAGCTCGTCATCTCCGGTGCCGCCGTCGATGGTGTCGTTGTCACCCCCACCGAAGACCCGGTCATTGTTGGCACCGCCAAAGATCACGTCCTCGTCCTCGTCGCCGAAGAGCCGGTCGTTGTTGGCGCCGCCCTCCAGCGTGTCGTTCCCGGCGTTGCCGCGCATCTGATCGCCGCCGGCCCCGCCGATCAGAAGGTCCTCGTCGCCCGAGCCGATGATCGAGTCCGCCCCGCCGCCACCGTCGAGCGTGTTGCCAGCCCCGTTGCCGGTGATCGTGTCGGCGAAGTCCGAGCCCACGACGTTCTCGATCTCGAACAGTCGGTCACCCTGGGCGTCGCCGCCCGAGCTGCCCGAGCCGTTGAGGCGCACATCGATGCCTGCCCCCGACGCGGAGTAGTCGGCCGTATCGTCGTCAGCACCGCCATACATGCGGTCGGCGCCCGCGCCCCCGATGATCGTGTCATTATCGCTGCCGCCATAGACAACATCGTTGCCCCCCGCGGCGTCGATGACGTCGTCGCCGGCGTTGCCCGAGATCGAGTTCACACCTGCTGTGCCGGTAATGGTCTCGCCCAGTTCGTCGCCCAGGAAGTGCTCGAAGTTGATGGCAGTGTCGAATGACGGGTTCCCGGGGAAGTTCGTGAAGACGACCTGCCCGGTTTCGAGGTTCACGATCGAGTCGCCGAAGACGACGCTACCCGAGTGATCCAGCGTATCGTTTCCGGCACCGCCGTCCAGGAAATCGCCGACGAAGCCATCGAAGTTCTCGACCCGGTCGTCACCGTCGCCTGCGTAGACCACATCGGTGCCGCCGCTGAGCCCAGATCCGTCGAGGATATGGTCGTTGTTGGCGCCGCCGTAGATTACGTCGCTGCCCTGACCACCGTCGATCGTGTCGTTGCCGGATCCGCCTTGGATCGAGTTCGCGCCGTTCGTCCCGGTGACTGAGTCGTTCCCAGACCCGCCAATCGCGTTCTCGAAGTTGAACGCCCCCGCCGTGTTGCTGAATGCACCGGTCGTGAGGTTCAAGGTGATGTCCGAGAAATCGGCCGAGAAATCGAGCGTGTCGATCCCCGATCCGCCATCGAACGTCTCGTCCGAGATATTGAGCCCGTTCGTGCGCACGATATCGTTGCCAGCCCCGGCCGAGATCGAGTCGATGAAGTTCTCCTGGATAACATCGTCGAAACTGGATCCGATGATCTCATCAACGCTGTCGACACCGAAGATCGAGGCCGAACCCGAGCTCCCGTTAGCCGTGCCGATGGTCCATCCGGCCGTCGAGCCGCTGAGATCGAGGAGGTCGGTGCCCGATCCGCCGAAGATCGAGGTTGTGCCCCCGTCGTTTGAGATGATGAACGTATCGTCGTCGGCACCGCCATAGAGATGGTCGTCACCCCCCAGACCGATGATGGTGTCATTGCCCGCACCGCCTTCGATCGAGTTGGCGCCGGCGGTGCCGGTGATCGTGTTGTCACCGTCGGCCCCGATGACATTCTCGAACCCGAACGCGCCGCCCGTGTTGGTCAGCACGCCGGTATTGAGATTCACTTCACTGTACGAGTTCTCTGAACCGCCTTCGATGCCGTCGGCAAGGTTCAGCGTATCGCCGGTGCCTGCGCCGCCGAAGTAGGCTTCGGTCGCACTGGGCGACTGGTAGACAATGACTTCGTCGTTGCCGTCACCGGCGTAGATGACGTCGATGAAAAACTCGTTGATCTCGTCGTCGAAGTCGGTCGCCACCAGGGTCTTCGCCTCCCGGTTGGCGTTCTCGATCACTGTGCCGTTGTCGCTGACGAGGTTGTAGTCGCCGGTCGCGCCGACGCTGGAGTTCTGACCCAAGAAGATGCCCGATGTGAACCCGCTGACGTCAATCGTGTCCAGGGTTGTGCTGCCGTCGATAGAGTTGGTCGAGCCGTCATCGGCGACGATGTAGGTATTCGAGCCGCCGTCACCCTGCAGTGTGTCGTTGCCGGTCCCACCATCGAGCGTATCGTTGCCGGCACCGCCTTCGAGAACATCGTCGCCGGCATCGCCCTCCAGAATGTCGTTGCCGTCATCACCCTTCAAGGTATCGTTGCCAGCACCGCCGGAGATCGAGTTGGCGCCGATGGTACCCAGGATGTCATCATTGCCCGACCCGCCGATGGCGTTCTCGAAGTTCGTCGCGGCCCCCAGGCTGGTGAGGGTCCCAGCGGTCATGTCGAAGGTGGTGTCATCCGTCTCATCCGAGAAGTCGAGCGTGTCGGTGCCGGTGCCACCGTCGAACGTCTCGTTGAGATTGTTGATCCCGTTCGTGCGCAGGATGTCGTTGCCACCCCCGCCAAAGAACTCGTTGATCGCGCCGCTGCCTTCGTCGAGTTCGTCGTTCTGATTCGAGCCGATGAAGATCTCGATACTGCTCAACGTGGTCGACTGGGAGCCCGCCGTGGCGATGTTGTTCGCCAGCGTCCAGATGCTGCCCGAGCCCGCGACCGAAACCGTATCGGTGCCGCCATCACCGGTGATCGTGTCGGTGTCACCGAAGTCCAGGACGTTGAAGGTGTCGTTGCCCGCGCCACCGAACAGGCTGTCGTCGCCGAAATCGCTGGTGAAGACATCGTTGCCGTCGCCACCATAGACCAGATCGTTGCCGCCCTGGGCGTTGATCGTGTCATTGCCGTCACCCCCTTCGATCGAGTTGGCGGCGTTCGAGCCGGCGATGTTATCGTCGACCTGCGTCCCGATAAAGTTCTCGAAGTTCAGGAACGTGAGCGGCGACCCGGCCGAGCCATTGAGGCCAAAGATCGTGCCCGCCTGCATGTTGACGGTGATTCCGGTGGAATCTTCAAGCGAGGCGTCGAAGGTATCGATCCCGCCGCCCGCGTCCAGGTTGTCCAGAAACTCGCCATCACCGTGGATGATTGTGTCATTCCCCGACCCTGCCACGACCGACTGCGTCCCGAAGAACAGATCCCAGGTGCGGTTCTGGTTGTTGCCGATGATAACGTCGATGTTGGTGAAGTCGTAGATGCCCAGATAGCTGCCGCTTGCGCTGGAGGTGAAGATGACATCGCCGACTAGGCCCGACGCGCTGAAGTCCAGCGTATCGGTGCCGCTGCCGCCGAAGACGTCGTCCGCAGCATTTCCCGCGCTGATCTGGAACGTATCGTTCCCATTGCCGCCGAAGCTCTGGTCCCGGAACAGCCCGCCGTTCAGAAGATCGTTGCCATCGCCGCCATACAGGATGTCGATAGCGCCCGGCCCGGTGATATCGCCGCCGTAGATCACGTCGTTGCCGTCCTGGCCAAACAGCGTGTCGGCCTCGTCCATGACGCCAACCAGCGTCGTGTCCTCGGTCGCGCGCGCGGTGGACTGCTGATCGCCCGCCTCGGCCGTGATCGTCCCGGCATCGCGCGGATCCAGGATCTCGGCCTGGATGTCGCCCGATGGGTCGTCATAGGTCAGCAGGATGCGCCCGTCCGTGGTCAGGCTCAGCTCGATGTCGGGGAAGTTCGTCACCCCGGTCACGAAGACTGCCATATTCCCGCCCACCTGATTGCCCGACGCATCAAAGCGCGTGCCTTCGATCGAGTCGTCTGTGGCGTCATAGGCTGCGATGAAGAAGCCACCGTCCTCCAGCCCGATGACCGCCGGGTCTTGGTACTCGTTACCGGTATCGACAACAGTGGTGAGCGAGCCCTGCAGCGCGCCGGAACTGTTGTAGCGCGCGAACTGGATGTTATCGCCCGTGTCGTTGCCGTTGGTCGTGGTTTCGACCTCGCGCCAGACCACGACGAAGCCGCCACCGGTCAGGGCTGCGACATCGGGTTGGATTTCCTCGTCACCTAAAGCGGAGGTGACGTTCGCACTGGCGCCGTTCGCGCCCGTCGTGCCATTGCTGATCCGGAATTCGATGTTGTCGGCACCGGTGGTGCCGTTGTCGGGCTCGGAGAAGACCGTCACGAAGTTGCCGTTGGACAGAACGGCGGTGTTGTTGCCGAAGACCCCCGGCGTGGCCGCCAGCTCATCGTCGCTGCGCACCACATAGCCATCTGCGGGCGTGCCCGCCGCGATGTTCAGGTCCGCGTCCAGCCGCTTGCCGCGAACGCTGTCGTCATTGCCGTCAGAGAACAGGTAGCTCACGAAGATCGAGTTGTCGGCCTGGTTGACCGCGATCTTCGGGCTGTAGACAAACGGTGTGCCCGGGTCGTTTTGGACTGTGGCGGTGTGGGTCGATGTGCCGCTGGAATTGAAGCGCTCGACGCGGATGGCGTTCCCAGCGCTGTTCCCGTCCTCATACGCCATGACAAAGCCGCCATCGTTCGTGGCAGCGATAGCGGGCGCATCTTCGGTATCGACCGTGCCGAACGTGTTCACCTGGAAGGCGGTGGTGACGATCGTGCCTTCGGCATTGTAGATCACGCCGACAATGTCGCGCCCCGCGCCCGTGCCGACCGTGCCGCTGTCATCGGCAAAGACGACAAGGAAGTTGCCGTTCGACAGGCCCACGATGTCCTGTTGTCCCTGAAAGCCGGTCGAGCTGGTGTTGACCTGGAAGCTGTTGAGCCACGTTGTCGGTGTCGTTGTCATGTCTGTCCCTCTCGCGGCGTGTGCGCCGCGTCCCCTCGATTGTGTTCAGCCTGCCCTGTAGCCGCACGGCAAGACGCGTCAGGACACACCGGATCCTTGCGGGCTCCGTGTGCCTACTGGCGTCTGCCTAACTATGGGCGGTGATGTGATTGATTCCCCTCACTCCAAAAACGTTATCACAAATTGTCACGATCCTGCATATCAACGGATGAAAACACGGCTCTACGGTGCCAATGGCGCCGCGAAATGAGGTGTCTCGGCCCAAGAAATTTCCCGAAGTGCAAACGTTGGCACTATGCAAAGCTCTGCTACGTATGCGCCGATGGTGGCGGAAACCGAATGTCGGGAACCGCGCAATACACGACACTCGTGAGGGCTTCGGTAACGGCCGGTATTGCGCGAAAGCAGACATTCAAGGTTGCCAGCCATTTTCGATCATACTGGCTTCCGCCTCCGGCGCGAGTGGCTCGCCGCCACCCAAGGCTGCGATCATTGCTGCAAGCGCGTCTGCGCCCGGTCCAGATGCTGGGGCGAAACCTCCACCATCGGCTGTGCCCATGGGCGCGCTGACGATGATCTCCACGTGCCAGGTGTGGCTTTCGCTTCGGCATGCGATCCCGAACTCCAGTTCATCCGGCAAGTCGCCGACAACTTCGAACTCGCGGCAATAGCGCCCCGATGCATCGGTGAAGGTCAGCATCGGCATGATCCGGTCTTCATGGGCCATGCCGCTCGGCAAGGTCTCAAGTGCAAGATGCAACCCGCTGTCGAGCGGGGCATCGCCAAGCGTGATCTCGGGGCTGAAATTGGTGCCACCGAACTGCGTGCCAATTCCCAGCCCAATCGCCACCGCGATGCTGGCAGCCGCAGCAGTTGGGATCCACGTGCCTGGCTGAGCAATCCTCTTGCGGAACGGGACGACTGTCTCATCTCGCCCGGACAAGGTTTCCGCGAGCGATGCAGGGATCGGGGCCGTTGCCACATCTACGAAAGCATTACGCAAGATGTCGTTTCCCTTCTCGATCTCCTCGGCCAGCGCAAGGGCTTCTGGATCTTGCTCGATGATTGCCGCGATTCGCCGCGCTGCCGCGTCGTCCAGCGAGCCGTCGACGAAGGCTGCGATCTCCTCCTCTGTCCACTTGTCGCTCATGAGAACGCTCCTTCCTGAAGAGGTTTGAGTTTTGCGCGCGCACGGGCAAGCCGGCTCATGACTGTGCCCACGGGGACGTCGAGAACTTCGGAGGCCTCGCGATACCCCAGTCCTTCGATGGCGACGAGGGCGAGCACGGCGCGTTGATCGTCCGGCAAGGATGCCATGGCCTCGCGCACGCGGGCCAGGAGCAAACGATCCTGCGGTCGCGCGGCGCCCATGCCTGCATCGGACAATGCGGCGAGCGCATCATAGTCGGAGCGGGCAAAGCGGCGCTCGTGCCGTCTGCGAAAGTCGAGGAACGTTGTCTGAACGATCCTGTACATCCAGCTGTCGAACCGCGTGCCAGGCTGAAACTGATCGGCACGGACGAGGGCCTTTTCGCAGGCTGTCTGCACGATGTCATCCCCTTCGCTGAGGTTCCCGGCCAGGGCGCAGGCAAACCGCCGAAGTCTTGGCAGAACGGCGATCAGGTCTTGTCGAATGCTCTCGCTCATCAGGCTCTCACAACGGCAGCTTTGATGGAGAACGAAGCTATGCCTCTTTTATTCCCTCGATATCGGAATATTTTCGGGCCGGGCGCGTTTTCGCCTCACATTGAATGAGGAATGCCCATGAAACACCTGCTGCTGCTGTTGCTGATCACTGCCGTGATTGGCCTCGCGCCTGACCCTGCCGATCCATGGCGTCTCGGTGCTTTGGCTGTCGCTGACGAAGGAGATGGTGGAGACGGCGATGGAGACGGTGGAGACAGCGACGGCGCAGACGGTGACAGCGATGGGGATAACGGTGACGATGGGGATGACGGCGACGACAGCGATGATGGCACATCTGCAAGCGCACCACGATCCTCAGCTGGGCAGGGTCGCGGAAATACAGCCGGAGGCGACGATCCTGTATCGGACCTCATTGACCTGATTTTCGGTGCCGACAGGCCGGTCGTCCCGAACGAAATCTTGGTGCTTACGCCAACCGGCCAGGCGCAGCCAGACTTGGCCACGTTGCAGGCGGCGGGTTTCGCGGTGCTGGAAGAAACTGCCCTCAATGGCTTGCAGGCCCGTTTCCTGCGCCTCTCCACGCCACCTGGCGCCGATCTCGAGGAGGCAGCGCAGACTGTTCGTGCCCTTAGCCCGGGATCAGTGGTCGACCTCAATGATCTTTACGAAGGTGCAGGGTCTGGATGTGGCGACAGGTGCTGGGGTGCGACTCTGGTCGCGATCGATGAGAAAGTTGGCAGATCCTGCAGACGCGGGGCGCCAATCGCCATGATCGACACCGGCGTACGGCGCGATCATCCGTCTCTTCGGCGTGCGCGCATAGAGGCAAGGTCGTTCCTGCGCCCTGGTGCCACAGCCGCGCCGATGGACCACGGAACGGCGATTGCCGCCTTGCTTGTCGGCGAGATTGCACCCGGCACCGCGCCGCTGGCTCCCGAAGCCCGGTTGTTGGCGGCCGAAGTCATGCACTTCGCCGATGACCGCGAGCGCGCTGATGCATTCGCGCTGGTTGAAGCGCTGGACTGGGCCGTTGCTTCGGGCGCAAGGGTAATTGCGCTGAGCCTTGCGGGACAACGGAATGCCACCTTGCAGTTTGCCGTTCAGCGCGCCTCTCGTCGCGCCAACCTTCTGGCCGCGGCAGGCAATGGTGGTGCGCGCGCCAAGCCCGCCTATCCGGCAGCTTTCCCGGAAGTGATGGCAGTCGCAGCTGTCGACGCGCGTCTGCGCCCCTACCGAAGCGGCACACGGGGGTCTTACGTGGAGGTGGCAGCGCCTGGGGTCGGCATCCCCTCGGCCTCGGCCAATGGCGGCACGGGGACGTTCACCGGCACCAGCTTCGCCGTACCCTTCGCTGTGGCCGCCATGCTGCGTGCCCGCGCGCGAACCGGCGGAGATCCGGACGCGGCCCGAAAGCTGCTGAGCGGCACCGCCCGCGATTTGGGCGCGCCGGGCCGCGATGATGTCTATGGCTTCGGGCTTATTCAGTCCCCAGGAAAAAACTGCGTCTGACGACGAAAATGTCGGCGAGATCGGGGAATAGACCCCGGCCCTGATCGTTCTCCCCCCAGACAGCGCCACTGAACGGCGCCAACGTCCTGGAGGAGAACGTGAAACCCATTCTTGCAATGTCTTTGGCGGTTGTCCTGGGCGGCTGCGCTGCCAGCACGGTCGATCTTGATCTTCCCTTTGGGTTCTTTGGGAAAGGACGCCCTGAAACGCAGCCACTGACCGCTGACATCGCGCCGGTAGAGTCTCCGGTACTGCGGCGGCTGCGGTCCATGCAGGTTCAGAGTCTTCTGGATGGCGAGCCTGACCGACTGCGCATCTCTCGCGCAGGAAATGGCATCCGGGTGCGCGAACCCGACGGGTGTGTCTGGACCAGGTCGCATGACTGGTTCGCACCATCTGACAGCTTCGCCCGGTGCGGCACATCAAAAAACTGGCACACGGCCAAAGCGCGCGTCCGGCGCGAAGGTTCGCTCTTCCCGCTGCGCGTGGGCAACACCGCCACATACGAGCGCCGCGCGGTTTCATGGAACGGCAAACGTTCGACCCGACGCTCCTGCTGCGTGGTCGAGGACAGTGTGGAGGTCCTGCGGCCCGGGCAAGCTGCAACGCCTGCCTACGTGGTCGTCTGCGACGACGGGCGGGTGCGGCGCACCACCTGGTATTCGCCCCGCATTGGCCCCGTCGCCTATCACGAAATCGACGATGAAAATCGCGTCCGCGATGCCTGGGTGCGGATCGACTGATCATGGAAAGGGAACACGACATGTTTGATCACGATTGCAATCAAGCCTCGGGCCTGGGGTATGAAGTTTCGCGTATCACGCGGCTCGGTGCAGCAGACTTGTCCTGCTGGACATCGATGCCCGCGCGCATGGATCCGAAAAAGCCGACCCTTGTGGCCGTCCATGGGCTGCAACGTGGGGCCAGGTCGCAGGCAACTCTGCTGGCACCGCATGCAGCAGCGTCCGGGCAGGCTGTCATCGCGCCGCTGTTCGATCGGGATGACTGGCCACACTATCAGCAGGTGGTCCGCAAAAGACGGGCCGACCTTGCACTCCTGTCGGCCCTGGACGACCTCGCCATGGCTGGGATCGGCCACATGGACCGGATCGAGCTTTGTGGCTTTTCCGGCGGTGCGCAGTTTGCCCACCGCTTCGCCATGCTCTATCCGCATCGCGTGGCGCGACTGACCTTGATTGCAGCTGGCTGGTACACCTTCCCCGATCGCACGCCGTTTCCCTATGGCCTTGGAGCAGCCACCAGCCGACACAATACCTGGCAGTCTCGGTCGCGTGATGATCTTGCACCGTTTCTCTCGCTCCCGATCCGTGTGCTGATCGGCACCGAGGATGACGTGGTGGACGAGAACACGCGCTCGGGCCCGGAACTTGACGCCCAGCAGGGGCGGACCCGACGCGAGCGCGCCGGACGCTGGGTCTCAGCCATCGAGGATGCCGCCCACCTGAGCGGCATCCAGCCCAATATCAAGCTGATCGAACTGGATGGCTGCGGGCACGATTTCCGCACCTGCCTCGCCCATCCCGAAGCGCGGCAGCACCTATCCCCCAACCCGCAAACTGCTCAAGCATGATGAAGGAGAAACCTCAGATGAACGCATTCGTTTCCTTGGGCTCTTCGCACGAGACCGCGTTGAACCCGACGACGCTCACCCAGGCCAAATGGGCCTTCACCACCCGACGCGTCGCCCGTGATGCGGCCGTCGGTCTGTGTCGCGATTTGAAGGCTGCGAGGGCCGGGGACCTCGTGCTCGGCCGGGTCGAGCGGATCGGATCGCACAAGCGGCTGCAGCTTAGCTCGGGCCGTCCCTCCGAACTCTATGTCGGTGATCTGGTCGTTGTTGTCTGTGGCGCGCGCTATGCACCCGATCAGTTCGAGGGCGTGGCCGAGCTCTCGGTCTCGGGGTCCGATTTGCTCGCCAGCGGCGGCGTGCTGGGCCGCTTGCGCAGCCGCAACGGGAAGATGGCGACCCCCACGCGGATAAGGCCAACCGGTTTGCTGACCGGCGCGGATCGCACGCCACTCAACTTGGCACAGTATGCCATCCCCGTGCGTCCACGCCCCGCAATTCCAGTCATCGGTGCAGTTGGCGCCTCCATGAACTCGGGCAAGACCACGGCGGTGGCAAGCCTCGTGCACGGTCTGGTGCGCGCAGGCCACCGTGTCGCGGCCATCAAGGCGACCGGCACCGGGGCGTTCGGCGATTATAACGCGTATGTGGATGCAGGGGCGCATCATGTGGCCGACTTCGTGGATGCCGGGATGGTCTCGACATATCTCGAGCCGATCTCCCGGATTTCGAAAGCCACCGATGCGCTGCTGGCAGGTGCAGCTGCCGAGGGCTGCGACATTGCCGTCTTAGAGTTGGCAGATGGTGTCCTCCAGAAGGAGACGGCAGCCCTGATCGCCGATCCGGCCTATCGGGCGCGGTTCGCCGGCTTTCTGCTGGCGGTCCCTGATGCGCTCGCCGCCACGGGTGGGGTCTCCACACTGGCGAAAATCGGCATCCGTCCGCTTGCCCTGACAGGGTTGATCACCCAGTCGCTCATGGCAACCACGGAGGCCGAGGCCGCAACCGGCTATGACATTGCGTCCCGCGAAAAACTCCGCGACCCGGCGTTTGCAACGGTCCTTTTCAGCCGGGCACGCTTTATCGCCAACAGCGCCAATGCGGGGTTGATGTGAGCGCATTTCCCTCGATCAGTGGGCAGGGGCGCGGCCGGTTTCTCACGTTCGTGGTGCTGACCGCGCTTCTGCAAGCGGGGGCCGCAGCGGTTGCTGCGGTCGCCACCCGCGACGTTTTTGCAACGTTTCTAGCGCCGGCCGGGCCCTTGCCCGTGGCGGCCCTTTCTGTGCTGGCTGCCAGCGGGGTCGTCATCGCAGGCGGTCGGATCGCGCAGGCCACGGTCGCAGAACGGCTTGGGCAATCATTCGCCGGAGAGTTGCGCGAGCGGCTTTTCACCCATCTTTCCCGGATGCCGCGCCTTACCGTGCAGAACCAGCGTCGCGGTGGGCTTTCGCTCCACTTTGTTGGCGATCTGTCTTCGATCCGGAGCTGGGTCGGCGATGCGATGCCAAAACTTATCGCGGCAGCGTTCGTGCTGCCTGCCGCCTGCGGCGCGGGTTTCCTGCTGAACCCTGTCATTGGTGCCGTGCTGACGGCTTGCGTCTGTGTTGGACTCGCGGGGATGACGCTCGCGGCCCGGACGCTCAGACCCCTGCACCGTGCCCTGCGCCGTCAGCGGGCACGTCTTTCAGCAGATATGAGTGAGCGGGCGCCGCAAGCTCCAGACCTGCGCCTGATCGGGCGTATGGGCCACGACGTTGCGCGCTTGCGAAACCGCACCCATACACTGACCGAGTCTGCGACCGCCAGGCGCCGGGCTGGCGCGGTGATGCGCGCCATTCCGGATATGATTGCGGCCATCGCAGGAGCTCTGGTTCTCGCAATCGCACTGCACCTCGACCTGCCCGCATCGCTCGCGGCCGGAGGCTTGGCAGGGGCCGCCATCCTCGTGGCACCGTTGCGCGACCTTGCCATGATCTGGGACCGCTACAATGCCTTCGTGGTTGCACGGTCCAAGTGTCTTCGCGTCTTTCGGCGGCCAGTTCTGCCCGCACGCAAAGCCTTGCTATCACAGCCAAGCATGACTTTCGAAGACGTCTCGCACGGTCCGATGCAAAATCTATCCTTCCATGTGCCTGTTGGCGGACTTCTTCAGGTGCACGGCGCGAACGGAACGGGCAAGACAACACTGCTGCGGCTTGCTGCTGGCATGGAGGAGCCCGAACACGGCCGCGTGCTGATGGGCGATCATCCCGCCACGTCTGCCTCGCCGGAATTTGGAATCTGCCTGATCGATGCCCAAACGCCAATCCTGGCCGGAAGTCTGCGCCGCTGCCTCACGCTTGGCGCGGTGAAACGTCCCTCTGACGCGCAGATCCTGGAGAAAGCGACGGCTTTCAGACTTGAGACGCTGCTTCAACGCTTAGGCGGCCTCGATGGTCGCGTAAGTGAGTTGGGGAGAAACATCTCCGAGGGTGAGCGATGGCGTGTGCTGCTTGCCCGCGCCAGCCTGTGCCAAGCCCGGCTTGTTCTTCTGGACTGCCCGGACGGCGTGCTAGACCCAGGCTCTACTGATACTTTAGTCCAATGCATGGCAAGTGCGGGGGCTACCTTGATCATGACTGGGAATACGCAAAGTCAGAGCCGGCAAAGAAGTGAGGCTCAGGTGATCAACCTGTCATAGGTTTGGTCTCAGATTGGGCTGAAAGACTCCTATGCGTGTTGACTTCACTACCGTTTGCTATGTCGGTTCGTGGCGCAAGTCGGCTGGCAACATCCTTCACCGGGTACGTCCGATCTTAGAGCAGTAGCGGGCGGCCCACTGCGTAACTTGAATGGTGCGCCAGTCTTCGCGGGCGCGTGACGTCGAACCGGCCGTTCGTTGCGTCCGCGAAGATGGGCATGGGCCCTCTTTAGCTACGCGGACGAAGCTGCCATCCGAGGCAAGGCTCCAAGTCTTAGCCCGTCAGGTGCCGCTGACGAGACCCCGATGGCGCAGCCAGCTTCTATGTGTCCGTCGTCAGAGTTTTTGGGACCAATTGCGGCCTGAACTAAGAGAGAGTTTGGCTCATCTTGTTGGTTTGACTATGCGGCGTGCTGGCCGTGATGCAAGCGTCGCGCTTCGAGTGTCTTGCGTTTGATCCTTTCGCG